>DASXRR010000330.1:0-14976 GCA_036506475.1 Chloroflexota bacterium
AGCAGCCCCGGGTCGCATTGGAAACGTTGGTTTCGGTCGGGCCTGATTTGGGCCGCATAAGGGAGGTCTCGCGCTCCCGTCGGCCGCCGCGGGCCGCCCCCTGGGCCCACCAGCCCCCGCCGCCACCCACAGGGTAGGCAGGGACCGTCACGCGAACCGTCACGCGGGCGCGCTGAACCGTCAGCGCAACGTCACAATCACGGCGCCAACCGTCAGCGGCGCGTCACAGTTTCGGCCAAACCGTCACACGGCGCCGCTTCGCCCCAAGCCTCGCCCGCTCTACGCCCCCTCTTGGCCCGGGTGGCGCCGTCGGCACGCCAAGCTCCGATGCCCCACTGGGTCAGGCCGCTGACGGCAAACAGCTAACAGCTATCAGCAGTCAGCTATCAGCTATCAGCGGTCCGCCGTCTACCGACTACCGTCCAGATCCACCCATTCCCTCCGAAGGAGTTCCGTCCTCGTGCGCGGCGCGCGTGCATCGACGCCGACATGCACCACAGCGCACCGAGGCCTGACAGCTGACGGCTAACGGCTAACAGCTAACAGCAATCAGCTATCAGCTATCAGCAGTCAGCTATCAGCGGTCCGCCGTCTACCGACTACCGTCCAGATCCACCCATTCCCTCCGAAGGAGTTCCGTCCTCGCGCGCGGCGCGCGTGCATCGACGCCGACATGCACCACAGCGCACCGAGGCCTGGCGGCAGACGGCTAATGGCTAACAGCTAATAGCTAATAGCTAATAGCTAGCAGCTACGTCAGAGCTTGCGCAGCAGGGGCAGGACTTTCTCGGCGTAGAGCTCCAGGAAGCGGCGCTGGTCGTTGCCGGGCGCGTGGAACACCAGGTGGGTGAACCCGAGATCGACGTAGAACTTGATCTGCTCGACGTGCTCCTCGGCGTCTGTCGAGACGATCCAGCGACTGGCGGTGCGCTCGGTGGGCAAGGCGTCGGCCAGACGCTCCATCTCTCGCGGGTCTTCCACGCCCGTCTTTTCGTCGCCTGTCAGGGCCAGCGCGCCCCACAAACGCGTGTCTTCAAGAGCGCGCTGGCGGTCGGTATCGAACGACACCTTGACCTCGATCATCTTGTCGATCGCCGCGACGTCGCGCCCCGCTTCGCGGGCGCCTTCGGCAAGCGCCGGCAGCAGCTGGTCGCGGTACAGCTCGGCGCCCTTGCCGCTGGTGCAAATGAAGCCGTCGCCCACGCGACCGACGTATTTAGCCATCTGCGGTCCGCCCGCGGCGACATACAACGGCACGCCACCCGGCGGCCGGTCGTACAGCGTGGCGTTGACCGTCTTGTAGTACGTGCCCTCGTAACTGACGAAGTCCGAAGCCCAGAGCTGCCGCATGAGCGTGACCGCCTCGCGCAGTCGCGCATAGCGCTCGCGGAAATCGGGCCAGACCATGCCGATCGGCGGCACCTCGTTCAGCGACTCGCCGGTGCCGATGCCGAGCATCACCCGGTTGGGGAACAGCACGCCCAGCGTAGCCATGGCGTGCGCCACGACCGATGGGTGGTACCGGAACGTGGGCGTGACCACGCTCGTGCCGAGCATCACCCGCTCCGTGCGCGCGCCAACCGCGCCCAGCCAGGCGAACGAGAACGGCGCGTGCCCGCCTGTGTGGCGCCACGGCTGGAAGTGGTCGCTCACGACCACGCTGTCGAACCCGCATTGCTCGGCGCGAACGGCAAAGTCGAGCAGCTCGACGGGTCCGAACTGCTCGGCCGAGGCTTTATAGCCAAGGCGCAGCATGTCACGCAGAACGTAGGCGCCGGCCGAACGCGCGGTCAAGCAAGTTCTCGGCTTCGTTGGCGACCAGTGTGCCGTGGCGGACGACCAGGTCGAGGCGTCAGTGCGATTCGAGCCGATGCTGGACGAGCGCCGCGTAGCGATAGACCAGGTGCGCGAATTTCCCGTAAGGCGCCGAAATGAACAGCGCGGCCACCGTCGCCAGGTGCAGCACGAGCAGCACGCCCATGGCCGGGGTGTCGCGCGCGATCAACAGCAGCATGCCCGTGATCGACACGACGTCGAGGCTGACCAGGAACAGCCAGTCCAGTGCGACGGTTCCCGGATCGGCCGGCGCGCGGTCACTGCGCCCCTTCAGAACCAGCAACCCGGTCGAGCCGACGATCATCGCCACGCCGCCCAGCGACCCCAGCACCACCGGCACGCTCCACATTGGATACGGTGGCAGCTGGCCCAGGAAGTCCTGCAGCACGAACGCCGCGATGGTCGCCGCGGTCGCGCTCAGGAAGCCATAGAAGACCAGCATGTGTAGAACTAGCCGCGCGTGCGACGTGCGCTCGGCGGGGTAGTAGCACCCGTCGGCCGCGCCGCCTTTCAAATAGCGCAGCGTGAAGGCATCGCCCGCCGCCTGACGTAACGCGCCCCATCGCCATGCCCCACCCGTGTCACGCACGAACGCAAATGCGCCGATCAGCAGTACGGCGAGAGCGTAGCCAGCCAGAAGCAGGAACGGCAGCACCATGGCCGAGTACGGCACGACGCGATAGAACGCCCCGACTTCGTTGGACGGCCCGATCAGAGCCACAGCGCCAAAGAACACCACGCCTAACAGCGTCCCCAGCGACAGCAGCCGCCAGTGATGTGTGACCAGCCGGCCAGCCAGCCGCGGCAGCGCGTAGTGCGCATAGGTTTGCTCGCGCACCTCGGCGAGCGCCTTAGGGATGTTGACGCCGAACTCATGCGGCGGCGCGTACATGCACGCGTAGTAACACGCGCGACAATCATGGCACAGGTTAGCCAGGTACAGGACGTCACCATAGGTAAAGTTGCGTCGCTTTTCGAGCGCCGGAAAGACCGCGCAGTAGCCTTCGCAATAGCGACACGCATTACAGACGTCGAGCTGCCAGATCGTCTGGTTCGCGATATCAATCGGCGGCATGCTTGGCCGCCGCGCTGCCCGCGATTCTGCCAAAGACGGTGCCGATCGTGAGCCCAAAGCCGCCCAGATAGCCCGACGACAACACGTTGCCGGACATGATCTCGCCCGCGGCAAAGACATTTCCGAGCGTGCCCCGCTGCGTCCGCACACGCGCGCAATCGTCGACCGCGAGTCCGAGATAGGTGAACGTGATGCCTGGCCGGAGGGCGTAGCCGTAGAACGGCGGCGAGTCGATCGGCTCGGCCCAGTGACTCTTGGGCGGATCCAGGCCCTCGGTACGACACGTGTCCAGACGCGCCGCGTCGAACTGCCCGCCGGGCACGATGTGCGCATTGAACTCGCGCACGGTGCTCGCCACGACTGACGCGTCGAGCCCCATCTGGGCCGCCAGGCCAGCTATGGTCGTATCGGCAAACGGTCGGTACAGCGACGTCAAGAAGCGCTCGAGCTTGGGCGCATCGACGATCGAGTACGCGATCTGGTCCGGCTGTTCGGCGATGAGCCGGCCCCAGATGGCATAGCGCTTCGGCCAGAAATCCTGGCCTTCGTCGTAGAACCGCCGCCCATACTTGTTGACGACAATTCCGAATGGCACCGAGTCGAGGCGGGTGGCGATGCCTCCGTCGAACTTCGGTGCCCGCGCATCGACAGCTACGGCGTGAAAGCCCTTCGGATCGCCGGCGGTACACGCGCCCTTGTCGAGCATCGCCGCCAACACCTGGCCATCGTTGTGTGGCGTGCCACGCACCACGTAGTTGTCGGCGGCGTCGCCCCAGTAGCGTTTCAGCCACTCGATGTTGGCTTCGAAGCCGCCGCTGGTGAGCACGATTGCGTGCGCCTCGATCGCCGTGTCTCCGATGAGTACGCCCGTCGCGGCGCCGTTGCTCAGGCTGACGTCCGTGACCGCCGTTTCGTATCGGACATCCACTCCGAGCTCCTCGGCGAACTGGTAGTAGGTATTGATCAGCGCCTTGCCGCCGCCCAGGAAGAAGCGGTTGGTGCGGCCCAGGTGCAGCGTGCCCGTCAACGGCTGCTGCCAGCGCACGCCGTGCTGACTCATCCACTCCGCGACGCTCTGTGACTCGTCGACGACCAGCTCGGCCATCGCGCGCGACGCCGCGCCGCCGCCTACTTTGAGCAGGTCGTCCAGTAGCTCCTCGGTTGGGTACGCCTCACCCGTGGTGAACGGCTCGCCGGGCGGGTGCGCGTAGCGAATATCGCGCGTATGGCGACTGTTACCACCGCGCTGCCAGCGTGGCGCGCGCTCCAGGAGTAGTACCGAGGCGCCGGCTTCGCGAGCCGAAATCGCTGCCACGAGACCGGCGTTGCCACCGCCGACCACCACCACATCGTGCACGTAAGGCCAATCTTAGGTGCTTTGTCGCTACCCGCTCGCCAACCAACGTGTAGCGGTTCATGTCGCCGTCAATGCACGCGCCGCGCGCCGAGACGGAACTCCTTCGGAGGGAATGGGCGGTGGACCTGGACGGTAGACGGTAACCGGTGGCGCGCGCAGCGCGAGGATTCCCAGGCGGTTCACGTCCGATGCACAAGCCGCCCCTGGGGGAGCACTCGGCGCCGGTCAGGACAGCGGCAGCTCCAGCTCGAACGTGTCGCCTGCGACCCGGCGCACGTCGCCACCGTGGGTTCTGGCGATGCCGCGCGCCACGAACAAGCCCAACCCGGAGCCGGCTTGGCCCGCCTCGGCAGCCGAGCGGCCGCGGAAAAAGCGCTCGAACAGGTGCGTTTGCTCATCAGCGTCGGGACCTGGGCCGCCACCGCTGATGGTCAATCGCACCCGGCCATCCGCGCACGCCGCGACCGCCGAGACCGGCTCCGAGACAGCGCCGTACAGCAATGCGTTCGACACCAGCGCGCGCACGGCGCGCACAAGCCGCGGGCGATCCCACGCGCCGATGCACCGTTCAGGCACCACGGCGCGCACCTCGCGCAGCTCGGGCTCTGGCGTCCCCTGGCGCGCCCGAGCCACTGCCGCATCGAGCACATCGCGCAGGTCGACCGAGGGCTCGAGCTGCAGCGGCAAGCGCCCCGCACTGAGCCGCGCGGCATCGACGAACATCTCGAGCATCTCGGTCAGACGATCGGTTTGTTCGACGATCGCGGCCAGACGCCCGCGTGCTGCGTCCGCGTCGCCGCGCGCCATCTGGCGCTGTGCCATCTGCGCCGAGGCGCGCACGACCGCAATTGGATTCCGCAGATCGTGCGCCGCGACTGCCATGAACTCTTCAACATCGGCCGCATCGCCACTCGACTCGTCCGCGTGCACCTCGTGCGCCTTCTTCGCACTGTGGACCGGCACTATCCGGACCATCGCTCGCTCTCTACCCTGAATCGGCCAGCCCTTGCAAGTTGCGGGCCACGGTCAAACCGTTTGCGCGGCGAGCTCAGAACCGCCGATGACCCCGCGGCGGTGGTACTCCTGGAAAAGCGCACCCCACGGTGTGTTGGCGAGCCAGCCCTCGAACACACGCCGATCGCGCGTCGGCCAGCGGTAATAGTCGTGGTAGACCTCGGAGCCGAGGATGAACAGGTTGACCAGCGGCGTGCGCATCAGCACGTTCTGCATCGGCTTGAGCGGACCGAACCAGACCAGGTCGCCGACGCGGCTGGCGCCATTGTCGCCGACGTGAAAGCCCCATGACTCCTGGGCCAGGTCCGCATCGCCGACAAGCTCGATCTCCCGCGGATCGCCAACACCCAGGCCAGCGTCGTGCGCCAGGCGGATGTACGGAATACTCAGCGGATCCAGACCCATCAGCTTGGCCGCGACAGCGTCTATAGCGACCTGATCGCCACTGGCCAGGATGACGTTCTTGATCTCGGGATACATCGTCCGCGGGCCGGGGCCGTTACCCGCGGTTGTGCCATCCATCACCGCAAAGATCCCCGAATGGATCTCCTTTTGAATGCTGAGCAGGTCGACCAACGTCTCGTGGATCCAGCTATGTGTGTAATGTCGGCGTGTGTTCAGCAAGCCACCGAACGCATTCTTCATCGCGCCTGTTGTTGTCGTATAGATGTGGCACTTCACCGTGGGCAAGTGGACGATGTTCTTGCCGAAGAAGAAATCCGGAACGTGAATACCCTCAGGAAAGATGCGGTTCAGGACCAGCATGTTCGCCTTTGGCTCGATCCGTACCCAGCGCATGTCGCTGTCTTTGAAGTTGTACAGAACAGGGATGTTGTAGCCTTTGAAGATCGGGACGTAGCCGTTCAGATCTTCGCCTTTGAAGGCGTCGGTGACCACCGTCTTGTTCTGCACGCAGGTGAGGTCCGGATAGCCTCGAGCGCGCAATGAACGCACCGTTCCTTCGAGCTGCCAGGGCGTCGTATTCGCAGCCGGGAATGGAAAGTGCCAGCTGATGTTGTCTTTGAGAATCGTGGGCGTACCGGGCTGCAGATACTTCGCCACGCCGGCCAGGTCGATCAGGCGGTCGTAGTCCTCGAGCACGCGCTCGGGTCGAGTGCGCAGCGCCGCCACCGTTGCTTTGGTCGGCATCGTTGGTCGAACTATACGATCTGATCCATGGCTTCCGCCGCCGCCGCGGTACGCGCCCCCGCCGCGGCCCGCTCGGCGCTGCTGCTCGCCTTTCCTGCCGCACTGCTAGCCATCGGCCTGATCCAGCTGGCTATAGTCCGCCGGCAGATCGTCGAGTGGCAAACGCTTACGGGCGCGGCCATATTCGCGGCGGGCCTCGTCGCCGCAACCATCTGGCTGCGCTGGCGCTTTCCGCGCGCCGACCCCATGCTGCTGCCCGTCGCGGGCGCGCTGGCCGCGATCGGCCAGTTGATGACGTCGCGCCTCGAGCCAGGTCTCGGACCGCGCCAGGGCCTGTGGGTGCTCATTGGCCTTGGCGCGCTGGTACTGGTTGGGTTGCTGCCGTCGATCCAGTGGCTACGTCGCTACCGCTACACCTGGGCCATGCTGGCGATCGTGCTTCAACTGCTCACGCTCGCCTTCGGACGCGACCCGAATGGCAGCGGCGCGGCGTTGTGGTTCTCCATTGGCGGCATCAGCATTCAGCCGACCGAGGCTGTCAAGCTGCTGCTGGTCCTGTTCCTGGCTGCCTACCTGGAGGACTACCGCGAGCTGCTGGCCTACGCTGGGCGGCGCATTGGTCCGCTGTATGTGCCGCCGGTGCCGTACCTCGCGCCGATCTTGCTCATGGTCGGCGCCGCGCTGGTGCTGTTCTGGCTGCAGAAGGATCTTGGTCCGGCGCTGCTGTTTTCGACGGTGCTCTTCACCATGCTGTACATCGCGAGCGGTCGGATGAGCTACGTCCTGGTCGGCGTGCTGCTGCTCGTGCTGGGCGGGGCGATCGCCAGCCAACTCTTCGAGCACGTCCATACCCGTGTGGTGATCTGGCTCGATCCGTGGGCCAACCGGGAAACGGTGGGCTATCAGCTCGTGCAAGCGCTCTACGCGCTCGGCTCGGGCGGCGTATTCGGCGTCGGCCTGGCAGAAGGGGCACCACGCTACATTCCAGCAGTCCATACCGACTTCGTGATCGCCGCGATCGGCGAAGAGCTCGGACTGGTCGGCTCACTCGGCGTGGTGTGCCTGTTCATCGTTCTGGTCGTCCGCGGATTTCTCGTCGCCCTCCACGCGCGCTCGGGCTTCAGCGCGCTGCTGGCGGCGGGGCTGACGTCGGTCCTGGGCTTGCAAGCGCTGATCATCCTGGCCGGTGCGCTCGAGCTGATCCCGCTCACCGGTATCACCTTGCCCTTCGTCAGCTACGGCGGCAGCTCGGTCGTCGCCAACTTCCTGATCGTTGGCCTGCTGCAACGCATCTCGCACGAGGATGTGCGCGTTCGTGCTTGACGTGCTGCGCGACAACGTGCGTCGGACCGGGCTGGCGCTGGTGGCTGGCTTCGTCGTGGTCGCGGTCGCGCTCGGCTACTGGCAGGTATGGCGCGCCGGCGATCTGGCCACGGATCCGGGCAACCCACGTGTGGCCCAGGCGCGCCTGGAAGAGCCGCGCGGGCGGATCCTCGACCGCACTGGCCAGGTGCTGGCGACGTCTGATCCTGGTCCTGACGGCATGCGCCGACGGTACGCGAAGCCGTCTCTGGTCCACACGCTCGGCTTTCACAGCCCACGTTTTGGCGACACCAACCTGGAAGCGCTGTACGACGCCGAGCTACGCGGCGAGCGTTCACTTTCGACGTTGGACCGCCTCGCCGCCCTGCTGTTTCATCGTCCACCGAGTACCAGCGACCTGGTTCTCACCGTCGACACCCGAGTCCACGATGCCGCCGTCGCTGCTTTGGGTGATGCGAGTGGCGCCATCGTCGCGCTCAATCCCCATTCGGGCGCCGTGCTGGCGCTGGTCTCGACGCCGTATTTCGATCCAAACGCGCCCGACGATCAGCTCGCCAAACTCCAGAGCAATCCCGGCCAGCCGCTGTTCAATCGTGCCCTCCAGGCCCTCTATGTGCCTGGCTCGACCTTCAAAACGGTCACCGCGACGGCTGCCGTGGACCAGGGCCTGGTCGACCTGAACCAGCCGTTCCTGTGTACGACCGCGATCAAGGTCGGCACGTATAGCGTCGACTGCAAGAACAGTCAGCACCTACCCAGGCTGACGTACAAACAGGCATTCGCCTGGTCCTCGAACCGCGTTTTCGGCCTGTCGGGGGTGCTGTTTGGCTTCCCCGAGGCTCGCCCGCTGAATCCCTGGTTGGATGACACGCCGCCTGGCCCCTATCCCTGGACGCGTCCTGGTGCTTCGATTCGGGCCAGTGCCGACCTGCTGACGGACTACACGCGGCGCTTCGGCTTCGAGCGCACGTTGCCCTTCGAGCTACCCGTCGAGCCCAGTCACGTCAAACGCGACAACACCGAGTGGTCGCCCGAGCTGCTGGTCCAGACGGCATTCGGCCAGGGCGAGCTGCAGGCGAGCCCGATGCAGATGGCGCTGCTCGCGGCCACGATCGCCAACGGTGGCCGCGTGCCGACGCCGTATCTCGCAGCCGAGCTGCGCAGCGGCTCCGCCGTTCGGTCTATCCACCAGGGCGGCGAGTTCTTCTCGATCGCGATGTCCGATCAGACCGCGCGGACCTTGACCGAGTTCATGGTCGAAGGCGTCGACAACGGCTACGCGGCTAAAGCTGCCATCCCCGGCGTCAAAGTCGGCGGCAAGACCGGCACCGCCGAGATCGGCGATGGCACATCGCACTCATGGTTCATCGGCTTCGCCCCCGCCGACAACCCGCGCGTCGCCGTCGCGGTGATCATGGAGCATCAGGGCAGCGGCAGCGACTTCGCCACACCCGCCGGCCAGAAGGTCCTTCGCGCGGCCCTCGACGCAACCAGGTAGCACGTCTAAGCCGAGCAGTGCCGACACGGCGATCTGGACCCGCGGAAACGGACGATGAAGTCGCCCTCGATCAGCTCAGTCCGCTCGCACGGGTCCATGACCCCAGCATCGGCCATCCTCAAATACTCGGCCAACGGGCCATTACCGGGCATTCTTCGTTCGCCGCTGCTCGAGCTCGTCGATCGTTCTGGGCCAGTCTGCTTTGAGCAATCTGGAAAGGGCGCGATCGGCCAGCAGTTTGCCGCCGGTCTGGCACGTTGGGCAGTAGTTCGATTCGTTTTCGGCGTGCACGATGCGCTGGACCGGGGTGCCACACACGGGGCAGGGCTCTTTGTACTTGCCGTGCACGGCCATATCCTTGCGGAAGGCGGTGACTTTGTCCGGAAAGCCGCCGTTGGCCTCGCGACGCAGCCGATCGATCCACTCTTGCATGACCTCGCGCGTCGCTGAAAAGAGCCGCTGGACCTCGTCCTCTTCGAGCTTGCCGGTCATCTTGACCGGTGATAGCCGCGCCCGATGCAGGATCTCGTCCGAGTAGGCATTGCCGATGCCGGAGAACAGGTCCGGATCGGTCAACGCACGTTTGATGGTGTGATTGCCGATCAGTAGCCGCTTGCGGAACTGATCGAGGTCAGCATCGAAGACCTCCAGTCCACCACGATCGAACTCGCGCAGCACGTCGGTGCCGCGAATCAAATGAATCGAGGCCCGCTTTTTGGGCGATGCCTCGGTCAACAGCAGGGTGCCGGCAGGGAAGTCGAACGCCGCCAGGCCGATCTTGCCCGTGATCGCCGCGTCTGGTTCGCGCCAGCGAAAACGTCCGGCGATCATCAGGTGGATCACCACGAACAGCTCATCCTCGAGCTCCCAGATCAGGCGCTTGCCCATCCGCCGTGTGCCCAGGACGCGCTTGCCTTCGACGGCCTTCAGCGGCGGATCAGCCGTACGCAGCACAAATGGACTGGCACACCGAATACGCAGCAGCGGCTCGCCGACGATGTGCGTCTGCATGAAGTCGAGGTAGACCGTGATGTCGGGTAGTTCGGGCATGGTCCCGCCGCGCCCGATGATGCGGTTCCGGTCAGGGTGCTGGCAACTTCGGCCTGGGAATCAGCAGCTGCGACAGTCCGGCCGCCAGCACGACTCCGATGACTACTGCTATTGCGAGGTTGTACGTGCCAGTCTGAGCCACGCTCAGTCCGCCCATGCCCACGCCAAGCGCGCCGCCAACCTGGTGCGCCAGTCCAACGCTGCCCATCAGTGGACCGACCGCGCCCACGCCGTAGCGATCGCGCACCAGGCGCGCGCCCGGCGCTTGATTGGCGATGTACGTGGCGCCGAACAACACCCCGAACGCGACCAATGCCCAGACCCCTTGAGGCCCGGCGAGGAAGAGCAGCGGCAGTGCCAACGCCCGCGTCAGATACAGCCCCGCCAACATATGCCTGGGCCGAACACGATCGGCGAACGGTCCCGACCCCACGCTGCCGACAATGCCGACCACCAACAGCAGGCTTGTCAGCCCCGCACCGACGAGTGGGTCGAGACCACTGTCAGCAGCGAGCGCCACGAGGTGGATCGAGACGAACTGGTCCGAGAAGCCACAGCCGAAGTAGCCCACGCCGACCAGCCAGATGTCCCAGCCTGGCTTTTTCGGACTCGCATGGGAGACACCATGCGCTACTGGTTGCGGGGGGTCGCGCACCACAAGCGCCAGCACCGGCACCGCGATAACGGCCACCGCGAGTGCCAGCAACAGGTACGTCGCGCGCCAGCCGATGCTGGGCACGAGCAGCGTGCCGAGCGGCACGAAGATGCTCTGGCCAGCCGGGATGGCGCTGCTCATGATGCCCGTCGCCAGACCCAGGCGCGTGGTGAACCAGCCCGCGAGCAACACCGCCGCGGGCACGCTGCTCGCGCCCGCGAAGCTGAGCCCGGGCAGGATCCCGGCGAAGACATACAGCTGCCACGGCTCGCTGGCGTTGGCCACGCCCACGCCACCCAGGGCCATCAGGACGGTCGAGCCGATCATGACGCGGCGCGCTCCGAGCCACGCCGCCAGCGCGCCCACAATCGGCTGCGCCAGACCGTAGGTCAGCACCGTCAAGGCTCCCGCCGTCGACAGCACCGCGCGATCCAAGCCCAGATCGGCCTCGATCGGGCGCAAGAACGCCGCGAGCGACGTGCGGCTGCCGGACGCCAGAAGGATAGTGATGACACACCCCACGAGCGCCGCCCAGGCGCCGCGGGTGGCCATCGGCGATGATTGTAGGGAGTGTCCGCGGTACGCTGAGACGGTGTTCCCCGACCAGATCGAGCAACACGACCTGGCACGCCAGGACCCTGAGTACATCGACCTGCTGCGGAGAGTCCTGGCCATCCAGGCCGACTGCGAGATCGGCGGGCCCCATCTGTACGTCGACGCGATGCTGCCCGCGGCGCCATCACAGATCGACCAGCTGGTCGTGGCGCGCACCGCCGCGGAGGAGATCGACCACTTTCGCAAGTTTGCCCGCCTGGCCGGCGAGATCGGCGTCGACACCGCCTATCTCCTCAGTCGACCGAACCAGGAACGCTACCTGGAGGCGTTTCGCGGCCGCATCACTACCTGGGAGGACTTCGCCGTCTTCGGCTTTCTGATCGACCGCGTCGGCAAATACCAGCTCGAAGAGTTCGTCGGCTGCAGCTACGCGCCGCTGTCGCGCATCCTCGAACACCCGTCACGCGTCATGGACGAAGAAGCCGGCCACATCGACTTCGGTATGACCCGCACCGCCGAAATGGCCGCGCGCGGCGGCGAATCCAAGGAGCGGGTCCAGCACGCACTGAACTTCTGGTACACGACCGGCCTGGACATGTTCGGCAAGTCGGATTCGCGGCGCGCGGAGCGCTACCGCGTGTGGGGCCTCAAACGCCGCACCAACGACGAAGCGCGCCAGCAGTACCTGGCCGAGGTCAATCCACTCATCGAGGCCATGGGCCTGGACGTGCCTGATCCCCTCGCCGGCCGCAAATACCTCTGACGGTGCTGGAACAGACGCCCCTTACGGCGCCCCTGGACGACTACCTTCGGGAAGTCGTTCAAACCCTCCACTCCGCCGTCAGCCAGGGCATGCGCCGCGCCGCCGATTCGCCCCACGCCGCAACCCCCCAGCTGGCCGACTGCGCCGAGATCCTGAAGGTGATCCTGGCCGGCGACGTCCGTGACTGGCTCGCCCTGTAGCGCGTTCAGGTAATCCATTCGCGCACGCGGGCGACGTCGCCGAGTGGATCGGGGCCAATGGGCTGTACGTCGAGCACCGTCACGCCCGCGGTCTTGAAAGCGGCGATGCGCTCCTTGACAAATGATGCCGGACCAATCAGCGACAGCGATTCCAGCAGCTCGGCTGGCACCAGAGCCGCCGCCTCCTGCTTCTGGCCAGTCAAGTACAGGTCCTGGATCTGCGCCATCTCGCGTTCGTAGCCATAGCGACTCAACAGCTCGTTGTAGAAGTTCTTGCCGCGCGCGCCCATACCGCCCGCGTAGAGCGCCAGATGTGGCCGCTCCCGATCGCGCAAACCTTCGAGTCCCTCGCCAATCGCCAACGCTCCACCGGCGACCACCTCGAGTGGCCCCAGCTCCTCAGAGCGCTTGGCCAGGCCTCGCTTCAGCGCCGCGCCCCAGACCTCATGCGCCCGTTCGGGCACGAAGAAGATGGGCAGCCAACCCTCGGCCAGCTCAGCGGTGAGCTCGACGCTGCGGTCGCCCAGTGACGCCAGATAAATCGGAATGCGCGCGCGTGGCGGGTGCGACAGCATCTTGATCGGTTTGGCCAGGCCGGTGCCCTGGTCCGTGGGCAGCGGCAGCGTGTAGTGGCGACCCTGGTAACGCAGCTCCTCGCGCCGCCAGGCCATGCGACAGATCTCGATGATCTCGCGGGTGCGCGGCACCGGGTGGTCGTACGGCACACCGTGCCAACCCTCGATGACCTGCGGGCCCGACGCGCCCAGGCCGAGCAGGGCGCGGCCGCCAGACAGCTCGTCCAATCCCGCTGCCGTCTGCGCCAGGAGCGCGGGGGTGCGTGAATAGATAGGAAAGATGCCCGAGCCGAGCTCCATGCGCTGAGTCCGCGCGGCGAGATAGCCCAGTCGCGTGGCCGCGTCGAAGCTGTACGCCTCGGCGACCCAGACCATGTCGACGCCGGCCTCCTCGAGCTGCACGACGCGCTCGGCGGCGCGCACGAACCCGTCGCCGTAGCCCAGCCTGGTCGATAAACGCATCAGTACGTCCCGCGGAAGAGTCCACCGTCGACGAGCAGCGTCACGCCAGTCACATAGCTCGCCGCCTCGGACGCCAGGAACGCGACGACGGCGCCGAACTCAGCGGGCTCGCCATAGCGTCCGATTGGCACCGTTTTCAGCGCCTCGCGCTCGACCTCGTCGCGCGAGCGGCTTGTCCGCTGCGCCAGGTCCTCGTCGATCTGGCGCACCCGTTCTGTGTTGATGCGTCCGGGCGCCACGGTGTTGACGGTGATACCGTCCGCCGCTACTTGATCGGCCAAGGTCTTCGACCAGGCCGTGGTCGCGCTGCGCACGCTGTTCGAGAGCATCAGCGTCGGCAGCGGCTGCTTGACCGAGGACGACGTGCCAGTAATGACTCGGCCCCAGTGCTTGGCCTTCATGTGCGGCAGGCATAGACGCGTCAGTCGGATCGCCGACAGCAGGTTCAGCTCGACTGCCGATTGCCAGTCCTCGTCCGACAAGGTGTCGAACACGCCTGGCTTGGGTCCGCCGGCGTTGTTGTAGAGGATGTCGACGCCGCCAAAGCGTTGCTCAGCCGTGTGCACCACGCGCTCGAGGTCCTCGTGTTTGGTCACATCAGCGGCTACGCCGACGATCTTGGCGCCACCATCGGCGGCATCCTGGACTTCGCGCGCGGCGGCCTCGATCGCCGCGGCATCACGCGAGAACATCACGATATTGGCGCCTTCGCGTGCCAGTGCCAAGGCCACAGCCTTGCCCAATCCGCGACTCGCCGCCGCGACCAGCGCGGTCTTGTCGCGCAGCCCGAGGTCCATGCGATGCGAGGGTACCGTTAAGTTTGTCATCCTGAGGCGAGGAACGAGCACGAAGGATCCGCGAGCACAGACGTTTCGGCAAGCGAATCCTTCGCAAGCTCAGGATGACGACAGGCGAAAGCGTGCAATCTTGTCGGGATCGGGCTCGACGCCCAGGCCTGGGCCACTCGGCGCGACGATGTCGCCGTCGCGGTTCACCCGCACGGGCTCGGCCAGGTACCACTGGAAGACGTCGGACGACATGCCCGGCGGCTCGTGCAGCATCTCGAAATAGGTCGAATTGGGAATAGCACACGCCAGATGCAGGTGCGCCGCCAGGCCCAGTCCGCCACCGCCGTGATGTGGCGCCACCAGCTTGCGGTGGAGCTCGCCGAGCGCAGCGATCTTGCGCAAGCCACTCAGCGTTTCCGCGACCATCGCCTCAGGCTGCACTACGTCGTACACGTCCTGCTCGATCAGCCAGCGCAGCTCATGTAAGCCGCGATTGTTTTCACCGCCCGCGATCAAGATCTCGACCGCCTGGCACAGTCGCCGCAGGCCGTCGAAGTCGTAGCGGTCGAGTGGCTCCTCGAGCCAGAACACGCCCAGCTGCTGCAGCGAGCGGGCCGTTTCCAGCGCTCGCTCGTAGCTCCAGACCGGACCGGCCTCGGGCTGCGGCGTGCCAGGC
>DASXRR010000331.1:0-4097 GCA_036506475.1 Chloroflexota bacterium
GCGGTCTGGAGGACACGTCCGATCTGTTCGTGCCTGGCGAGTTCACCGCCGGACTCCAGCCAGGTCAGTCGGCGACCTTCGTGGTCACTGCGGAGCGTGAGCCGGACCTGGCGACGGAGCGTGCGCTCGACGCGGAGCTCACGCGTCAACGCGCACTGCTCGTGAGCGCCGCGGCCACGGGCAGTCCACCACTTGTGCAGCAGCTTGTGCTCGCCGCTGACCAATTCCTGGTGCGCCGTGGCGCAACGGGACGAACCGTAATCGCCGGCTATCACTGGTTCAACGATTGGGGCCGCGACACGATGATCGCCCTGCCCGGGCTCACGTTGACGACGGGCCGTGCCGAAGAAGCGTCCGACATCCTGCGTACTTTCGCGTCTTACGTGGATCAGGGCATGCTGCCCAACAACTTTCCGGACCACGATGGGCAGCTGCCGGGCTACAACACCGTTGACGCGACGCTCTGGTACGTGCTCGCCATCCGTGCCTACGTCCAAGCTACCGGCGATACGGTGCTGGTCGACGAGCTGCTGCCGGTGCTGTGCAGCATCGTCGACTGGCACCGACGCGGCACCCGCTACGGGATCCAGGTCGACCCGGTCGACGGTCTGTTGCGCGCAGGTGAACCCGGAGTGCAGCTCACATGGATGGATGCGAAGATTGGCGACTGGGTCGTCACACCACGGATAGGTAAGCCGGTTGAAATTCAGGCGCTCTGGTACAACGTGCTGCGCACCATTGCAGCCTGGCTCGCCGAGCGCGCCGACCATCGGGCGGCGTCGTATAGCGCGCTGGCCGAACAGGCACGATCGAGCTTTCTGAACCGCTTCTGGCGGCCGGAGCTCGGTTACCTCGCCGATGTCGTGGACACTCCGCAGAGTGACGAGCTGCAGCTGCGGCCAAATCAAATTCTCGCGCTGTCGCTGCCCTATTCCTTAGTAGAGGGCGAGATCGCTGAGGGGGTCCTCACGACTGTTGGCCGCTCACTGCTGACGCCATACGGCCTGCGTTCCCTTGCCCCACCGGATCCCGCCTACCGAGGCGAGTACGGCGGCGGTCCCATCCAGCGCGACAGCGCGTATCACCAGGGTCCGGTGTGGACCTGGCTGATGGGCGCCTACGTTGAAGCGCACTACCGCGTGCACCACGATCGGAGCACGGCACTGGCTTTGGTGCGTCCTTTCGTGCATCACTTGCGGGATGCTTGCCTGGGCAGCGTATCCGAGATCCTCGAGGGAGATGAGCCGCATACGCCGCGCGGCGCCGTCGCTCAGGCATGGGGCGTTGCGGAGGTCTTACGTGTGTTGCGCCTGTTGGAGGCTTCGGCGTGATCTCGCTCGCGGAGCCGCTGCGGCTCGTGGCGCAGAACATCGCCACGGTTGTGGAAGGCATTGGCGTGATGATCGTCGCGGTCGCCGTCGTGCTGGCGACGATTCGCTTCGTGGCGGGGCTCGTCGCGCGGCATCGGACACTGCCGTCCGATGCCGTGCGGCTGGCCCTGGGCCGGTCGCTGGCCCTCTCGCTGGAGTTCTTGCTGGGCGCCGACATTCTACGTACAGCTGTGGAGCCAAGCTGGGACGAAATCGGGCGATTAGCTGCTATCGCTGCCATTCGCACCGCGCTGAACTACTTCCTTCAACGCGAAATCGCGAACGAAGCTGACATGACGGCCGCTAGGGTCACCCTTGAAGCGAGCAGTTCGCCTCGAGCGCCCGCCCCCGCGTAACGCCTGGACTGTTCCCGAGACTGTACAGGCGGAGAACAGAAACCAATGCAACTAAACAAGAGTCGTGTCGTTGACGATGTCGCCCAGCGGCTTGCAGCCCGGCGACAGCTGGCCATTGCGCAGCGCAGCGCATATCGCCGCCTGATCCACAGTGTGGCAACTACCGGTCCCGTCCAGCAGCGCCAGCTCCTTCGCGCGGCCTGAAGGGTAGACACGATGATCAAGATCGTACTTTTGCTGCACCGACGGGCGGACCTGACGGTCGAAGAGTTCCGTCGACAATGGCACGGCCAACATACGGAGCTGCTCAGCCGATTACCTGGACTACAGCGTCTGGTATTGAACGACGTGCTGCCCGGACCTGATGGTGCCCCACCGCCGTGCGACGGCATCGCCGAAGACTGGTTCGACAGCCCTGAAGCCATGCAGGCTGCATTCGCGTCGCCAGAGGGCCAAGCTGTGGCCGCGGACGCAGCAAACTTCCTCGACCTGGCACGGCTCCAGATGCTCGCCGTGAGCGAACACGACGTGCCACTGCCCTAATTCATGAGCAAGACCGATGACGAGATGGCCTGCCAGGAGCTGGTCGAGCTCGTCACCGATCACCTCGACGGCTGCCTCACGCTTCCTGAGCGGCTTCGCTTCGAGGCGCACCTGGCCGCATGCTCCGGGTGCCGGGCGTACCTCGAACAGATGCGCCTGACACTCGGCGTGCTAGGCGGCAGTTCGGAACGCTCGATCAGTCCAGAAGCACGCGAGCGGCTGCTGCGCGTCTACCGTGCCTGGTCGGCGCAGCAGAACTAGAGCCGGGCAGCGATGGCGGCGATGACGATGATGCCGCCGATGGTGTTCAGCGTGACGTGCACAAGCATTCCCAGATAAACATTGCGTCGCCACCAGACTGCGTACGCAAACGGGGCTACGGCGGCCACTCGCGACAGGAACTGCCACGGCGCCCAGAAGTGATACAGGCTGAACAACACGACATTTAGCAACGGCGCCCAACGGCCGAAACGATGCGTACGCGGCAGCAGCCATCCACGAAAGTACAGCTCTTCCACGATTGGCCCGGCGACGCCGTTCAGGATCAGGTAGGCGGCAAGCGTTATCGTCCAGGCAGACGCCGAGTAGCGGCTCGCGGCGTCGAAGTCGATTGGCCGCAAGTACCACTCGGGCAACCACGCGAAGGCGAGCTGAGCAATGTATGCGTCCGCCGGCGTCAGAATCGCACTCCCGAGAACGGCCGCCGCGAGCAGGGCAGGCACGAGCCAGATCCACGTTCGCCTCGACACGGGCTGGCGGTAGGTGGCTTGCCCAAACGCTCGTGCGTAGGCCATGATCGCCATTTCGATCGGCAGAATGACAGCAGCGACAGCCAGGAGCAGCGCCGCGAGCGGCGGGTAGCCCGCCGCCGCCACCGGGCCGGCCAGCACGACATACACTGTCGCGCCGAACGCTCCCGGAAGGAGGTGGAGCAGCGCTAGCGTCCCGAACGCGAGGGCCTCGGGGCGCCGTGCCTCGCCTGGGGTGGGCTGCTCGACCGCGGGGTTGTTCGCAGCACCTGTCTCCACTTTTGAATTGTCTTCGCGCGACGCCGGTTGTTACATGTCGCATATCCAGCGACCCAGCCGACATAGAATCGGCACACCAAGCGCCAGATCGGCCGATGACGTCGCGTGTGGAACAACCAGCTATCGATCTCCCGGGCGGCGGCGACGCAGCCCTGGTTCAAGCCCTGCGTGCAGGTGACGAAGCGGCGTTCGCCGATCTTATCGAGCGCTACCACAGCTCGTTGGTGAGATTGGCGCGGCTCTACGTGGCTGGCAGCGCAGCCGAGGACGTCGCTCAGGAAACCTGGTTGGCACTCCTGCGTGGGCTCGATCAGTTCGAGGGCAGGTCGTCGCTCAAGACCTGGCTCTTTCGTGTCCTTGTCAATCGCGCACGCACGCGTGCCACACGCGACGCGAGGACCGTCGCCTTCTCCAGTCTGGTGAATGCCGAGACGGAAACGTTCGAGCCGGCCGTTAGCCCAGAACGGTTCCGAGGGGCCGAGGACCGCTGGCCCGGCCACTGGCTTGTGCCACCTACAAGTGCCTTGCCTGAACAGCAACTGCTAGCCAATGAGTTGAACGCACACATCCGCGCAGCGCTTGCTCAACTGCCTCCAGCACAGCGGGAGGTCGTCACCCTGCGCGACATCGAAGGCCTCGGAGCCGACGAGGTCTGTCATCTGCTAGAGCTGAGCGATGCAAACCAGCGCGTGCTCCTTCACCGTGGGCGCTCGAAAGTACGCGCGGCGCTCGAGGAGTATCTCGCCGCGCGTACGGCTTCCTCCTAGCGACTACCCACGGCGACTGGCTCGTGCGCTGGC
>DASXRR010000332.1:0-3769 GCA_036506475.1 Chloroflexota bacterium
CTGTGGGCGGCGATTTTCGTCAGGCGAGGTACTGTTTGAACCAGGCGAGCATGTCGCGCCATGCGGCGAGCGCCTGGTCACGGTTATAGGCGGCGCCGGTGTCGTTGTGGAAGGCGTGGCGCGTATCCGGATAGACGTTGAACTTGTGCGTCACACTGGCCGCCGTAAGCGCTTGATCGAGCTGTTCGCGCATGTTGTTGGCGAAATCCTGCGGATCTGAGGAATACACGCCCAGCACGGCGGCCTTGATGTCGCCCACTTTGTCCAGCGGCGGGAACGCACCGTAGAACGGCGTAGCGGCCTTGAGCTCAGGGATTTGCTCGGTCGAGCGCCAGACGATGCCGCCGCCGAAGCAGTAGCCATTCATGCCGATCTTGTCGGTGGCCAGGTCCGGCTTGGTCTTGTAGTACGCGACGGCTGAGGCGAAGTCGCCGACGAAGACGTCCTGGTTAACGCCCTGGCCAGTCAGGAGCGCGGAGAACTGGTTCGGATCGGTGACTTTGGCGGTACCGCCCGAGCGACTGACCAGGTCGACACCGCACGCCGTGTACCCCTCTTTGGCGAAGCGGCGCACGACGTCGCGGATGTGCTCGGTCAGGCCTCGGTTCTCGTGGCACACCAGGACCAGCGGCAGCGGACCACTCGCGGCTTTAGGTCGAGCCTGGTAGGCCATGATCGTCGCGCCGTCCTTACCGGGGAACGTGATGTCCTGGCCGTCGATAGCCGGATCGTTCGCGGGCACCGACAGGGGACTCTGGGCTGTGGGCGCCGCCGAAGGCGACGCGGCCGGCGATGCAGCGGGTGAAGCGGCCGGCGACGGCTTGACCGCGGCGGCCGGCGACGGACTGCTGACCGCGGCGGCCGCTGGGCTGCTGGCGGGCGACGCGGCCGGCGCCGTGGTCGGTTTGGGTGCCGCGGGCGGTGGCGCGGCCGGCGCCGTGGTCGGCTGCGCGGCGGGCTGCGGTGTACAGCCGAGAGCGAGCAGGATGGCGGCGGTCGAACCGATGCCGCCCGTGATATTCAGCACTCGGCGAACCAGGTCGCGACGCGACAGATGGCCCTCTTTGTAGTCCGCCACATATTCGTGGACCATGTAGGCCTGTAAGTCGTTCATCGAACTCCTCGTCGGGTGAAGTCACACACCACAGGCCAGCGTAACAGCGCCGCAACGGCGCTGCTCGAAAACGGTCTCCGAGGCCGCCGCACGCGGAACGCTAACAGCCCGCTTGGGCGTCGAGTCCCAGCCTTGCTAGTCTGCTGTCCAAGAATGCAGGAACTGGATCTGGCGGCTCCGCGCGCTGTGGCGGGCATCAGGAACTTCGGCTGGGTGGTGCCGGGTGTCGTGGCGCGGGGCGAGCAGCCGCCGCTCGCCGACGACACGTTCCACGGACTACACGACCTCGGCATCAGCGCGGTCCTGTCGCTGCGACCGCACGGCGAGGTGCCCTCGCCGCATCGACGCATCTCGTCGCCGCATCAGTACGACGTGGAGGAAGAACGAGGCGTGGTCGAGCGCGCCGGGCTACGCTTTGCGCACGCGCCGCTCGAGGACTTCAGCGCTCCACCGCCCGAGGAATTGGCCGCGGCGCTGCGGGCACTTGACCTGCAGCTCGAAACCGGGCCGGGTGTCTATGTCCACTGCCGCGCCGGCGCGGGCCGTGCCGGCCTGGTGACTGGCGCATGGCTCATCGCGCATGGCGGCACAGGCGATCAGGCGGTCGCGCTGTATCACTCGTACCTGCAGCACCTCGGCGTCCAGAGTGGTCGCGAGGAGTCAGAATGGCACTCGCTGTTGCTCAGAATCGGCCAGCCCGAGGTGCTGTGGGCGCTGCAGCAGATCGCGCATGCGCTGGGCAGTCCGGTCAGTGCAAACGCGGAGCTTCTAGCGCCGCGCCGGCCCGAGGGCGCCGACGGGTGGGAGGCGCGCTACTGGGCGACACTCTCGCCCTGGCGCTCCCAATACCCACTTCGCGTGCCTGACGGACCGCTTCGGGAGCACTAGCGCTCGGCCTGATACGCCTCGGCCTGGAGTGTGAACAACTCCGCGTACTGACCACTCAGCGCCATGAGCTCCCCGTGCGTGCCGTGCTCGATCAGCCGACCGTGGTGCAGCACGTAAATCCGGTCGGCCGAGCGCACGCTCGAAAAGCGATGCGAGATCAGCAGCACGGTCCGTCCCTGAAACAGCGAGCGCATGGAGTCGAACAGCTCGTGCTCGGCGCGGGCGTCGAGCGCAGCCGTGGGCTCGTCGAGAATGACCAGCGGCGCATCGCGTAGAAACGCTCGAGCCAGGGCCATGCGCTGCCACTGTCCTACTGACAGGTTGTGCCCGCCTTCGAACTCGGGCCCGAGCAGCGTCTCGTAGCCGTCCGGTAGATCGGTGATGAACCGATCGGCACCGGCTTGCTGCGCCGCGAGCGGAATGCTGTCCGGCTCGAGCAGGCGTTCGTGGCGTCCGACGCCAATGTTCTCGCGCACGCTCAGGAAGTACTGGCAAAAGTCCTGGAACAACACCGCGACACCTCGCCGCAGCGCCGATGGGTCCATAGCCGATGTGTCCAGGCCATCCCAGGTCATCGTGCCCGCGCTGGGCGTGTACAGGCCGCACAAAAGCTTGGCCAGCGTGGTCTTGCCTGAGCCGTTTTCGCCGACCAGGGCGATGATCTCACCAGCCCGAACTTCCAGCGATACATCCAGAAGCGCCGGCCGGTCACCCGTGGGATAGGTGAAGGTCACGCCGTCCAACTGCAGGGTCGCGAACGACAGCGGCGCCGGAGCCGTGCCGCGCCGTGTGTCGAGCTCGTTTTTGAGGTTCACGAACTGCTCGTAGTCGTCCAGGAACAGGCCGCACTCATACATCTCGTTGCTGCTCCACAGCACGCCGCGCAGGGCCGGGCGGAGCAACAGAATGCCCGTGGCCGCCGCGACAGCTTGCGGCACGGCCAGCGTTCCCGTGACTAACAGGTACGTGACCAGCGCCACCGGCGCGATGAACAGCACCGTCTCGGCGAGCGCGGCCAGGCTCGCCAGTTGGAGTCGGATGCGGACCAGTCGCCGCAGCTCGCGCAAACGCTCGTCGTGCAGCTCGCGCCAGCGTCGACCGAGATAGTCGGCCAGCCCGAAGGCGATGACCTCGTGGGCGTGCTGGCGATGGGTCAGCACGCGGCTGATGTACGAGCGCCGGCGCTCGACCGGCGTCATCATGAAGTCGAACTCGTAGCGCGCTCGGCTGCTGCGCAGCATCAGCATCAGGATCGGGATGCAGCCGACGAACAGCAGCGGCACGAGAATCGGCAGCACCGTGAACAGGCCCAGCGCGATGCCGACCACACCCGAGACGGAGCCGACCAGGCCGAGCAAGCTCTGCGTGGTCTGAATAGGCCGGCCGCCACTGGTCATCCACGCCCGTTCGAGTCGATTGTGGAAGTCGGGCGTTTCGAAGGTTTCGAGGTTGGCGGCCGCGGCCACGTCGAGGATGCGCAGGATCGCGCGGCGATTCACGTACTCGCTCAGCAGGCGCTGCCATTCCCACTGCGTCGAGCCGCTGACCGTGGTGAACAGCAGCACGCCGGCCAATGCGAGGAGCCACACCACGACCGCCGAAAAGTCTGAGTTCGAACCGAGCGTGGCCTCGAGCAGATTCCTGACCAGGATGAGCTGGAGGCCCGCCGCGGCCCCGCCAAGGACCTGGAGCAGGGCGACCACCGTGAACACGCGCGGCGATGAGCTCCACAGCAGCTTGACCGACGCCCAAACCAGCCGCGGCAGC
>DASXRR010000333.1:0-16093 GCA_036506475.1 Chloroflexota bacterium
CGCGAAGGTGCTGTATCCCGAGGCCACGCCCGAGTGGGCCAAGCTGGCCGACTACAAGGTCATCCTGGGCACCCCATCAGGCGACGGGTTCCTGGACAAGATCATCGCGATTGCCAACGAAACGCACTAGTGCATTTCGCATGGGCGCTCGGGTTGGCTGCCGACATCGACCGTGCGCCGCGCGAGAGAGGACTTTCCTTCTCTAAAGAGAAGCAGACAGGCTCTAAAGAGAAGCAGACAGGCGCTGAAGCAGACAGGCTCTGAAGCAGACAGACTCTGAAAAGAAGCCGACAGGCTGTGAAGCAGACAGGCTCTAAAAAAGAAGCTGACAGGATGGCGGGTCGGGACGATGGCTTTGGCGATTGACTCGGCCTGGAGGTTCGGCGAGTGCGTGGACCGCGGCGGCGGTGGCGTGCGGCGACTCAGCGGCTGGCCTCGGCGTCAGTCGGAGGGTGCGCCGATGGGGTAGCCGACCTCGCGGTAGTAGCGCTCGGCGCCGGGGTGGAGCGGGAAGCCGTTGTTCCGGGCGACCTCGCGCGGATCGTAGGAGAAGGGCAGCAGCGTCTGACGGAACAGGTGGCGGCCTTCGTCCAGCGCGCGTGCGAGCAGGTAGGCAAACTCCTCGGGCGTATCGTCGCGGGCGTAGATGACCTGCCACGGTCGGTACAGGCTCGGCGTGTCCTGGGTGACGCCGCGATACAGCCGATACGGTATGAAGCCCGGCTCACCGCCGAGGTCGGCGCACATGGAATGCAGCAGATCGCCAGGCAGGCCGAGGAAGCGCAAGTTGTGCAGGATCGACGCGTCGTACCAGAAGGTTTGCTCGATGGTGAAGGCGGCGTAGATCGGATCCATGATGACGTCGAACTCGCCACTGCGCGCCCACGGTCCAGGTACGAACGCCGCGCCCTCGGCACGCGCGGGCATGCTGTAGAAGGCGCCGCCCCACGACTCGATCAGCTCACGCGACAGGCCATAGTGGCGCCAGACCGGCTCGAACAGGGCGCCCCGCCCGCCGATCACGCGCACCGGTAGTTGCCGTTGGCGGATCTGACTCAAGTCGGTGATCCACGTCTCGTAGCGCACGGCGATGCCGAGCCAGGCCGGGTGCATGATCGTCGCGATCAGACGCAAGTTTCGCCGCGGCGGCTCACCTTCGAACGTGTGCCGCCCCTGGTAGGCCCAGCGCACTGCATGCGCTGTGGTGCCGCCGATGTCGACTTTGCCGTCGGCCATCAGGCGCGGATTGCGGTCCCGCGAAGCCTCCGGCTCGACGCGCACCGTGAAGCCATGCGGCGCCAGAGCCCGGCCGACAACCAGGCCAAGCGTGCCCCATGGCGTCCCTGGCCCAGCGCCGCCAAACACCAGCTGCTTGTCCGCGATGCTCATCGCACGCGATGCTATCGGGCGCCCCGTCGGATCAGAAAGCCGTGCGCGTCGAAGGTCTCCTCGAGCTGTACCGCGCCGCCCGCCTCGTCGGTCAGCACGACCAGGCCGCCGCCCGGCAGTGGTGTGTACGCGTAGGTCGTCTGAACGCCGATCGGGTCAGACTGGCCGGCGACACGGCCCAGGTCGTCGTATGTGTTGGTGACGACCGTGTGACCGTTGGGATTGACCCACGTGCTGAGGCGTGCCGAGTCACCGTCATACGTGTACTGAGTTAGCGCGCCCGAAGGGCCGACCACGCTGGACAGACGGCCCTGCTCGTCATAGTCGTACGTGGTTTGCCCCAGGGCGCTGACGACGCTGATCAAGCGGTCGCCGTCGTACGTGAACGTCAAGCTGCCGCTCCACCACGCGGTGACCGACGCTAGCTGGCCCGATGACTCGCCGTACTCGAGGCGTGTCGCCTGGTCGTAGCGGTCGAGCATAGCCACCAGGCGGCCGTCGGCATCGAACAGCAGCCGACTCAGGTCACGGTAGCGTAATTGGAGGCCCGCCTCGTGCTTCGACAGTTCATTGCCGATGCCAGGTGGCGGGTCGAAACCATTGGCGGTTGGCACATAGCGGTCAGCGCGGCCTTGTGGACCAACCACCAGCACGGTACCGGTGCCGTCGCCGGGATCGGCCAGGTGAACGGCATAGTTGTGGGTCCAGCCGGGCCCGAGCGAGCCAGAGCGCGGGTCGTTGCTGTTGTAGGTCCGCGTGAAGTCGAGGTCACGGATGCGGGCATCGCTCGCGGAGAGTGTGAAGCTACCGTTGACCGTCATCACCGAGTGGCGCTTGATCGTCGAATTGATCGGTGGTGGGCCATGCTCCAGGCCGGGCGGCGGTGGCTCGACCGGCAGCGCGGCGAGCAGGAAGCTCAGAGCGACCATGTACATAGCACGTGCTTGTGCAAGGTCGGAGCCGCGCGGGCGAGAGGTGGTAGAACAACGCCGTGCTCGGCGAGGCGGTCATCGACGCGGATATTCATGCCGTGGTGCCCAATGTCGAGGCGCTGCTGCCCTATTTGTCGGACCATTGGCGGGAGTACATTCGGACCTCGGCCTTCAAGGGCGCGGTGGACACGGCGTACCCACCCAGGGCGCCGACCACACTCGGGCCGGGCGCGACCTCGCCGACCAGTGTCGACATCATCCAGCAGCAGGTGCTCGATCCATGGCATGTCGAGATCGGCATTCTGAACTGCGCGTACGGGATTGACGGGCTGCACAACCCTGACACGGCGGCAGCCATGGCGTCGGCGGTCAACGACTGGATCGCAGCCGAGTGGCTGGCCAGAGAACCGCGCCTTCGGGCGTCGCTGGTCGTGCCGACGCGTGTGCCAGAGATGGCGGCAAGCGAGATCGACCGACTCGGCGACGAGCCTGGGTTCGTGCAGGTGCTATTGCCGGTGCGCTCGGAGGCGCCCTATGGCCACCGGCGCTACTTGCCCATCTTCGAGGCAGCCGCCCGCCACAACCTGGTGGTGAGCCTGCAGTTCGGTGGCGCGCCCGGTAATCCACCGACCGGCTCCGGCTGGCCGTCGTACTACATCGAGGAATACGTGGGCATGGCCCAGGTCTTTCAGACCCAGGTGCTGAACATGATCGTCGAGGGTGTCTTCGACCGCTTCGCCAACCTGCGCGTCGCGTTGGTCGAAGGTGGCTGGACCTGGCTGCCGTCGCTCATGTGGCGCATCGATAAAGACTGGAAGGGACTGCGCCGTGAGGTGCCCTGGAACACGCGGCCGCCCTCGGAGTACATTCGCGAACGCATTCGCCTGACGCTGCAGCCCATGGATGCACCTGCTGACCCGTCGAAACTGACTGAAGTGATCGACGCGCTGGGGTCGGATGAGTTGCTGATGTTCTCGACCGACTACCCGCATTGGCACTTCGCCACGCCTGACGAAGCCGTTCCGGCTGGTCTGTCGGAGGCGAAACGAAGCAAAATCCTGCGAGACAATGCTCGTGCGTTCTACGGGCTATAAGGATTCCTGATTATGGTCACCACGCTGCAGCAGCCAGTCACATACCAGCGGGCGAAGCTGGCAGTCATCGACTGCGACATCCACCCGGCGCTCAAGTCACCCAAGGCCTTAGACCCGTACCTATCCGAGCGCTGGCGGCATCATCGCGACACCATTGGCGATCGCGGCTTCGCTGGCTCGTACTATCCGCGCGCCAATCCGAACGCCGCGCGCACCGATGCCTGGCCGCCCAGCGGTCTGCCACCCGGCGCCGATCTGGATTTCATGCGCCAGCAATTGCTCGACGCCTGGGGAATGGATTTCGGCGTCCTGCAGCCCCTGCTGGGCGCCGGCGCCCAGCTCAACCACGACTATGCGGCCGCGCTGGCGTCGGCGATCAATGACTGGCAGATCGCCGAATGGCTCGAGCCCGAGCCGCGTCTGCGCAGCGGCCTGGTCGTGGCGTATGAAGCGCCTGAGTTCGCGGCGGCCGAGATCGCCCGCCTCGGCGATCACCCGGGCTTCGTGCAGCTGATGCTTGGCATCCGCACCAGCGAACCGTTGGGCCGGCGCAAGTACTGGCCGATGTATGAAGCCGCGGTCGCGCACGACTTGCCTATTGGCATCCACTTTGGCAGTCAGGGTGGCTCGCCGATCACCGGCGCGGGCTGGCCATCGATGTATGTGGAAGACCACGCGGGCATGTCCACGGCCTTCCAGGCGCAAGTCATCAGCCTGATCTGCGAGGGCGTCTTCGAGGAGTTCCCAGAGCTAAAGATCGTGCTCATCGAGGGCGGCTTCGCGTGGGTTCCGCCGCTGGCATGGCGGCTCGACTCGGCCTGGCGCAAGCTGCGTGACGAAGTGCCGCAACTGCGCCGAGCACCGTCCGAGTACCTGGCTGAGCACTTCTGGCTGACGACGCAGCCGATGGAGGAGCCTGCTCGGCCGGAGCAATTCACGCAGCTCCTGGACCACGCGCCGTGGCTCGAAAATCGGCTGATGTTCTCGACTGATTACCCACACTGGGACTTCGACGCGCCAGATCAGGCGCTGCCGAAGACCCAGCTTCCGCCCGGCTTTCCGGCCAAGCTGATGGCGGAGAATGCGCGGCGCCTGTACAAACTGCCCAATCGCGTTCGCGCGGTCAACGGCCACGCTTCGATTTGACCAAGTGGGTCGTCGGCACGGTCGACGAGATACCGCCAGGCGGGCGCAAGATCGTCGAGGTGGCCGGTCGAAGCGTGGGCGTATTCAACGTGGCTGGCGAGTTCTTCGCGCTGCTGAATCGCTGTCCACACCAGGGCGGACCACTGTGTTTGGGGAATACGCATGGGTTTCTGCGACCCGCTGAGGTCGGCGAATACGACTACAGTCGGGCGGGCGAGATGCTGCGCTGTCCATGGCACGGTTGGGAGTACGACCTGCGCACCGGACAGTCGTGGTTCGATCCGGCGTCGGTCCAGGTACGCCGCTACGACGTCACGGTGTCCCCTGGCTCCGAGCTGCAGAAGGGGCCGTACGTCGCCGAGACGTATCCCGTGTCCATCGATCAGCAGTACGTGCTGGTCGAGATCGGTCGCTAGACCCTCCCCATTTGGCCAGGTTGACGTCCAGCCATTTGCCTGAGGCGGCGGCGCTGCGTTGGTGGGATGCTGACGGCATCTTGAAACGCGACGCCAGTGAAAGGAGTCGACCGATGCAACGCCAGCCAGAGCAAACTGAGAGTGATGAGACGAAGGCCGCCAGCGGCTCCTTTGACGGGCAGGGCGGGGGCGACCACGACCAGCCGTACGCATTCGGACGCCGGCCCAATACGGCGTCGACGTTTCCCTTCAGCACGCGCGAGTACGCGCGGCTGCTGATCGTACGCGGTCGAGTGCACGCAGCCCGCGCCGCCTGACGTCGTCGTCGGCACGCACGGCGGCCCGGCGCCCCAGCTCGAAGACCAGTGTTGACGTATTGCTGCGGGCAGGGGGTGGCTATTGGGATGGATGAACGCCGAGGGATGCAGCCCGACCATGCGTTCGTAGCCGTGCATTCGGCCGTGTCCCGACTGGAGAGGCCGCAGTCTATGCGCTCGCACGGCGCTGTACCGTCAGGGGCGTGAAGGAAGTTATCAGTCGCTCGGATGTGCCGGCGCCCGCGCTGCCGTTTTCCGCGGGTATTCGCGCCAATGGGTTCATCTTCACCGCCGGCCAGGTCGGCACCGACCCACGCACGGGCCAGGTGGTCGGGCCCGATGTTGCCTCGCAGACACGCCAGACCATCGCCAACCTGCAGGCCATTCTCGAGGCCGGCGGCAGCTCACTTGGCCAACTGGTGAAAACGACGGTCTTTCTGGCCGATCTGCGTCTCTTTGACGAAATGAACGCGGTGTACCGCGAGCTGATCCCCGAGCCGCGGCCCGGCCGATCGACCGTCGAAGCCCGCCTGGCGCGGCCCGAGATCCTGGTCGAGATTGAAGGCATCGCCCTGGCGGGCTAGCCCACCCCTCACCCGCGCTCAGCGCGGCCTCTCCCCGTGAGGGGCGAGGCGGTTACGAGCGGTGCCCTGCTCAAAGGCAACTCCCTCGCCCCCGCCGGGGAGAGGGTGGGGGTGAGGGGCGCTCGTGCCTCCCCCTATGCAATCAGCAGCCTGGGCCGAGGACGTCTCCGCCGTCGACGGCGATGTAGAAGCAGTTGCCGTCGCTGCCGTAGGTGCCGAACGCGCCGCGACTGGTGTTACCCGCGTAGCTCGGCGCGCTGTAGCCGTTGCCGTTGTTGCTGGCGCGCGCGGTCAGGCTGAAGCTCGCATCGCCGCCCTCGGGTCCGCCCGTGCCGTCGGCTTCGAGCCAGTAGCGCCCCTGCGGGACCGTGCCGAATAGCCGTTTCAGGTAGTCAACTTCGGTGGAGTGCAGCTGGCGGCCATTGAAGTACACGCCAGTGTGACCGTTGGAGGCGTCGCTGCGCAGCGGCCCGCCCAGAATCAGCCCTGGCTCGATCTGCCCCGTCCATGGGCCGCCGTCGTTGCCCCACAGGCCCGATACGGCGTCGTACCAGTAGGACCCGGGGCTGATGGTCGTGCCGTAGTACCACTCCAATGCCTGGACCTGGCCGGTGCTGATCGGTTGGCGGTTGACGATGACCGCGTCGCCTTGCGCGTTGGCGATCGGTGCGAGGGCCATGAGGGCCACGGTGAGCGCCGCTACGAGTGTGTGCCGCATGCCGCGCAGCCTACGGTCGGCATGCGGCGCCGCGGCGTGGTGTGGCTCACACCCGGAACGTGAGCTAGTTCACACCGCTGCGAGCACGCCGCGCGGCCCAGCTTTCATGACCTGGCCGGGCAGCTCGTGACCGACGATGCGTTGCGCCAGGCGCGCTACGTCGATCAGGCGATCCAGATCGACGCCCGTGGCATAGCCCATCTCGTGCAGCATGTGCACGGTGTCTTCAGTGGAGATGTTGCCAGCCGCTTGCGGCGCGAACGGGCAGCCGCCGATGCCGGCCACGCTCGCGTCGAACAGCGTAACCCCGGCGCGCACGCCGGCGACCACATTGGCCAGGCCCATGCCGCGTGTGTTGTGCAGGTGCAGGCCGAACTGCAGCTTGCCGCCCCAGCGGTCGAGCACGCGCGCCATCGTCCGCTCAATCTGGACCGGATTGGCCATGCCGGTGGTATCGGCCAGCATCATGTCGCCGTAGCCGAGCGAAGCAAACCGTGCGATCAGCCCCAGCAGCCGCTCCTCGGAAATCTCACCTTCGTACGGGCAGCCGAAGGCCGTGCCAATCGCGCCGATTGTCGGCGTGCTGGCTGCATCGGCCAGCTGCTTGACCTCGGCGAACTGGCGCAGGCTGTCGTCGACACTCATGCGCACGTTCTTCTGGTTGAACACCTCGCTCGCCGTCACAACGACCAGGATGGCGTCGACGTGTGCCGCGAGGGCATCGCTCGCACCACGTACGTTGGGCACCAGCGCCTCGTAGCGCACCCCCGGCCGGCGCTGGACCGCCGCCATGACTTCGACGGCGTCGGCCATCTGCGGCACCGCCTTGGGATTGACGAACGAAGTCGCTTCTATGCGCTGGATGCCGGTCTCGGCCAGCGCGTCGATCAATTCGACCTTGTGCGGCGTGTCAATAAAGGCGCCGAGGCTCTGGATGCCATCGCGCGGGCCCACCTCGCGCAGCTCGATCATGGCCGAAGCGTAGCCGACATTTGACACAATGAATATCGCTATGGCTGTTGTCGACGAACCGAGCGCCCTGCGACTGGTTGGCAAACGCTTCAAGCGGGCGGATTCGCCCGAGCGACTGACGGGTCAGGTGCGCTTCACGGGCGACCTCGTCCTGCCCAATGTGCTGTACGCGCGTCTGGTGCGTAGCCCGCACGCTTCGGCCAAGATCGTGTCCATTGATTCGTCAGAGGCCGAAACCATGCCCGGTGTCGTCCGCGTGCTGCGCGCCGAAGACCTGCCCGTGCCCAATATCCGCGCAGCGGTTGACAATCGCACGATCGTCCTCGCGCTTGACCGGGCAACCTACGTCGGCCAGCCGGTGGCCGTGGTGTTGGCCGACTCTGAAGCCGCCGCGGAGGACGGCGTGCTCGGCGTGCAGGTCGAGTACGAGCCGCAGACGCCGACGCTGGACATGCTGCACGCGCTGCAGCCCGATTCGCCGGTCGTCAGGGAGCGCGCCGACGGCAACGACGAAGAGCTCGGTATGCACGGCGCGGCGGCGGGTGGCAGTCAGCAGGAGCAGCCGCAAGCACCGAACGTAGCCAGCCATCAGCGCTACAGTCGTGGCGACGTCGAGGCCGCCTTCGCCAGCGCGTCGGTCATCGTCGAGCGTGAGTACCGCACGCCGTGGGTGCACCAGAGTTACCTCGAGCCGCAGGTGTGCGCGGCGACCGTCGACGCACTCGGCACTGTGGTGGTGTACGCGTGCACCCAGGCCATGTTCCGTACCCGCGACACGGTTGCCGCCGTACTTGGCAAACGACCGGCGCAGGTGCGCGTGCATGCGATGCCCGTCGGTGGCGGCTTCGGCGGCAAGTTCGGCTTGATCGAGCCAATGGTCGCGGCGTGCGCCGTGGCGGCGGGCCGACCGGTGCTGCTGAGCTATACGCGCATCGAGGACTTTTCTTCCGCGTGCCCGGCACCCTCGTCCATATTCCGAGTCAAAGCGGGTGTGCGCGCCGATGGCACGTTCGCCGCACTCAAAGCGGACGTGATCTTCGACGCGGGTGCCAGAGCGGGCGCTCCGGCGGCGCACGCGGCGCTGTGTCTGGCGGTCTTCTATCGCTGGGAGAACCTCGACATCGACGCCACGGAAGTGGTCACGCACAAGACACCGACGGGCGCCTACCGCGCGCCGGGGCTGCCGCAGGCCATGTTCGCGTCGGAGAGCCTGGTCGACGAGCTCGCCGAAAAGCTGGGCATGGATCCGCTCGAGCTGCGCCGCAAGAATGCCATTCGCCAGGGCGACATCCGACCGGACGGTACGCCGTGGCCGCAGGTGGGCCTGCTCGAGTGCATCGAGCGGGCCGAGCCGATCTATCGCGCCGAGCTCGCGGCGGCTGGTCCGGGTGAGGGCGTAGGGCTCGCGCTGGGTGGCTGGTTCGGCGGCACCGAGCCGTCCTCCGCGTTGTGCCGGTTGGAGTCGGACGGCACGCTACAAATTTCTATTGGCTCGGTCGACTTGACTGGGACCAACGCTGGCTTCCAGATCATCGCGGCCGAGGCGTTCGGCCTGGACAGTGCTGACAAGGTGCGCGTGACCACCGTCGATACGGACGCCGCGCCGTACTCTGGCGCCACTGGCGGCAGCAAGACCATGTACACGATGGGTCCGTCGGTGATGAAGGCGGCCCAGGAGGCGCGCGAGCGCGTGCTCAAGATCGCCTCGGCCGAGCTCGAGGCGGCGGTCGAAGACCTCGAGCTCGTCGACGGCGAGGTGCGGGTCAAGGGTGTGCCGGGCAAGGTCAAGACGCTGCGTGAGATTTATCGGGTCAGCGCTTCATTTGGCGCGAAGCACGAGCCGGTCGTGGGCAAGGGCGAGAGCGCGATCACCGAACGCAGTCCTGGCTCGGGCGTGCACATCGCCCGGGTGCGTGTCGACGAGGAGACGGGTCGGGTCGAGCCGTTGCGCTATGTGATCGTCCAGGACGTCGGACGAGCCATCAATCCGGCGCTGGTCGAAGCGCAGATCCATGGTGGTGGCGCGCAGGGCGTGGGCTGGGGCATGTACGAGGAAATCGTGCACGACGAATCAGGCACGCCCATTACGGCCAGCCTGATGGACTACACGATTCCCAAGGCGCGCCAGATCCCGGAGCTCCACGTCGTGCTGGTCGAGGTGCCGTCGACGATCGGACCGTACGGCGCCAAGCCGGTCGGCGAACCGCCGATCATTCCCGGTGGCGCGGCGATCGCCAACGCGGTGCACGCCGCGGTCGGTGCGCGCGTGACCGAGCTGCCGCTTACGCCCGAGCGGGTGTCGAAAGCGATGCGGAGCTATTAGCTGTCTGCCGTCAGGCTCGCGCCGCGCGATGCTTGACGTTCTTCTCTAAAGAGAAGCAGAAGCCTGGGCTGGGCGGAGTTGCAGACCGCAGACAGGCGGCAAATTCCTAACAGCTAACAGCTAACAGCTAACAGCAAACAGCTAACAGCTAATAGCTGACGGCTAACAGCTAACAGCTAACAGCTCACAGCTCACGTGGCGCGTGGCGCTGACCGCCTTGGCGGCAGGTTCACGACGGGCGCCGCGGCGATGGCGGCTGGACGCAGCGTCCAGTGCATGCGCAGTCCGTCCGGGGTCATGATCCAGCGCATGGCCAGCTCAGATTGGGTGGTGTTACGGGGAGGCATGGTCGGGGTCCTTTCGGGTCGGGCCGATCATGCGCGGTGCGCGCCGGCAGTGTCTGTGAATCAGATCACAGCGTGATAGAAACCCCGCGGAAAGGGGGTTCGATCATGCAACCGGGCTGGGTAGAGCAGTACGCGCCACATTTGCGGCGGCGGGATTTCATCCAGGGCGGTTTGATGGCAGGTGTGGCGGCGGGATTGGCCGGTGCGCTGGCCGCCGCGCCAGCAGCGGCCGGCGCTGCACCGGCGGCGCAGGCTCAGCAGACGCCGATCGGGCCGCAATGGTGGCCGTCGCGCTGGGGAGCGGACGACGAAGCCGGCGCCTCGAATTGGATGACGCCAGACAAGGTGCTCAAAGCGGCGAGCCTGATCAAGAAGGGCAAGATCTACAACCTCGATCACGTGTACGAACGGACCATGCCCCTGTTTGGTCAGCGGGTGTGGACGTTACGCATGCCGGGCGCGCCCACCGGCGGTCCCTTCGGGGACAACAAGCTCATCTACAACGACGAGTTTCTGACGGCGGAGATCGGCCAGGTGGGCACCCAATTCGACGGCCTCGGGCATATCGGAGTCCAGGTCGGCGCGCCGGGCGATCAAGCCAACATGCGCTACTACAACGGCTTTACCGAGATGGACCTGGCCGATCCGTACGGCCTCAAGAAGCTAGGCATCGAAAAGGTCAAGCCGTTCTTCACGCGCGGCGTGCTGGCCGACATTGCCGGCTTGAAGGGCCGCATGCTGGACGTGGGCGAGGAGGTCAGCCTGGCCGACGTGCGCGCCGCATTTGCGCGCGTTGGCGTCTCCGAGGCCAGCCTCAGCTCGGGTGATGGCGTGTTTTTCAATACCGGCTGGAGTCGGCTGTGGGGCGTCGACAACGACAAGTTCAATTCAGGGGAGCCGGGCATCGGTCTCGAAGTTGCGCGCTGGTGCGCCGAGAAGCAGCTGGCGCTGGTCGGCTCAGATGTCTGGGCGACGGAAGCGGTGCCCAACCCGAACCCGAACCTCGTGTTTGCCGTGCACAATGAGCTGATCACGAAGAACGGCATCTTCAACCACGAGAACCTGGACTTCTCGGGGCTCCTCGCCGACGGGGTGTACGAGTTCGTCTACGTGTTTGCACCGATGCGCATCAAAGGCGCCACCGGCTCGGCCGGCCACCCTATCGCCATTACCTGATTCGGGCTGCTACTCCATCGACTATCTGGCGCACGTGTCGGGCGCGGGCTTCGAGCTCGTCAAAACGACCACTGGCGACAAGCTGGCGGTCGACGAGGGCGGAGCCCATCCCCAGGCCCCACGCGCCTGCCTCGAGGAAACTCGCGGCATTGTCGATGCTGACGCCACCCGTCGGCAGCAGCGGGATGTCCTTGAACGGCCCGAGCAGGTCCTTGACATAGCCTGGCCCGACCGAGCCGGCAGGGAACAGCTTGACCACACAGGCACCAGCGCGCCAGGCACCGAGCACCTCGGTGGCGGTGAACGCACCCGGGATCCACGGCACACCCTCGTCCGCCAGGCGGTGCACCAGCGGCGCGTCGAGGTGCGGACTGACCAGGAAGCGCGCGCCCGCGTCGAGCGCGGCCCGCGCCGTCGGCTCGTCGAGGACGGTGCCCGCGCCGAGCAGCACGCGCTCGCCGAGCGCGGAGTCGATGGCGCGGATCATGTCCAGCACGCCCGGGCTATCGCACGTGACTTCGAGGCTGTCGATGCCGCCGGCCAGCAAGGCCTCGGCCGTCGCGACGGCCGCGCCGGAGTCGGTGCGGCGCAGGATGGCCACGATTCGGGTCGCGGCGAGGCGTGTGGGAATCTCAGGCCGTGACGGCACCAGCCGGATCCAGGACAGTTGACGACTCGAGGTCGCGCTCGACGTCGGCGCGCTCGAGAAAGACGGTGTGGTACTCGCCGGCGAGCCAGGCCGGGAACTGATCGGCGTAGTGCGGCGTGTTCGGCTGGCCGGAGTTGCCGATGTTCTGCACGGCCAGGAAGCGATCGGGCTCGGCAAAGTCGACGACGATGCGGTACTCGGCGCCGCCGAGTGCACCGACCATGCCCGTGTTGCGCACGGTGTCGCCCGAGCCGTCCACGGCGTGTGGCCCGATGTCGAACTCGGACCGCTCGAGCGGGTGGCGCCAATGCGCCTGGTGCACGCGCTGCCACTGCCAGGCTGCCGTGTCTTCGCCGAGCCGCTGCCGCACGGACGCAACAGTCTCGCGCGCGGTCGCCAGTAGCTCGGTCTGCATGTCGCCCAGGAACCAGTCCGGGTCAGCGCGCTCGATCAGGCGGGCGGCCACGTTGGACTGGCCATGGAGCAGTCCATGCAGCCGCTCTGGAAAGCGGGCGGCGATGACGCGCGATTGCCACAGGTCCATGAATGTTTCGAACAATGTGGCGGCGGCGCTGTCGGTGGTGTAGCGGTAGTCCCACGCGGCCAGCGTGCTGCACAGCAGGGCGATGTCCGAGTCAGATGCAGCGCCAAGGCGGTTGACAAGGGCCGGGCATACCCGCTCGGCGCGCGTGCCCTTGACGTCATTCTGCAGCGCGATCGCGTCGGCGCGGTCGATTGTCGTGCCGCCGCCGAGGACCTGGTGGATGCGCTGGGCGCGGTAACCGCTGCCCCACGCACCATGCAATGGGTATGGATAATCGTCGGGCGCGACGCGTTCGTTGGCGCTGGCCACGTAGCCGCGCGGCGGGTCGACCACGCTCGGCAGGCCATCGAACGGAACGTGCCCCTGCCAGGCGTCGTCCGGATGCTGGGCGTCGCGATAGCCGCGCCGGACTCGGCCGCGGATGGGCACACGTCCGGCGCACTGGTAGCCAACTCGGCCTTCGGCGTCGGCATAAACGAAGTTGAACGCCGGCACGGACCAGTCGCGCAGCGCCTGCCTGAACTCGTCCCAGGTGCGTGCACGGCCGAGCGCGATGCCGGCGCGGACGTCGTCGAGGTGTTCCTGGCCGACCCAGCGCAGCGCCAACGGTGGCTCGTCATCCAGGCTTGTCAGCACGTGGTTCACGATCGGCCCGCGCACGCTGGCGCGCTGAATGCGCCGCACAATCGGCCGACCGCGCACCGCGACCTCGACCGCCCGTTCGTCGAACCTGCGCCATTCCGAGCCATCGCGGTACAGCGTCGGGTCACTCGGGTGCGTCTGTTCGCGGTACAGGTCGCGCGTCGAGGCGGCGTTGTTGGTGATGGCCCAGGCGATGGTGCCGTTGGAACCCCACCACAGACCGGGCACCCCGACCGGCCCGGCGCCCGCGGCGTCGTCGTCGGGTCCGTGGACGGCGTACTCGTACCAGCTCGACGGGACCCAGAACGGCTGGTGCGGATCGCCGCACAGGAGCGCTTTGCCCGAGCGCGTGCGCACCCCGGCGACAGCCCAGTTGTTGCTGCCCGAGCCGTCGCTGGTGCCCATGTGGCCGTTCTGACTCGCGGTCACCTTCGGATAGGGCGTCTCAGGCGGCAAAATGCGCGTTTCGGATGCCTCGGGCTGCAGGAATACATCGCGCAGGTGCTCCGGCAGCAAACCCGCCGCCTCGCCGATGGTCAGCGTCTGGAGCCGGCCATTGAGCGACCACCACAGGCCACGCAGCGTGGCGATGACATCGCGCACGGTGAACGGCTCCGGCTCATAGCCCAGCAGTGTGAACTCCTGGGGCAGCTGTGTCGTTTCAATACACCGGTTGATGCCGCCGACGAACTGCTCCAGCAGGGCGCGTGTGGCCTCGTCGGTTTCGGCGACTTCGCGTTCGGCAATCGCCGGGATACCGACCGCGAGGTGCATCAGGTCGCTGTCCACGAAGTCGGGACCGAGGATTTCGGCCTGCCGCCCTAGCGCGCGCCGGCGCAGCCGATCCATCTGCCACAGGCGGTCTTCGGCCATCGCATAGCCCAGGCCGAAATACACGTCGCCGGTCGTCGCGCCGTACACGTGGGGCACGCCTGCGCGGTCGCGCAGCACCTCGACGGTCATCGAACGCTCGCGTGGACGGGCAGCGGCACGCCGGTGTGCTCGGCCACCCAGCCGAGCTCATCGAGCGTGAACTGCTCGAGTGGGATGCCATTCTGGAGGTAGTTGCGGGCGTTTTCGTTTTCGATATCGCCCGGCGCGTACACCTTGTCGAACCCGGCGCGCGGCGGATTGTGCTGGATGCGCTCGCGCACTCCTTGAGCATCAGCCACGAAACGCTGTGGATCGGTGAATTGCGCGATGTCGTAGGCCATGAACCAGTGGTTAGTCGTGCCATTGTTGCCCTCGCGAATGTCGTCGAAGGCGGCGCCGGCCAACAGCGAGGTAATCATCGACAGCACGATCGCCATGCCGGAGCCCTTGTAGTCGCCCACTGGCGCGAACGTACCGCCGTCGTTGGCGGCATTGGCGTCGGTAGTCGGCTGGCCTTCCTTGTCGAGCGCCCAGCCCGCTGGGATCGGTTCACCGCGCCGCTTGTAGATGTCCAGCCGGTTGCCCGCGACCACACTCAGGGCGATATCGAGAAAGACTGAGTCCGCTTCGCCTGAGTTGAGCGTGCCGCCCTCAGGCACGACCTGGGTCGGCACCGCCCAGGCCGGCGGATTGTTGCCGACCACGCCTTGCTTACCGCCCCACGGCGCCACACGCGGCGACGCGGTCGTGAACGCGAAGCCGATCATCGTGTGCTGCAGCGGCAGGCGCGCCCAGTAGCCCGACGCACCGTAGTGGTTGCTGTCGCGCACCAGCACGGTGCCGACGCCGAACTCGCGTGCCAGCTCGATCGCGCGCTCCATGCCGACGTGGCCGGCCACATGACCCAGGCCGTTATCGGCGGTGATGACCCGTGCCGCGCGTGCGCCGCCGATGTCGCGCATATTTGGCTGCGGATTGATGCGCTTGTCGAGCAGCTGCGACACGTAGTTGCGCAGGTTCTTCAGTCCGTGGGTGACCGTGCCGTGCAGGTCGGCGTCCACCAGCGCCGCGGCTGCTTTACGCGCATCCTGGGGCGGTACGCCCGTGGCCGCGAATGCCTCCGCGGCAAAATCCACCAATTCCGATAAGCCAACCCTCGCCGCTGCCCGCACTGGTTCCATAGCGGGACCCATTATGGACGCGAGGGCGGTCACGGCGCGCTGACGACTTGCATGAGCATCGCCGCGGCCGGGCCCAGCCCACCAAAACGCGCCGCGTGGATCATCATGGCGCCGGGTGGAAGGCCGGGGATGGTAAACGCGACCAGGAGTCCTGCGCCCGGCGCCAGCTGCTGCGTCTGGCGCGGGCACGGCGGCAGCGCGGGTTGGCCTGGTCGCACAGGATACTGCTCGGCTATCCAGTTGTAGGCCACGGTGCCCGCGCCGTCAGCCACGTAGATCTCGAAGAAGTGGGCGCACGGCAGGGCCCCGAAGTAGTAGTCGACACCGGGTGTTCCCGGTCCTTGTGCCTGGGCTGTTGCCGCAGCACTGGGCCGCTGCGCACGCGTTGTGGGTCCGTACGGAGCACCCGTAGCCCGTAGCTCCTGTTACGCTCGGTTCGTGCCGCGGCAGATGGTCCTGACGGGATTTCTGCAAGCCCAGAACTGCACCAATCTGCCCGCGTCGTGGCGTCACCCGGCGTCGCGCAGCGACTTCCTCACGCCCGATTACTACGCCGAAATCGCGCGCATTCTGGAACGCGGCAAGTTCCACCTGGCGTTCTTCGACGACCGCCTGGCGATGCCCGACCGCTATGGGGGCGACCACGCCCATACGGTCGAGTACGGCATCCGCTGCGTGAAGCTCGACCCGTTGGTGGTGCTCATGGTCATGGCGTCGGCAACGTGCAAGCTCGGCCTGGGCGCGACGTGTTCGACGACGTACTACGAGCCGTTCCACGTCGCCCGCCTGT
>DASXRR010000334.1:0-8551 GCA_036506475.1 Chloroflexota bacterium
CCTCGAGCCACCACGCGCGCGACGCTCGAGGGCCTGAATAGCACGTGTCGGGTCAGTCGTTGGCGAGGCTGCATCACATCGCTCCTCTGGCGTGTGGCTGCGGAGCTGGCACGGCAACACGGAGTCGCGCAGCGACGAGAGCGGCGCAGACTGTTGGTTCACTCGGAAAACGGGCTCTTCCGCAAATAAAATCCCCAGGAGAGTCCACTCGAAGTTCTCCCTCACAGTTGGTCAAGGTCCTGGCGGTAGTCGGTACGATTTCGAGTGATGCCAATCACCTTCCACTCGAGCACGGAGCGTTGAGAGTCCCAGGGCTGACGAGGCTTTCGGGCACAGGTAAGGACGTTCGATGATGAGCGACGGGGCGGAGGAGCGCAAGGCGCGGACGGGGGCACTCTTCAGTGGTCTCGCACCAGCGTACGATCCGTTGGGAACGTTCGCCCACTTCGGTCGGCAGGTGGTGAGCGTGGTCGGCATTGAAGCGAGCCAGCGGGTGCTCGACGTAGCAAGTGGTCGTGGCGCCGTGCTGTTCCCGTCCGCCGAGCACGTCGGCGACTTGGGCGAGGTCGTCGGGATCGATCTCGCAGAGGGTATGGCGGAGGCGACCAACGAAGAGGCGGCGCGGCTGGGCCTGTCCTTTCGGGTCCGGCTCATGGATGCCGAGCAGTTGGACTTTCCTGACGCCGCGTTTGATCACGTCTTGTGCGGGTTTGGCCTCATGTTCTTTCCAGACCGCCTGCGCCCTGGGCGAGTTTCGGCGCGTGCTCAGGCCAGGAGGCCGGCTCGGCGTCTCCACCTGGCGGGCGCCAGCCACCCACGAGCTGGACATGCTTCTGCGCGAGGTGGGCGTGTGGAAGGGGGCACGACTGCGTTCTCTGAAGCTGACGCTTTGGCCCGCACGCTGGACCAGGCCGGTTTTGGCGGCGCACAGGTCATGGCCAGCGCTATGCCAGTGGTCTTCCGCGACATCGACCAGTATTGGGAGACCGCCCGGAGCGGCGGACCGCGTGCCAGCATCGACGCGCTGGACGCGGCTCAGCGCCAGCACGTCCAAGCAGCCCTCGCCGAGCGGTTGCGGCCGTATCACCCGATGGCATCCACGTCGAGGCGACGGCACTTCTGGCGGTTGCCAGCCGCTAGTTACGCAGCACGCCGCCGCGAAACACCCCGGCGGGTGCGGACGTGCGTACGCTCTGACGATGACGATCGATCCGTCCGTGCTGCCGCCGGACGCCGGCAAGACGGTGTAACTGGGAAAGCTCGGGCAAGCGCCACATCCAAGTCCTCTGCATGGCTCGGCGCCGTGTCGATGCGCTGTACGCCACGCCCAGCAAGGGCGTGCCCTTCCGGCGCCCGCCCTCTCGCTGCTGCTGCTTTACAAAACAGATAGGAGTACCCCCGACGACGCCCGCCGATCAGCCGCCGCCCGCACGTCCCGCCGCGTTGCTCTGCTCGCGTCTGACGGTGGGGTGCCGTGCCAGGACCTGGGCCATGGGTTCGCCGGGGCCGGCGAGCGGCGCTGCGACAAACGCGGCGATCAGGTCGCCGGTGGTCGCCGCGACCAGGGCCTGCGACCCGTCGTCGCCGGTCAGTGCCCGCCCCAGCGGGGACATGTAGGCGGAGAGGTCCGTGAAGCTCGTGTGGCTGGTGCCGCCCACGACCAGCAAGTCGCTGCCGCGCACCCCGGCGAGGAGCCGGTCGCGCCCTTGCAGATAGCTCGCCTGCTGCTGGCCATCAGCCGGTAGCCAGAGGAAGGGTGCACCCAGGTGCCAGCCGGCCGCGAGCGCCTCCGGGAGGGTGCCGTCGAGGTTGACGCCCACCAGGAAGCGTCGATCCTCCGCCACCACCTGCGCGGCGGCGGCCCCGCCCATCGAGTGGCCGACGATGCCCGCGTGCCCAACATCCAGGTGACCGACGAGCGGGGACCCCGGCTCCACCTCCGCGAGCCGGCCAAGCTGATCGAGCACGAAGCGGCTATCGGCGGCGCGGATCGGGGTCATATCGGCCATGTTGGCGCGCAGGATCGACGCCCCGGCGACCGTGCCCACCACCCGTCCATCTGCGAGCACCGACACCGTCGACTCGTAGGGGTGGCTGAGCGCGAGCACCACGTAGCCTCGGCTGGCCAGATCCGCGCACAGGGCCGAGTACTGCTCGCGCGGCGAGCCCCAGCCGGGCAGGAACACCAGCACGGGCCAGGTCGGGCGCTCGGGGCTGACCGGCGGCGAGGCGGAGGCGTGGGTGTCCACCTGGTCGAAGTCGCCGTAGAACCAGGCGGGGTAGGGGTCTACGTAGCCGGGCAGCCGCCCCTGCGCCTCGAAGTAGGGCACCGGCCGGCTCGGCGTCTCCGTCGGGTACCAAGCCTGCGCGACGACCTGGCGTCGCTCACCCGCGTTGGTAGCGAAGATCTCAGGCCGCTGCGCGTCGGTCCAATGGAAGACGACGCTGCCCACCAGGTGGGGGCCCGAGGGTCGCGGGAGCTGGGGGACCCGGGCGGCGAGCAGCCCCACCCCTCCGGCGAGGACGCCCAGCACCAGCGCCGCCCGCCCGACCACCCGGACGATCCGGCGGGACCGCGCCAGCCGCTGACGCCGCAGCAGGTCGACGACGGCGCACGCCAGGGCGAGCAGCTGCCACGGCACGAGCTGCCAGTGCATGCGCTCGAGGGCCAGTGCAAGCACCGCTAGCCCCAGCCCGGTGAAGGACAGCCACTCGAGCGCGACCGGCGCGCGGTGTCGGGCGAACGCCCACCAGAGCGCCGACAGCGTCGCGGCGAGGATCAGGAGCGATTCGAGCACGTTCATCATGACGACCTTCCCACCTCCGCCGGCTCACCAGGAGCCTCGTGGCCGAGGCGGTGGCCAGCGGATCGCAGCCTCGGCTGGGCGACCGGCGGTCGCATCCGGACGGGCATGGCCGAAGTGTGTGCCCCGTCCGACACACCCTTGACGAGCAGGTAGCCGACCATCCAGATCTCCGCGATCGTCGGCGGGATGGAGACGTACGTGTGGATTCTCTCGCCCACATCGGGGATCAGGAACCGCGCGAGCATGTCCAGCAGATAGCAGACGCCGCCCACTATGAGCACTACGCCCAGCGCCTTGGGGAACATCCCTGACTTGTAGGCGAGATACCCCAGTGGCACCAGCCACAAGCCGAAGAAGATTTGAGCAATCAGGAAGCCGTAGTTATGGATGTCAAGCAAGAGCAGCACCAGCGCATTCGCCCCCGCGACGCCGAATGCATCCACGTAGGATCCGTCGGAGGCGACCCGTAAGGCCGCAAACTGAAAGACCTTGTTGAGGCACATCGTTGTGGTCGCGATTGCCACCAGGATGACCATTGCGCTGGCCGCGTTTCTGTCCACGTGTTTGAGCACCAGGTAGAGCGTCATCGCCAGGAAGACAAAGACCGTCGCCTGCAACAGGTCGGCGACCACGCCCACGCGGACTAGTCCTGAGTTCGCCAGGACTCTCTCAGCAGTAGTAGCTGCGTCGCCGGGTACGTACACAGTGGCGGTCACATACGCGATGGCGAACCCGCCAAGGATGCCGACAACGAGATAGAGCAGTCCGGCGATTCTCGCGAGGCGCTTTAGTGAGACCCCGACTTCCGCCGGTGGTGCTGCAACGTTGCGATCCACGGTCACACCACCACCGAGGCCACGGCTGGCGCAGGCGAAAGAACTGGTGCGTTTCGTCGCAGCAGGTAGGCCAGAATCAGACCCATAGCCAACTGAAAGATCAGCGCTCCGCTCGCGCCGAACACGGCCCAGTTCCATGTCAGGTCGAGTCCTATCGCGACCGACACCGCCCAAGCCACCGGCCAACCGAGGGTCACAACCGCCGCCCACAACGTCGGTGTCGGAAGGACGCCCCGCAGTAGCGCGCCTTGCGCTGCTCCAACGGCTGCACCGACGACCAGTCCGCGCAGGAGTAGCGGCTGCATAGTCGTGTCGTGCCCAAGGAGCACCTGACCGAGCACCATCCCGAGGGCCATGGCGCCAGCGGTGGCGGGCACCCAAAGCGCCGACAGCGGCAGACGCCGCCGCAGCACGAGCCATTTGCGCGGCCCCAATCACGGCCCCCGCGATGGCGCCAGCGATCAACGCGGCGCCGACCGATTCGACAGGACCCACCAGCGGCGTGGCCACCGCCCCACCAATCGGGAAGCCCAGGAACGCCGCACCCCAGGCCGGCCAGAACCACCGCCCAGCGCTGAGTGAGCTGGCTATTGTCTTGTTGCTCATCATAATGTTGTGCCTTTCTGGCGCTTTCCCAACGGGACGAACGCGCTACGAAGCCGTCATCGCGTGTGCCGCTGGTACGGCCTCGATTGTTTGATCCTTTCTGACTGCGTGCCCAGGCAACCGTCTGTCGGATCGCCTCGCGAAGCGGCGTGGCGTCCTCACCAAACGCTGCGGCAAAAGCGCTGTGGTCGACGACGTACGGCTCGTAGAAGACGTAGAGGTTTTCCACCAACCCGCGCATCGGGGCTATCGCCAGTCCAAGGACCGGCAACAGGACGCGCGTGGCAGCACGCGGCACATGCGACATGCGCGGGATGATGCCCGTCTCCTCCCGCACCAGCTCAGCAAAGGCGCGCAGGGTGACGGCCGTGGCATTCGGTACGTGCCAGGCTCGGCCCAGGGCCTCGTCGCGTGCGCCCACCATCACCATCGCCCTTCCAACATCGCCAACAAAGCTCACGCTGTGGGGCACGTCTGGATCCGCGAACACCTGGACCTTCTTTCCGGAGAGCAACGGACCAAAGAACCGCTCACCGACCAGCGACTCGGTCACGTGCGGGCCAAGCAGGTCTGAAGCGCGCACGCTGACCGCGCGGACCTGGCCCGCGCGATACGCCGCGAACAACTCCTCGGTCATCAGTCGGCGGGTCGTGCTACGCGATCCGGGGCCGCGGAGCGGGGTAGCCTCGGTCATCGGCGCCCCACCGTGCGGCCCGTACATGTACAGGTTTTCGATGACGATCAGCTTGGCGCCGGCCGCGGCCGCCCCGGCCAGAATGCCGCGCTGAAGCGGCGGGAACTGCTGCGGCCAACGGTGGTAGTCGGGCGCGTTGGTGCACTGATAGTCGTGGCTTGCCCCAAGCAGACCTGGCGCGTGTCCTCGGGGTGTGTCGCGTCCCCGCGCACCACCTCGATGTCCCTGGACAGGTTGCGCCGCGCGCCACTGCGAGACACGACGCGGACCCGCTTCCCCTGCCCGATCAGCGTGTCTACGACCGCCAGGCCGACCGGTCCGCTACCGAAGACGACGTGCAGCCCGCCTGCGGCGCTCATCGGCCCGGTTCCTGCACCAGCCGTGGTGCGTGGTGCTTCGCCAGCGCGGGCTCGACACGACGCATGAGCAGGGTCACGCCGACGGCGATCAGCCACACCGCCCAGGCGAGATAGCTGAGCGCGTTGATCGTGCCACCGAGCTCCCAGCCGGCTGGCTCAGCCAGGCCGGCGGCGATGCCCAGCGCCAGCACCGCGCCGATCGCGGCCATCCAGCGTGGAACCAGCGCCGTTCGAAGCATCGCCACGGCAATGAGGACCGTCCAGACAGCGGTGCTCAGGTAGCCCAGGTGCTCGCCGACCGCCATCCCGGCATAGCGGTGGAACGCTTCGAACACCATCCCCGCGGCGGCGCGCTGCGCGTCGCTGGCGCCGGGAGCGAAGTACGACTGCGCCAGGTGCGAGACCAGGAATGGCCAGCGTAGGAACCCGAGGGTCTGCGAGAGGCCCGCAATGAGACCGAAGGCGGTCCCGACCCACGGGAGCACCGGGGCATCCCGCTCGGCGAGGACACGGTGGACCAGCAGAGTGAGCGGAACGAAGCCAACCGCGGAGAGCGTCAGCACGTACCAGACAGCGATCAGCCGCGTGCCGCCCGCGGCGAATTTGCCCAACACCTCGCCGGTGGATTGACGCAGGATGTCCGGGTACTCGAAGAGCTGCTGGAGTAGTAGGAAGCAGACGGTGAATGCGAGCGGGACGATCACGAGGAGCGTGCCCTCGGCGCGGCGGACGGCGAGAGTGTTCATACGAGGACCTCCTTAGGAAGCCGCGCGGGATCGACAGTGAGGTTGAGGACCTGCAGCATCAGGGCGGTGCAGCGGTTGAACGTTCTCCGGGTGGAGCGTCGCTCAGCAGCATGCGGATGTAGATTCACTGCTTCATGCGAGTGCACCAGCCGTTACGCGCCGACTCAAACCAGCAGACGTGCTACTGGATCGGTGCGAGGGTCGCCGGCGAATGACGTACTCGGCGACCGCGAGGTTGATCACCCAACCCGCTGTCATGAGGACCGTGCGGGGCAGCTCGTCGGCCGCGCCGATCGGGCCGAAGATGACAACCCAGGGCAAAATCGTAAACACTTGGGTCCCCGCGCCGAGAGCAATCGCGTAGGCGCGGGTCATCCACGCGCCATGCCTGGCGAAATCCCGTCTGCGTATCGCAAGGACAGCCAGCACGATGCTCGCCAGCATCGCCGACCCGACAATAAGCCGCACCACAACGAGGGACTCGCCATCTCCCGCGGGGCGCGGATAGAAAGCACTCATCCACAGGCCGGAGATCGCGACGAGCAAGCCAGCCGGAATGAGGATGTGCCCGGCGGTGCGGTGCCAGCTACGCCTCCCGCGCCGGAGTGACGGCACGAACTGCAATGCTCCAAGCAGGCTGTACAGGGTCACGCTGACGATGTGCACCGTGACGGGGATGGGCGAAGCGACGAATCTAGCGTTGTTTGCGGTGATCTCCGGACCGCCCAGCAACTCGGTGAGGCGCGCTGCCCCCGCGATCACGGGGATGAGGCTGAGCACGATGAGCCCGATCGGCGGCAGCCACTGGCTTGCCGTATTGGCCCTGTGCGGAGCTGGGCGGCTGGTGCTCGGCAACCCGGGAATGCTGGCGGCCACCGCGGTCATGGTCCAATTTGGACAATGGCGACTACGCCGGGCATCGGTACGGTGGTTGGTTGGGTGGTAGTCATATTGGTCTCCTTTTCAACGCGGGTGAAGGCTTGAGGTCGGAAACCTGGCCATGTGATCGACCTGGTGATCGTTGGCGACGTCGTCACGCCTACGGGCGTGCTGGTAGGCGGTCGTGTTGGCATTCGCGCGGGAAAAATTGCCGAGCTGTGGCCAGCAGGAACGGCGTCGGACCAGCCAGCGCGCGACACGTGGGACCTCTCAGGCTCCTGGGTGCTGCCGGGCGGCATCGACGCGCATGTGCACTGCTTCAGCGAGCGGCGCGAGGGTTTCATCGCCGCCGCCCGGGCGGCAGCCGCCGCTGGCATTACCACGATCATCGAGATGCCCTACGACGAGGGAAGCCCTGTAATCTCTGCTGCCTTGCTCGCGGCCAAACTCGATCTCCTCAGCACGGAAGCGGTCGTCGACGTCGCGCTGCTCGGGACCATCCGCAAGACCGGCGGGGTCGACCAGATACCGCGTCTGGCGGAAGCTGGCGTATGCGGATTCAAAATGTCGCTCTTCGAGACAGACCCGGTCAGATTTCCGCGAATCGACGATGCAGAACTGCTCGATGCATTTGGGCTGATCCATAGAACGGGCCTCCGCGTGGGTTTACACGCGGAGGACGGCGAAATCATCAATCGCCTGGTCAGCGCCAATCGCGCAGCAGGCAAGGTTTACCCCCGCGCACATTGCGAGACGCGTCCACCAATCTCCGAGACCGCGTCTGTGGCGCTCGCGCTCGAGCTCACTATGGCCGCTGGTGTCAACCTGCACATCTATCACGCCAGTCTGCCGCGCACGTTCGAGCTTGTGGCGAAGTATCGCGAGGACGGCCTCGCAGTTAGAGCAGAGACGTGCCCGCACTATCTGCTGCTGGAGGAGTCCGACATGGATGCGCTCGGGCCCCGAGGCAAGATCAACCCGCCACTCCGCGACCATTCCGAGCGCATGGGACTCTGGGATCTCCTGGCGGCGGAAAATGTTGACATGGTGACTTCGGACCACGCGCCCTGGCACCTGGACAAGAAGGGCAACGCCGATATTTTTGCGAATGCCTCGGGTGCCCCGGGTGTCCAGACGTTGCTGCCGACGCTGTTCAGTGAGGGAGTCGCGGCCGGCCGTATCAGTATCGACATGTTTCAGCGCCTGATCGCCGAGGGCCCAGCCCGCGCGTTTGGCCTCTATCCGCGCAAGGGCACGCTCAGCCCAGGCGCCGATGCCGACATCGTGATTGTGGATCCACGGGCTTCCTGGTCCGTAACTCCCGAGACACTCTATTCCAACGCCGGTTGGTCGCCATACGAGGGCCGCACGCTGCGCGGTCGGGTCGTGAAGACTCTAGTACGCGGCCAGACTGTCTTCGACGGGTCCGATGTCGTGGGACGGCGAGGTCAGGGCGAATTTGCCGAGCGCAGCGTCACCGTTACGCGCACGCGGACATGGATCAATTGCGCGACCTATTGCGGCAAACGCGCGTCGCTCGCGTGCCGTGTCATTGCCACTGATGGCGTCTTTTCTATGGACGGAGATCTGGCCCCGCTCGATCGCATCGTTGCGCTGGCCGATG
>DASXRR010000335.1:0-7879 GCA_036506475.1 Chloroflexota bacterium
TTGACGAGCGTCCGGATCGGCGAGCAAGTTCAGAAACCGCTCATGCTCGCGTGGTCCAACAGCCACTGCGCGCATCTCCGCGGCTTCGAGTCCGGTCGCCGTGCTGACGCCCAACGTTTCATTCAGAACTCTGATTTCGGCCTCGCGGCGGTTCGAATCGTTACTCAGATGCAGCGACAAGATCGCCTGATCGACCAGATCGATGAGTCGCGGGGTGGGCATGCGCATGCGCAGCATGAGCGGAATCAGGTCGTAATGGGCCAGGTTTTCGATGTCCTCGATGCCCTCCTCCAAGAAGCGCGCCTGGTCGTAAATGTTCATACCGCGCAGCTCGGAAAGAGGTCGCTCCTCGTCCAGGACCGACGCGAATCTCGCAAATAACCGCTTGGCCATGTCCTGGATCAATGCGACTCCGGTATCGGGCACCACGCCGATGAGAAAGGCCGCGGCCAGCAGTTGCGGAGGATTGCCACTGACCACGCTTGTCGCAACCCATACGACCAGAAACGCAACGAGAATGCGAACGATGGCGTAGTTGTACGTCTTGACACTAAGGTCGTTGCGTACATAGCGCCGAAAGACCATGTTGAGAACAAAGAAGTAGGCGCCTAGAAAGCCAAAGACCAACGCCGTGCGCGCTGGCGCGAGTGGACCAGCCGATCCAATGTTGACGGGCAGCGTGAGCAGCCAACCCATGAAAATCAAGATCGAAGTGACCAGCACTGGCAAGTTGGAGCCAAACAAACCACGAGCGCCAACTCCTGTGCCGTAGACCGCGTCCACCTGCTGGCTATAGCGACTCGACGCTTCCTCGAGCGTAAAGACGGCCGGGTCGAGCATCATGACGTCGTGGGTAAATGCGATGCGCAGCTCGTCTACTTTGCGCGCCTGGAAGATGAAGTATGGATACGCGGGCGCGAGCGTCGCAATGGCGATAAAAATGTACTGAATTGCAAAGATTAAGAAATAGTCTATGTCGGTAAGGCCGGATGCTGAGAAGAAACCAGCAACCGACAGATATATGACGACCAGAGCAACCGGGATCAGCATCAACAAGAACACGCCGAACGGCCGCGAGAACGCATCGATTGTCTTGCGGGCGCCGCTGAGAACAGGCACCTTGAGCCATCGATCGAGCGCGAGCGCGATACCGACGACGAACAAGACGCCAGGCACGGCCAGCACCGTCGGCGACATAAGCCCGCTCAGATCGACCGTCGATGTCGGCAACTGACTCAGGAAAATCGCGCCGAGGAAGACAACGACCGCCAGAACGGGCAAAACTGTCCCGGCAACTCCGGCCCATTGCTTCAGCACGTCGAACGTGGTCGGCTCATTCGTCGGCTCGAGCTTCGACACACGGATCAGCCCACGCCGCTGCCATTCCGCCACGGCCAGCCCATCGACGACCTCTTGCGTGAGCGTCAACGTGACAAACGGTGGCACGAGTAACCCTGCCCGGGTTGGCTCGCGACCAGCATGCGGCTCGATGGCGATCCGTCGCGCCGTGTTGTTGGTCAGCGTGACCACCGCGCCGACGGCGTCGACCGGTGGCGGTTCCTGGGTTGGTGACAGGGCAGTGGGCTCTTCCACCTGCGCATCTTCAGGCGTCGCGGCGGACGGCGCGTCACTCTGAGCCATGGCATCCCCGCCCGCCCTGACATGGACGGGCACCTCCCCTACGACTTCGCTCAGCCTTCCCCCGAAGGCGAGTACCAACCATCCGACTCCTGATCAGGAATTCCGCAAGTCACCTGGCGCGGTCGTCACTGCGTTACGATTCTGGCTGAGCGCCGCGGCCGATGTTTCAGCCTGTCTCCGACAAGCCCGATTTTCCTGCCCTCGAGCAGCGCGTCCTGGCGCTGTGGGAGCAGACGACCGCGTTCGAGCAGCTGCGCGCCAAGTTGCAAGACTCGACGAAGCGCTTCTCGTTCATCGACGGGCCGATCACGGCCAACAACCCGATGGGCGTGCACCACGCCTGGGGGCGCACCTACAAGGACCTGTACCAGCGCTACAAGGCGATGACCGGCCACAACCAGCGCTGGCAGAACGGGTTCGACTGCCAGGGCCTATGGGTCGAGGTCGAAGTCGAGCGCGAACTGGGCTTCAAGTCCAAGCGCGACATCGAGAGCTACGGCATCGACGAATTTGTGCTGCGCTGCAAGGAGCGCGTGCTCAAGTTCGCACGCGTGATTACCGAGCAGAGCATCCGCCTCGGCCAGTGGATGGATTGGTCCGACTCGTACTACACGATGTCGGACGAGAACAACTACACGATCTGGCAGATGCTCAAGGCATGCCACGATCGGGGCTGGATTTATCGCGGGCACGACGTCATGCCGTGGTGTCCGCGCTGCTCGGTCGGCATCAGCCAGATGGAGATCGACACCGAGGGTTACCAGGACACGATCCATACCAGCGTGTACGTGAAGTTCCCATTACTCGATGCCAAGAACGAGAGCCTGCTGGTCTGGACCACCACGCCGTGGACGCTGACGTCGAACGTCGCCGCGGCGGTGCATCCCGAGTTGACCTACGCGCGGGTGACCAAGGAGGGCGAGACGCTGATCCTGGCCGAGCCGTTGGCGCACAAGCTGGGCGACGGCTGGCAGGTACTGCAGCACGTGCGTGGGGCCGAACTGCTCGATCGACCCTATCGCGGGCCATTCGACGAGCTGCCAGCGCAGCAGGGCGTGGCGCATCGGGTCATCCCGTGGGACGACGTCAGCCAGGACGAAGGTACGGGCATCGTGCACATCGCGCCAGGCTGTGGCGAAGAAGACTTTCAACTGGGCAAGGAGTTCAAGCTCGCGGTTATCGCGCCGCTCGACGAGCTGGGCGTCTACGTCGAAGGCTTCGACTGGTTGACCGGTCAGTCGGTCGGAGACGTCGCGAAGCCGATCGTCGACAACCTGCGCGACAAGGGCGTGCTGTTCAAGGCCGAGGCATACAAACACCGCTATCCGCACTGTTGGCGCTGCCGAACCGAGCTCGTCTTCCGCCTTGTCGACGAGTGGTACATCGGCGTCGACGGGCTGCGCGAAATGCTCATGGGTGTCACCCGCCAGATCAAGTGGATTCCCGACTTCGGGCTGGAGCGCGAGCTGGACTGGCTGCGCAACATGCACGACTGGATGATTTCGAAGAAACGCTACTGGGGCCTGGCGCTGCCGATCTGGTATTGCGAGAGCTGCCACAAGTTCGACGTCATCGGCGGACGCGAGGAGCTCAAGGAGCGCGCGATCGCTGGTTTCGACGAGTTCGAAGGTCACTCGCCGCACCGACCATGGGTCGACGCGGTCAAAATCGCCTGCCCCGGCTGTGGCCAGCCGATCGCGCGCATCCCGGATGTTGGCAACCCCTGGCTCGACGCGGGCATCGTGCCGTACTCGACGCTGCACTACCGCACCGACCAGGACTACTGGCGGCGCTGGTTCCCGGCTGACTTCATCACCGAGAGCTTTCCCGGGCAGTACCGCAACTGGTTCTACTCGCTGCTGGTCATGAGCACCGTGCTCGACTATGCCGCGCCGTTCATGACCGTGCTCGGCCACGGTACCGTGCGCGACGACAAAGGCGAAGCGATGCACAAGAGCCTCGGCAACGCCATCGCCTTCGAGGAAGCCGCCGAGCGCGCGGGCGCGGACGTGATGCGCTGGATCTTCGTCCTGCAGAACCCGGCCGCCAACCTCAACTTCGGCTGGAAGCTGGCCGACGAGACCAAGCGCCGCCTGATCAAGCTGTGGGAAAGCTACAAGTTCTTCGTCTTGTATTCGTCGCTCGAAGATTGGCATCCGTCGGCAACCGAGCAGGGCACACCGACCGAGCTCGATCGGTGGCTGCAGGCACGGCTGAACACGCTGATCAAGACGGTCCGCGAGCGCCTCGACGATTGGGACGCGATGGACGCGGCGCGCGCGGTGGAAGGCTTCTTCGAGGATCTGAGCAATTGGTACATCCGCCGCAGTCGCGCGCGCTTCCAGGCGCCTGGCGAACGAGCGGATCCGGCCGCGATGGCCACGCTGTACGAAGCGCTGGTCACCGTCACCAAGCTGCTCGCGCCGTTCCTGCCGTTCCTGGCCGAGGACCTGTATCAGAACCTGGTGCGCGGCGTCGACTCGGCCGCGCCGGACAGCGTGCATCTGACTGACTATCCTGAGGCCTCGGCACAGCGCGAAGACGCGCAGCTCGAACGCCAGATGGATCTCACGCGGCTCATCGCGAGTCTTGGCAACGCAGCGCGCAAGGGCGCCAGTATCCCGTTGCGTCAGCCGCTGCAAGCAGTACGCGTGGCTGGCGGCTCGACCTTCCGTGAGCTGCCCGATTGGGCAACCCAATTGATCAGTGATGAGTTGAATGTCAAACGCGTTGACTACGTCCGGGAATTGAGCGAGGCGGTTCGGCAGCGTGCCGAGGCCAATGTCAAGATCCTGGGGCCCAAGTACGGCAAGGACTACCCGCGCATCCGGGCGGCACTGCAAGCGGGCCGTTTCGAGGTCGTGGATAGCCGCGTGCATGTCGAAGGCTTTGTGCTGGAGCCAGACGAAGTCACGCTCTCACTCGAGCCTGCGCCCGGCTATGCCGCGGCGGCCGAACGTGGGGTGCTGGTCGTGCTCGACACCACGCTCACCCCTGAGCTCGAAGCCGAGGGGCGAGCGCGCGAGGTGATTCGCTTGATCCAGGATGCACGCAAACGGGCCGGCTTCAACGTGTCAGATCGGATTCGTGTGCGCTATGTCGCATCGGATGGCGTGGCCGACGCCTTCGAGCAACACGCCGCCTACATCAAGCGCGAGACCCTGGCGACGCGGCTCGAGGCTGGCCTGGACGGCGTCACCGACTGGCCGCAGGTCGAGGCCGAGATCGACGGCGTGCCGGTCGTCGTCGCCGTCCAGCGCGAGCGCGCTTCGTGAGTGACGCGGCCCCGGCGATCGGGGCGCGGCAGCGTCGGTCGCGCTCGTTTCCGGTGCGCGGGCTGCTGTTCCTCGGGTTGGCGGTGCTGGTCGTGCTACTCGACCAATCGACAAAACGGCTGGCGGAAGACCGGCTCGAGCGCACCGGCGTCCGTTCCGTGCCGCTGCCGTTCGTCGGCGACTTTCTGCGCTTCACGTACGTGGAGAACCGTGGCGCTGCCTTTGGACTGCTGCAGGATCAGACCGCGTTCTTCGTCCTGGTCGGGGTGATCGTGATCGGCGTGATCGCGGCCAGCTATCGCTATTTGCCGCGCTCGGGATTTCGGCTGCACCTGGCGCTCGGCCTGCAGCTGGGCGGGGCGGTGGGCAACCTGATCGATCGCATTCGCCAGGGCTACGTGGTCGACTTCGTCGATTTCGGCTACCACTCGAACTGGTGGCCGGTGTTCAACGTGGCCGACTCGGCCATCGTCATCGGTGTGGCCCTGCTCGCGTTGAACGCACTGTCGCCGACGCCCAGCGAGGAGTCCGCTGCACTTCAGGATGCCCAGCGCTGAGCGCACGCGAGCGCCGCTTCGCGCGGTAGTCCGCGACCGCCCGGACGGGCGACTCGTGGTCGTACCGCCGTATGCCGCGGGCGATCGGCTCGATGGGTTCCTGGTTCGCTTCGGCGGCGAGACCGATCGCTCGCGGGCTGAATGGCAGCGCCTGATCGGGATCGAGGCCATACGCCTGAACGGCCTTCCCAGCAAACCGAGCCAACGCGTCGCGGCCGGCGATCGGGTTCTGATCGTACCCTCGCAGCGCCGGCTCGAGCTGCCAGCACAGCAGGAGGTCGCCTTCACTGTCGTGTACGAGGATCCAGCGATGGTCGTGATCGACAAACCCGCTGGTGTCGTGGTCCACCCTGCGCCCGGCAACGAGTCGGGCACGCTCGTGAACGGACTGTTGGCGCGCTTCCCCGAGCTGCGCGACGACAGCGGCGACTTGCGTCCGGGCATCGTCCATCGGCTCGACAAGGACACCTCGGGTCTACTGGTGGTTGGCCGCACGCTGGCAGCCACGGCCGATTTGCAGCGCCAGATGGCCAGTCGCACCACTGAGAAGCGCTACCTGTTGCTGGTGCGCGGCAACATCTCGGAGGACGAGGGCTTGATCGACGCGCCGATCGCGCGCGATCAGCGCAATCGGCAGCGCATGGCGGTCCGCGCGGGCGGGCGCGGCGCACAAACCCGCTTCTGGGTGCGCGAGCGTTTCGGCGACTACACACTGGTCGAGGCGCTGCTGCTGACGGGGCGAACGCATCAGCTGCGCGTGCACTTCTCGTCGATCGGGCATCCCGTCGCGGGCGATCCGACGTACGGTCGCGGTCGCGCGTTGCTCGGTCTGCGGCGCCAATTTCTGCACGCGGCGCTGCTGCGCCTGCGCTCGCCCGCGGACGCTGTCGAGCACACCTTCCGCAGCGAGCTGCCAGCTGATCTGGCCGATACACTGGAGCGGCTACGCAGACGCGGAACGCGCTACATTTAGCTGTGCCTGTTCGCACTCGAACCGCGCCCTCGCCAACGGGCGACCCACATATCGGCACCGCGTATCGCGGTCTCTTCGACTCAGTCTTTGCGCGCCACTCCGGCGGGCAGTACCTGCTGCGGGTCGAAGACACCGATCAAACGCGCTATGTCGATACCAGCGAACAGCAAATCTACGACTCGCTGAAGTGGCTGGGCGTCGAGTGGGACGAGGGCCCCGACCGCGGCGGGCCGTTCGCGCCCTATCGCCAGTCCGAGCGGCTTCCTCTGTATAAGGAGCACGCCGAGCGCCTGGTCGCCAACGGCCGCGCGTACTACTGCTGGTGCTCGCCTGAGCGACTCGAGCACGTGCGGACCGAGCAGCAAAAGCTGAAACAGCCACCGCGCTACGACCGTTTCTGCCTGGGCAAATCGCGCGAGCAGCGCGCAACAGAGGAGGGCTTCTCCGAGCCGCCGGTGATCCGCGTGCTGGTGCCCGACGATGTCAGCCTCGAGTTTGACGACATCATTCGCGGACGGATCAGCGCACCGCGACCAAACGACCCCGTCATTCTCAAGTCCGACGGCTTCCCGACCTATCACCTGGCCGTGGTCGTCGACGATCACCTGATGCAGATCACCCACGTGACGCGCGGCGAGGAGTGGATCAGCTCGACCCCGATTCACCTGCTGCTGTATGCCGGCTTCGGCTGGGAGCCGCCCAAATTCGCTCACTTTCCACTGCTGCGCAATCCTGATGGCTCCAAGATCAGCAAGCGCAAGAATCCGGCGGGTCGGCTGCTGTGGTTCATCGAGCAGGGCTTTCTGCCCGAGGCGCTGATGAACTACCTGGCGCTGATGGGCTGGAGCATGCCCGACGAGCGCGAGATCTTCAGCTACCAGGAGATGATCGAGCAGTTCACCTGGACACGTTTCAGCACCGGCGGACCGATTTTCGACGTCGCCAAGCTGGAGTGGATGAACAACAAGTACATCCAGCAGCTGTCCGACGACGAGCTGCTCGAGCGCATGCGCCGGTTCCTACCCGGTTCTGGTCAGGACGAAGCCCTGCGCATACTCGCGCCCGCCCTGAAAGAACGTCTGCATCGTCTCTGCGAGGTGTCCGACCAGGTGGAATTCCTCTTTGTCGGCGAGATCGACCTGGATCGCGACGTGCTGGTGAAGCAGGGTTCTGAGGCGACGCCATCTGCTGAGGCGCTGCGGGCCGCCGAATCCACCTTGCGCCATCTCGAGCCATTCGACGTTGAGCACGTTGACAAGGCACTGCTAGGTGGCGCAGATGAGCGCGGCTGGAAGCGCGGCCACGCGCTGATGCCGATCCGCTACGCCATCAGCGGCAAGCTGAAGACACCGCCGCTGGGGCATATGCTGGTCGCGCTCGGGCGCGAGCGGGCGCTGCAGCGCATCGAAGATGCGCTCCACCTGCTGTCCAAC
>DASXRR010000336.1:0-8714 GCA_036506475.1 Chloroflexota bacterium
TGCGAAGGTCGGACAGGCGAGATCCGTCGTTCCTCGGGATGACCCTTCCGCGCAGCCTCTGAGCCGCGGCGAAGGATCTACGTTGGTCGGCCGATGCGCAGATCCTTGGGCTCGTTCCTCGGGTCAGCATGACAAGGCCACGCTGTCAGACTTCACCAAGCGCCCAGCAACAAAATCGCGAGCCCGGCCGTCCAATGGCCACACCACATGGGTTGCCTGATTATCTTGCTCGTTCTGATCCTGGCCACGATGCTGGGTGGTCCGATCGGCTTTCTGATCGCGACTGTGCTGATCCTGGCCTGGGCCGTCGTTACTGGCTCACTCCGCCTGTTGTGGCAGCTGCTGTTGCTGCCGTTCCGCCTGCTCGAGCGGCTCATCCGCCGCTGACCTGAGCGCCGTTTCTCTCTCGCTGGTCAGCTTGCCCGCTCGCCAGTTAGACTCGGGCGCATGGCGGAGTTCGATCCGTTTGCACGCGGCGCATTCCCGGTCGGCGTCCGCACCCTCCAGCTGGTCGACCAAGAGCGCCAGGACCGGCCACTGTCCGTCGAGCTGTGGTATCCGGCCACTGCCCAGAGTTTTGGCCTGGACGTGTCGCCGTCGACGCAAGATGATTCAGCGTTGTCCCCGACACGCCCGCGCTGCGCCAGGCCGGCGTCCGCGATGCCGAGCTCCAGCCCGGGCACTTTCCGTTGGTTGTGTACTCGCACACCAGCCTCGGGCACCGACGCCAATCAACCTATCTGTGCACGCATTTGGCGAGCCATGGCTTCGTCGTGGTCGCGCCCGATCACACCGGCAACTCGTTCGCCGACCTCGTGGCGCGCTCACGCCGTGACACGACGCTAACGCCCCAGCAGCGCGAGATACTGATCGAGCGCATCATCGCCGACCGCGTGCCTGACCTGCGTTTCGTGGTCGATGCTTTGCGCAGCGTGACCGATCTCACTGAGGGGGTCGGCGTGATCGATATCGCTGACGTGATCGATTGGGAGCGCATGGGCCTCGTCGGCTGGAGCTTTGGCGGCTGGGCCGCTCTGGCCACACCCGAAGTGGACAATCGGTTTTCAGCAGTCGTCGCGATTGCGCCGGGCGGCAGCGCCAATCCGCTGCCCGGGATCATCCCGGCTCAGCTCAGCTTCAAGTGGCAGCTCGAGGTTCCGACGCTGTTCCTGGTCGCCGAGTTCGACCGCTACACGCCGCTGTCGGGCATGGCCGAGCTGTACGAGCGCACGCCGTCTCGCAAGCAGATGTTCGTCCTGCGCTACGCCGACCATGACCACTTCGGCGACCATGTCGAAACGGAGCTCTGCCCGCGGTTTGCGGCCCACCTGTTTACCCGCGCGCTCGCGCTCGCACATCTCGAAGCCGCGCTCAAGTCGAACGCCGCCGTTGAGGCATTCCTGGCCAGCGATCCCATCGCCCACCTGCAAGCCCGAGGCGTCGCGGCCCTGGCCTACCCCACCGCGCACTAGCCACACCTTGGCTTCGCGCGGCGGCATGTCACGGCGTGCAGCATGACATCTCCGGGCTAGCTCTCGTGTGCCGCGGTCCGGACGCAAAGTCGCCGCGGCGTGCTGCTAGTCGGGCGCCCGCCAGCCAACGGCACGCCCGGGTGCTGACGGGCGAGACAGGCTCCGCCCGCCCCCACGGCGCGCCGCGGGGCGTGCTAGATGAGCGTCAGGTGCCCGCGCCGGCGCGGCGGCGTCGTGCGCCGAGCGCGGTCGCGCTGCTCTTGCTCCTGGGCTCGCGCCAGCTCGGTGTGCAGCCGCACGGCCAGCATGTGCTTGCACACGCTCGAGCCTGGCTGACCAGGCGCCGCGGCGTTGCTGTGCACGAAGTCAGGACAGTCACAGCTGCTCAGCGTCACGATGTAGTAGCGCGCCGGGTCCGCCTGCGACGGCACCGCGAAGACCTCATCGCCATCGGCGTCGTGGCCTTTCAGCCAGTGGTCGGCTTCGGCCGCTATTTCGATCGCTCGGATCGTTTTCGGATCGTCTGCGCTGATCGTGAACGTCACGGTCTACATGTCCCTGCCGGTCCCTCCTAGTCTAACACAGCGACAGCACAAAACCAATACATAACCAGGATAACACCCGGACATGATCCGGACGCCACGCACCTGCCGCTCCACGCTCGCCCGACCCCGAGCGTGCCGGCTCTGCCGAGCATCGGTCTTGTATTGATCATGTCGTAGACTGTCCCCAACGTGGCCGCCACGCCACGCCCGCCGCGCCCGACGCCAGCACCGACATCCGAACCCACGCCAAGGACGCCGAAGCGGAAGCCAGCCCCGATGCCCGCGCCGAGGCCCGAACCACCTCCGAGACCAAGCCAGCTCCGATGCCCGCACCAGACGCACCACCGACGCCGTTGGCAACCATCCGCAAACGCCAGCTGCTCAGCCAGCGTGACCTGGCCCAGAAAGCTGGCGTCGCCCTGAGCACCGTCTACCTCCTCGAAGCCGGCCGCACCGAACGCGTCACGTTCAAAGTCATGCGCGCCCTGAGCGCCGCGCTGGGTGTACCGCCCGAATCGATCGCCGAGTTTCGGCCCACGCTCGACGGTCCAGCGCGCGCTCCCCAGGCCTGAGCGCGCGCGAAGTCCGCGCGGAGCTGTCGACGCAAGCTCAACGCCGCCTGCAGCGTGGCCACCACCCGCGCCGCGGGCGAAGCACCGAAGTCATCGACCATGCCTCAAGTATAGAACATATGTTCTGCCGACGCATGGCTATTTATTTTTCCGCGCCGATCCCATCGCTACGTGCGCGCGGACCTCAGGTGTCGAACCCGGGCGGACGAACCAGGCCGCCCATCTCCTCGGCCGCGTAAGCCGCGAAACGAATCGGGGTGAAGTCCTCCAAATAGGGTCCGATCGCCTGCAGCCCGATCGGCATCCCATCCTTCGACAGCCCGACGGGAAACGCAGTTGCCGGCTGACCGCTGAGCGTCGCCAGGGCCGGGTAGACCAGCTGGTCCTCGTACGGATGCAGCTGCCCATCGATGTCGACCATCGTGATCGGGCCGGGCGTCTGCGGCGGCGGCCACGGCAGATCGAGATGCGGAAAGGCCGTGCACAGCGTGATCGGCGCAAGCAAGATGTCCCAGTCGCGGAAGAACGCGCGATACGCGGCGCGATAGTGCTCGCGCCGTTCGTGCATGCTCAGCCATTCGGCCACACCTGCCGACCACGCCGCGGCTTTGGCCGTTGCCCAGGGCAATTCACGGTTGATCTCGGCAGCCTTGGCCTGGCGCTCGCGGTCTTCGCGCGACAATCTGGGTGAGGTCACTGCGCTGAGCACGGACATGTACAGCGCGTGGTGCTCGCGCAGGTCGCCGAATGTCTCCGGTGCGGCGAGCCGCACTGTCGCCCCAGCACGCGACAGGCGACTGGCCAGCGTGTCCAGGACGCCGAGGATCTCGGCACTCACAGGCAGCCAGTCGAGCCGCGGCATGACCGCGACCCTGAAGGCCGCCAGCGACTCGTGCCGCGGCAGTGGTAGTTCGAGGCGCCAGGCGACGTCCTCGCCGACCTCCGGGCCGGCGATCACGCGCAGCGCCAGCTCCAGGTCCGCGGCGGTACGCGCGAGCGGGCCCTGGACGCCCATGACCGAGCCCGCGTTGGGTACTGACGGTCGCGGAAATTGGCCGCTGCGCGGGACGGTCGTTTCGCTCGGCTTGTGGCCGAAGATGCCGCAGAACGAGGCGGGTACACGAATCGAGCCGCCAATGTCGCTGCCGAACTCGAGCGGGCTCAAGCCGGCCGCGACAGCCGCCGCGCCGCCGCCGGTGCTGCCGCCGGGCGTCAGTGCCGCGTTCCATGGATTGACGGTCCGACCGTAAATCGGATTGGTCGCCTGCCAATCGGCGAGCATCGGCGGTACGTTGGTCTTGCCCAGCAGGACCGCCCCCGCGCCCAAGACCCGCTCGGGGACCGCACCCAGGTCGCCAGCACGGAACTCTTTGAAGTCCAGCACCCCGACGGTCGTCGGCAGGCCGGGTACGTTCATCGACTCCTTGAGCGTGACCGGCAAGCCCAGTAACGCTCGCCCATCGTTCCGCGCACGCGCTTCGTCAGCCTGCTCCGCGGCGCCAAGCGGATCATCGCCCGGCACCACGATGGCATTCAGTGCCGCGTTGTGCCGCTCGATACGCGCCAGGTGCAGCTCGACGAGCTCGCGCGACGAGATCTGCCGCTCACGTAACGCGTCGAGCATTGCGCGCGCCGGCGCAAACGCGTCCAATCCCGTTGTCACGGTACTCATGCGCCGCTGATAGTAGGCCGCCTAGCTTTGCCGAGCGACCGTCCACTGGCGCGCTGCCCGGCGAGTCCGTATACGAGCGCGCCGGCGGTCAGCCGGCCATCCTGGCGCTGGCCGGCATCACCGTCGCTGCCTCGAAGACCCGGAGCTCAGCCACGCGTTCTCGCACATGGAAATCCGCGTCATGTCGAGGCGCTGGCCGACTACTGGGCCGAGGTCATTGGTGGGCCGCCCCGCTACTCTGAGTCCGGTGCCGGCCACTCGAGCATGCCGGCGCTGCACGCCGGCCAGGGTGTCGGCAGCTCGCGCCGCGGGGCTCACTCGTCGCGCCTGAGCTGCCAACACCATGCTGGGGCTGGCCTGGCCTCGAGTAGTCAGAGTGGCGTCGAAACCGTCGAACGCCGGTATCGTCTGATGCATGACGACCCCTGCCGAACCAGCTACTGCGCTCAACATTACCGACGTTGTACGCGGCCCGATCCCACCGCGCGTGAGTAATGCGGCCTGGCCCAACATGCTACATACGCGCATCGCCGACGTCGTGGCGAAGATGGGTCCGCCGCCATGGTCGGTTCGTCTCATCCAGGACGAGCGCAACCTGGTGACGCTCATCGCGGCGCCACCCGGCGGCGGCAACCGGCCGCACTGGCACAAGGACTTCGACGAGTGGTGGGTCATCTTCGCCGGCCGCCTGCAGTGGGAGCTCACGGGCGGCATCGTCGTCGAGGCCACGAAGGACGAGCTGGTCTGGGTCCCGCGCGGCACGGTGCATCACATCAAGAATGTGGGCGACGCTCTGTCGTTGCGCTTGGCGATCGCCATGCCGCCGGCCGTCCACTACTACGAGCCGTGCGGGCAGTGCGGCTATGCCGATAACGGCCCACGCGCGTTCTGGTAATTCAGCTTCGGTGTCGACCGGCCGATGGTTGCCTCATGCGTTCTGTCCTCACGAGTCTTTGCACGATTGCGCTGTTGCTGGTTGTGCCCAGCGCCGCCTCCGCTCAGGTAGCGGTCGAGAGCGTCACGTTCATGCGCGACGACGGCGCCGGCGCGCCCGGCGAAGTGGTGTCCGCGTTCCGCCCGACCGACCACACCCTGTACGTTCAGACGACCGTCGACCAGGTGCTGGTCAACCCGAAGGGCCACGTCTTCTGGACGGCCGTCGAGACAAGCGCCGGCGACAACATTGCCATCGCCGATGCCGACCTGTCGGGCGTCCTGGCCAACACGTTCACCGCCCACCTGAGCCTACCGCGCGACTTCCCCACTGGCCGCTACCGCGTGGACTTCACGCTCGACGATCAGCTGCTCCAGTCGGCCGAGTTCTTCGTCGTCGAGTAACTCGCCGCGCCGGCAAACTCCGAGGCCCCTTGTGACAGAGGGGCCTTTTCCTTTTCCTGGGCGTGGGTTGCCTGGCGATGCGTCCCTGCTCGGCCACCCGATCGAGCCGGCCTCAGCCTGGCGCTGGCCCCGCGCCCTCGCAAGACCCTTTTGATCGTGGTGCGTCTGCCGCCGCGGAGCACCTAACCTGGCTGCGCTGAGAAGCCCGCCGCCTGGATGGCGGCGCGTGCCGCGTCCTCGTCTTCGTTCGAGCGCGCGCCGCTCACGCCGATAGCGCCGATGCACGTGCCGCCATCGAAGATCGGCAGCGCGCCCTGCACGGGCACGATGCGCTGGCCGCTGATCGCGACCATGCCCGAGGCCGCTGCGGGATTCCCGCTGAACCGGTTCGATAGCTCCGCGGATGGCACTTTCCACGCAACAGCGCCGTATGCCTTGCCGCGCGCGATATCCGGCGACAGGAAGTTACAGCCGTCCATACGACTGACCTGTACGACGTGCCCGCCACCGTCGAGCACCGCCACCGACAGGCGCAAGCTATTGTCGCGAGCAAAGCCAATGACCGCCTCAGTCATCCGAGCGGCCACCTGCAAGTCAACTTCAGCCACAGCGGCAGCGTACCGCGCTGGGTGTCATCTCGGATCGCGCGCTACGAGCTGGTAAGCCAGGGCGCCACCAACCAGCCCCGCGCACGGGTTCCCGAGACTGGCGACTTTGACCATGGCCAGCAACGCAAGCGGAGGGCCATCTGATGATCTGGGCAGCCATGCCCAAGCAGCGCACAGCAGGCCAAAGAGGCTCACCCGCGCGGCGCGCCCACAAGACTGCCAGCGAGGCCGTAAGTACGAAGGTCGGCCGCGCCAGCTGCGCGGACCGACGTGGGATAGCACCAGTAGTGATACTCATAACGTTTCTTTTTCCGGCGCGGGAGGATTGGCCCTGACGGGCCCTATCGTGAAGGGCGCCTCTCGCGCCGATATAGCGCGACGGCGCATACTGTCACCCCAATGCCGTTGGTCGAGTATCGCTGCGCCGAGTGCGCCACAGTCTTCGAACGCCTGATCGCACGCACCGAAGGCGCCGACCGCGCCGATTGCCCCACCTGCGGCGAGCAGACTGCCCAGCGCCTGCTGTCCGTCTTCGCCACCGTCCGAGCTAACAGCCCATCATTCTCCGCGAGCTCTGCGAGTGCCCCCAACACTTGCTGTGGCGGCGCGTGCTGCGCAAGCAATTAGCGCCGCATGACCTAGCCTGGAGCAACATCCACATGTCGGCATCCTCGACGCTCGCCATCGTCGCCACGATCTCGGCGGCGACGTGAACAATCCACGGCTCCGTCTTCTCCAAGCTCACGCACCATCGCGTACGAGTCGCCGAGGCTGCGAACTGCCTGACTCGAGCGCTCCTGACCATGCGCCAATAGCTGCCGCGTTGCCAATTTCACCGGATCCATGTACTTGGCATCTACCGCTTGAAAACCACCCATAGTCGGCCCGCCAGGTGGTATTTCGATCGGCTGCTCGGTGTCGGAACCGAACGCTGAAGAAGTCAGTGAGCGTCACGCCAAGTCCCCAAGTCCCAGGTAGTACCCAGGGCTAGTACCGCCACGACACCCGGGTCCCAGCCACCCACGACGTCAGGTGCCGAGGGGGAGAGTCGAACTCCCGACACCCATCAATTCGCACTGACGTCCGGATCACGATGCGGACACGTGCGACCCTTGCCAATCGCGCAATTGCAATTGTGGCAAAGAACACGAAGGCCACGTGGAAAGCCCTGCTTCTTTAGCCAAGCCGCGAACGTGTTGCCACCGTGATAAGTACCCGGCCTTCGGGGGCCGCCACCATCGACGTGATCAAGCGACATGAACCGTTCCTCGAGTTCACCGCAACATGCACATGAAATCTCGCCCCCGCCGTAGTGCAACAACGCTTCGTGCCGCGCCGCGCGCAGCCGTTCGAGCGATGCTTCTTTCGTACACATTCGGCAGCGAGACTGCAATCCGTCGCGACCCAACTTGCTCGGATAGAACGCGGAGCGAGGCAAGTACGCTTCGCAGCGCCTGCACTTACGCGCGCACACTATCTCTGCATCGTTGGTGATGGTGACCGCCAAGAGTTTAGGCGCTCGGCGGTGGCCAATATGTGGACAGACACCGTAGGCGCCGAATGCCATGTTGCAGTTCCAGCAGAGGACGCGGTATCCAGGTGGGAACCCCTCACGCTGTAGCTCGCGCAGCACACCTTGCGTCCCGAGGGCCCGGCGATGAGCGCGACCACCACTGTTCACATCATCGATCGTCAGGAATTGCCGTTGTGACTGATGGCAACACGCGCACTTCGGTACAGGGCCACCGTAAGCGTCTAGTACAGACGCGCGCAGCGCACGGCTCTGGGCTGTGTTCCGACCTGCGCGAACAACCGAACACCTCACACAGAATCGCCGCGAAATCGAACCTTCTCGAGAAGATCCGCATTCGGAGCATCTGCCGGCAGCAATATACGCACCACGCTTCGCGCTCACTCGCTGACGCGTACAGCTGCGACAGTTGATGTCGAGGCCAGTTGGTCTTGAACGGTCGCTTGAAAACTCCGTTGTTAACTTCGACTGGTTGCAGTTTGGGCATCGCTTGATAGCCTCATCAGAACACATGTTCTATTCTACGATATAGGCGCGGCCGGCCGGTTATTTATTGACCAGACGCTAGTTGCGTTTGAAGGCGTAGGCGGCTATTGATAGCGACGTCTCCAAGTCTAAGAGCGTCGTTAGTGATGCGCCCACGGCAGCAAACGATTGAAAGCCACTGTGCGTTGGGGAGGCGCCCCTGGGACGCGGGGCAGTTCAGGTTGGGTCGGGGGTGCGGGGGCGGAGCCCCTGCTGAAACAGATCACGCCGCAGGCGCCCCGATTCAGGAGCGGAGCGTGGGGCCGCCCCGCAAGGGGCGCGTTCGCAGCCAGGTGGGCGCAGCCGAAAAGGCGCGTAGGGGAATTGGCTGCAAGCCCGTCAGCCCCGCGCAGCGGGGGCGCCGAAGGCGCGGCTTGCCGCCAAGGAGGAAACGCGCCAGGCTGCGAAAGCCCTCCTGGCGTCAGCGAATGCGCCAGGCCCCACGCGGAGC
>DASXRR010000337.1:0-5505 GCA_036506475.1 Chloroflexota bacterium
CCAGTATGACATCAGCACTAGACACAGCTCCCTTCGGGACGCCTTTCGGCAGCGCGGCTGGTGATGAGGTCCACTCCAGCGCATCGCGCAATGTTGTTGCCATGCGATGCAGCAAGCCGTGGTGTCGAACCTCGTCGTCCAGGATAAGCCGCAGCACTAGCGCGATCACCGGGTCACCGCTCTCCTGAGCAAGGTACTCGTATTGGACTAGCGCGTCGGCCTCCGCCGCGGCATGCGTATCAACTGCGCGAAGCAACCGCTCGACCGAACTCTCGGCAGCCGCCTCGGCCTGCTCGCGCAGGCGCATCGACGTGATCAACAGTTCCGCGGGAGCATCGCCACCAGCAGTCATCATGAGAGTCACCCACATCGATCAGGTGTTTTGAATCGCTCTCCGAGCATCCGCCGCACAACGGGCAGCCACCAGCCCCGCAGGGGTAGTTGTGTGCTACCCCATGGGGTAGGTTGCACCAGGCGGCAAAACCACCCGTCAAGATCGGGACAGCCACACCAGCAGTGCCGCATAGTGGGGCCATGTTCGAGCGCATCCTGGTGCCCCTCGACGGCACTCCGCAGTCGGCGGTGGCGCTACCCCTGGCGCGCACGTTGGCGCGAGCATGCCACAGCCAGATCACCCTGATCCGCGTCGCCGCAGCGCCGGCAGAACGCGAGGAGGCAGGCCGTTACCTGGCGAAGATTGCTGGCGAGCTCCAGGCCGAAACCTTCACCGTCGCCACGCAAGTGTGGAGCGGCATTGACGTGGCGTCGCAGCTGCTGTGGGCGATCGGCGAAGCCGAAGCCGATGTTGTGGTTATGTCCACTCACGGGCGCAGCGGCATTCGCCGCGCGGTGATGGGCAGTGTGGCCGAGTCGGTGGTCTCACAGAGCCGTGTGCCGGTTCTGTTGGTGCGCCCCGGGGGCAAGCGCTCGACCAATCTCCGGACACTACTTGTGCCGGTCGACGGTACGCCCGGCGGCGCGCTCGCGCTGGGCCACGCGGTGGGTCTGGCAAGGTCGACCGGCGCGCGGCTCGTGCTGCTCGAAGTCGTCGTGCCTATTCCGCTGTGGCTTTATTCAGCAGGCCTCGGGGCCGCACCGAATGTACCCATCGATCCGAGCTGGGACGATGACGCCCTGAGGAGCGCACAGAGCTACGTGGATGCGCTAGCCAGGCGACTGCGTGACGTCGGCATCGCTGCCGAGGCTAAGGCGGGCGCCGGCGATGTGGTGCGCACCATCGAAGAAGAGGCGGATCGAATCGACGCCGACCTCATCGTGATCGCTACCCACGCCAGAGTCGGTGCCGCGAGGGCCACGCTTGGCAGCACTGCCGACGCGCTCGTTCGCACTGCCAAACGTCCTGTACTGCTTGTGCGACGCCAATCGCATGCACCGTCGACGACTGCCGCACTGGGTGCGCTGGCCATCACCACCTGAGATTGATTCGCCCATCACCGCGCCAGTCCGTCGCCCCAATGCCGACGTCCCCTCAGTGACGAGCGCTTGCCTCGCTTGGAAATCGGCGCCTCGGTGATGCCGCTCGTTTGCAGAGAAGTTACCCCTCCCGTGGAGGTGCGACCGCCGACAGAGACACGTCGGCTCGCCACCGGACCGGGCGAACGCAAGCCTGGTTGCAGTAGCTGGGAAAGCCTTCTGCGTTAGTGGTTCGCGCGGGTCGGGGGATCAACATTGTCGCTCGCTGGCACGTCAGGACCAGTACGTGGCCGGGCGTCTGCTGGGTCGTCGCAGCGCGCCCCGCTACCGCGGCGGAACAGGACTGAGTAGCGGTTCCAGCGACCGCAAATACGTGCAGATCGCTACAGACTCGTCGTTTGAGAACGCTCGCGAGAAGTCCTGCCACGGCATCCGAGGACCTACCAGCCCGCCCAACGGGTTCCTACCCGTGCGCAGAGTCCGGATGAACTCGACTGTCGTCCAATTCGAACCGAGTGCAACGAGGGCCGGCGGGAAGCCGAACCCCGTCCACCAACTGGCCGGTTCCTACCAGCAACGTGCTCGAACAAGCCCGCCGGTGAGTGGCAGGTTTCCCGACCCAGCGGTCCACACGCAGAATGCGGGCAGCCTCCAACGCTTGCGCCGCCCGCTTGCCGGGTGAGGCGAATTCGGTTGGCTCGCCATCGGTCACGTCCACCAGTAAGATGCGTTGCCCACGGTCGGCTAGTTTCGCCAGCGTGCCGCCCATCAGCGTCTCGGAATCGTCGGCGTGCGCGGCGATGACCAGCGCGTCGAAGGTCATGCCGTCGAGGCCTCAACGCCATGATGGTGGTGCTCGAGCGCCTCGGCCGGGTTGAACGTCAGCACTTCGAGCGGCGGACCCCCCCTCAACGAACGGAGATATGCGCTGAGTGCGGCGTCTACGGATTCGCTTGGAGCACCCAGCACCTGGTAGCCGAGATGCGTCAGCGATGCCACCATGGGTGGACCGATATGCGCGGCGATGACAACCTGGCAGCCCCGCACAAGATCGAGCATCAGGCGGTGGTGCGCCGGATCCAGGTGGTCGGGGTCGGGATTCAGGCGGTCTTCGCGGCTGATGATCTGTCCGTCGGCAACACCGAACATTGCCATGCTACGGGCGCGACCGAAGTGCGCTAGATACCGCCCGCCGTCAGTAGGGAGCGCAACGTATTGAACGTTCATGCTGGCTTCATCCTGAGGTTTCAGGCTGCCACGGCGAGCATGCCGGCCTGCTCGTGCCCGCTCTGGTCGTCGATGACGCGATACGTCTCGTCGATGCGCGCAACTCGGCCCAACATCGCGGCAGCCGAGCAGTAACGGCTCGCCGACAATTCGACCGCTCGCTTGACCGACTCCACATGTAGCGCCCGGCCGCGGACGACGTGTTCGACGTGGATACTGGTAAAGACCTTCGGATGGTCCGTCGATCGTTCGCCCGACACATGTATCTCGTAGTCAGTCACATCCTGGCGCATCTTGCGCAACATGCTGATCACGTCCATGCCGGTGCATCCGCCGAGCCCGACGAGCAGTAACTCCATCGGACGCGCACCGGTATCGGTGCCGCCGGCCTCCGGCGCCGCGTCCATGACGACTTCGTGCCCCGTGCCGGTGATGGCGCGGAATGCCATATTGCCCAGAAGATCAACTGTCACGCTCTGTGTCGTTGACATACGTACGCCTCCGTAGTGCCAGAACCATGCCTTGCGTCGAGTGTGGCATACCCAGGTGGGGTATAGAAACACCCGCTGGGGTGGTTCCGTAAGGGCCAAAAACCGCCCCGTTGGGCGGGGCGGGCGCACGCCGCTGCTGGTACTACGTGGACATGGGTCGGCACATCAGGACATTCGCGTTCGCGAATATGCCTGCGCCGCGACCCCTCCGGGAGGCCCCATGAGCCAGGCCGCGCGTACGTCCGAGAGCATCCCGCGAGAGGAGCTGTATGCCCTCCATGCGAGTTTCTGCCAGGCGCTCAGCGATCCCAAACGACTGCTGATCGTGAGCGCACTGCGCGACAGTGAAAAGAGCGTTGGCGAGCTATGTCACTTGGTCGGCGCCCGCCAATCCAACGTTTCGCAGCACCTGTCGCTGATGCGCCATCTCGGCCTCGTGGAGACGCGCCGAGCTGACGGCAACATCCTCTACCGACTAGCCGATCCGCGAATTGCCGAGGCTGTCGAATTGCTGCGCGCGGTCCACACCGACCTGCAGCGCCGCCGAACGGCCGCTCTCAGCGTCGCCGTGTGAAAGTGAGGACCTCCATGCCTACCATTGCTGCTGCGCAGCGCAAGGCTATCGAAAACATCGTTGGCACCGGTCGCGCGCGTTTCGACAAGCGCGAGCGACGCGTGTACTCGCACGACACCGGTGTCCTGCCGGGGTTGTTTCGCATCCTGGCCGGTCCGAGCCTCGCAGACGGCGTAGCGCAGCCCGAGACGGAGGACCAGGTAGTGCGCCTGGTGCGGTACGCGGCCGAAAACGGCATCCCCGTGGTACCGCGCGGGAAGGCGACCTCCGGCTACGGTGGCGCGGTCCCGGCGCAGGGTGGTCTTGTTCTGGACCTCACCAGGCTGAAAGGCATTGTCCGGGCTGACACCGAAGGCATGGCGGTGACGGTGCGCGCGGGCACCGTCTGGAAGGACCTGGAGGAAGCCCTCGCCGCCTATGGACTGGCGCTGCGCTTGTATCCGACCAGCGCACCGGCATCTACGGTCGGCGGCTGGCTGGCACAGGGCGGAGCCGGTATCGGTAGCCATGCCTACGGCTGGTTCGCCGATAACGTTATCGCGGCACGCGTAGTCACCGCTAAGGGCGAGGTTCGCCACATCACTGGCAAAGAGCTGGCGACGATCTCGGAAGCGGAAGGAACGACCGGCATCATCAGCGAAGTGACGCTGGCCGTCCGGTACACCGGTGATCTGTCGCAGACTGCCATCGCGTTCGCTGACGCACGCCAGATGACGGAGGCGCTGCACAGAATCAGCGAGGGCGGGCTCCCGATCTGGTCCATTTCGTTCTTGAATCCCACCATGGCCCAGCTGAAGAACGCCGGGCCACCCACGACTCACCAGGGCCATCCGGAGCCAGCGGGTCCGAAGCTGCCCGAAGGCCGCTATATCGTGCTAGTGGCGTACGCGGCGGAAGACAGTCAACCCGTGATCGACGGTTTGCGCGAGATCGCCGCCAGCACCGATGCCGAGCGCTTACCCGCGGCGATAGCGCGGCATGAGTGGGATGAGCGATTCAAGCCGATGCGACTGAAGCGGCTCGGACCATCAGTGGTAGCCACGGAAGTCGTCGTGCCGCTGGTGAGCCTGCCCGATGTGCTGGACGAACTGGCAAGGAACATCAAAGCCCCACTGGCGATCGAAGGCATCTCCGTGCGCGGCAACGAGATCGTGCTACTCGGATTCATTCCCCACGACGAACGCACGCCTGGCTTCACGTTCGGCTATGGCTTTGCGTTGAGCGCAATCCGCGCTGCCGAGCGCCACGGCGGACGCGCGTACAGCGTCGGCCGCTATTTCTCCAGCCGAGCCGACAACCTGCTCGGCGCCGAACGCGTGACCGCCCTGAAGCTCGCGAAGGGGCGCAACGATCCCAATGGCATCCTCAATCCCGGCAAGCTCGTCTTTGGCACGGGCCCTATCGGCGAAGTCATCGGCATGGCCGCCGGTATGGAGCCGCTGGTGCGCACGTTTGCGAATCTGTTTGGCCGACCCGCCGAGCCGATGGAGCGCAAAGCACCGGCCAGGGGCTTCCCTGCCGATGTGGCCAGCTATGCGTACGCGTGTGCGCAGTGTGGCTACTGCGTCGATACGTGCACGCTCTATCAAGGGCGCGGCTGGGAGTCGAGCGGTCCGCGCGGCAAGTGGTCGTTCGTCAAGGACGTGCTGGAAGGGAAAGATCATTTCGATCAGCAGATGACCGACACCTTCCTGCTGTGCACAACGTGCGAGAAATGCGACATTGTCTGCCAGTTGGACCTGCCGATTGAGCCAACCTGGGGGCTGTTGCGCGGAAACC
>DASXRR010000338.1:0-14301 GCA_036506475.1 Chloroflexota bacterium
GACAAACGGCACAGCTGCGCCCCGTGGTACCAGGTGAGCCGCTTTCCCGCGTGCATCCTGGGCACGGCGATTGTCATCCTGAGCTTGCGAAGGATCCGCTTGCCGAAACCGCCCCAGCCCGCGGATGCGTCGCTGCGCTCAGCATGACAAACGGCACAGCTGCGCCCCGTGGTACCAGGTGAGCCGCTTTCCCGCGTGCATCCTGGGCACGGCGGTCGTGCCCTGGACGGACACGTTCGCGCTCGACGAGGCCCTCTTCCGGCACGAGATCCGTGTGTTGCTCGAAGCCGGATACCAGCATCTGTACGTTTTCGGCACCGCGGGCGAGGGCTACGCCGTCGACGAGGCGCAGTTCCAGCAGATTGCGCGCGTCTTTGTCGACGAGATGCGCGCCGGCCAGGCGGAGCCGATGGTCGGCGTCATCTCGCTGGCGCTGGAGACGATGCTGCGCCGCATCGCATTCGCGCGCGATACGTTCGGAGTGCGACTGTTCCAGGTAGCACTGCCCAGCTGGGGTGCGCTAGAAGATGCTGAAGTGCGCGTGTTCTTCGACACCGTGCTCGGCACATTCGCGGACTGCCAGTTCCTGCACTACAACCTGCTGCGCACCAAACGCCTGGTCACGGGCACGGAGTACGCGGCGATCGCCGCCGATCACCCGAACCTGGTCGCCACCAAGAACAGCACTGACTCGATGCAGCGGGTGCGCGAGCTGCTCGATGGCGCCTCGGCGCTGCGCCACTTTCTCAACGAGCGCGGGTTTCTGTATGGCAGCTTGATCGGCGAGCCTGGCCTGCTGATCAGTCTGGCAACGATCAACCTGGCGCGCGGGCGCGAGTATTTCGAGGCAGGCCGGAGGCGCGATATGCCGATGCTGATCCAGCTCGAAAGTGAGCTGCACCGCATTGCGCAGGTGTTTCACGCATGTGTCGGACAAGGCATGAGTCGGATCGACGGCGCCTATGACAAGGTGCTGTGGCGCCTGCACGATGCGCGTTTTCCACTGCGCATGCTGCCACCCTATCAGGGCGCCTCGGAGTCAGCCGCGGCCGAATTTCTCGCCTTCCTGCGGCGCGATTTTCCTCAGTGGGCTCCTCAGACTGTGTAGCGGCGGAGCGCGCTCTCGTCGACGTCGATGCCAAGGCCCGGCGCGGTCGGTACATCGACAGAGCCGTCATGCAGAGCGAATGGATCGCCCACGACGAGCTCATCGCGAAACGGATTTTCGGTCACGTCGTATTCGAGCAGGGGCGCATCCACGCCGAGCATTCGACTCGGCTCGGGCAGCAGCGCTGCGAGGTGCAGCGTCGCCGCGAGCGTGATGCCGCCTGCCCAACAGTGCGGGATGCAGCGGACCGCGCTCATGCGGGCCAGGTCACCGATGAACAGACACTCGGCGATGCCACCGCAGATGCTCACATCGGGTTGGACGATGTCGAAGCAGCCGCGCTGGAGCGACTCGTGCGCCGCGGGCCGGGTCATGAGCCCTTCGCCACCCGCCAGTGGCAGGTCCATCTTGGCCCGCAGCTCGGGATAGCCCAGATAGCCCGACTGCGGCAGCGGCTCCTCCAGCCAATCGAAGTCGAGCTCCACGAGTGCCCGCGCGGCGCGCAAGGCGAGTGCAGGCGAGTAGGCGGCGTTGGCATCAGCCATCAGGCGTAGGTCAGGTCCGACCGTTTTACGGATCGCCGACAGCAGTGCCACTTCGCGCCGCGGATCGAAGCGACCGATGCGGAACTTCACGCCCCCAAAACCGCGCGCAATGAGTGCATCGACCTCGTCCTGCCAGTGGTCTTCCGGACCGCGGTCGAGGTAGTAGCCAGGCAGTGACGCATACGCCTCGACGCGCGTCCGCACGGCTCCGCCGTAGAGCACGTGCACCGGCACACCGAGCGACTTGCCGCGCACATCGTCCAGCGCGAGCTCGACGCCACCGACCGCGAAGCCATTGCCAAAGGTACTGCTGAGCATCTCTTGATGCAGACGGCGTGCATCGAGTGGATCCCGGCCGATCAGCAGCGGGGCAAGGACGTCCTCGAGAGCGGACCGGACGCCACCCATCGCGTACGTCTCGCCCCAACCGACGAGCCCGTCATCGGTAGTGAGCTTGATGAACAGCGTTTCGCGCGCGCGATAGGTGAACATCGAGGGTCCGCGCGGCTCGGATAAGTCCGCGCGGACCCGGATGGTCTCGAGGCTGGCGACTTTCAGCCGGTCACCGTCCACTCATGGGCGTTCCAATACGCGGAGTTGAAGTCGCCATGCGGTTTGATGCCCTGGAGTTTGTCGCTGTAGCCATAGATCGCGTCGGCGACGAACAGCCAGACGTGGGATACATCGTCGTTGATCAGCGCTGACGCTTCCTGATAGATCTTGGCGCGCTTGGCAGGATCCGTTTCGCCACGGCCTTGTATGAACAGACGATCGACGTCCGGATTGCAGTAGGCCGGGTTGTTGGCGCCCTTCGGCTGCGCGAACTGACACATCAACACATATGACGTGCTGTCCGGATCGACCGTATACACACCGCCGCCGTACGACACCAGGTCGAATTTGCGGCCCGTAATCGCCTCCAACAATGGACCGCGCTCCAGCGGCTGGAAGTCCGCTTTGATACCCACGGCCTGGAGCTGCGACTGCGCAATCAGGAGCGAATTCTCGACGTCGCGACCACCCTGCCCGGCCATCCAGTTGATGACCACCGGGGTGTTGGGGTCCCACTTCGCCTCGGCCAGCAAGGCCTTGGCTTTCTCCGGGTTGTACTCGTACTTGTTCAGATTCGGGTTGATCGCCCACTCCGGGCCAATGATGTGGCTGTTGACGACGCGTCCATAGCCCTTCAGGACCTGCTTGACGATGCCCTCGCGATCGATGGCATACACCAGCGCCTGGCGAACCAGTTTGTTGTTGAACTTCTGACCGTCGAACATCGGGGCCATCAAGAAGATGCCCGCGGCGGGCTTGTTGGCGACCTTGACGCCGGGCAGGCTCTTCAGTGTTTCGGCATCGGTGACCGAGATCTGGGTGTGCAGAATCTCGCCTTTCTGCAACTGCGCGGTCGCCACGTCGGACGTCGCGATGTGGACGAAAATGCGCTCGAGCTTTGGCTGCGGACCATAGAAGTTCGGGTTGCGCTCGACCTGGATGAACTGATCGGTCTCGTACTTGACGAACTTGAATGGACCACTGGCGACGGTCGGATTCTGGAAGAACGGATGCTGCTCGAGCTGGGTCGGATCGACTGAACCAAGGATGTGCTGCGGCAGGATCTGGAAGCCCAGGAAGCTGATGCTGGGTACGAACCCCGCGTTGGGTGTGTCGAATTCGAGTCGAAATGTGGAATCGTCGACGACGACCAGCCCGGGCGGGCTGTCGATCTTGCCTTCGCGGAAGTCCTGGTAGCCCTTGATAATCGAGGTCGGGCCTGGCGCGGCCGCGGTGCGGACGTCCATCGTCGATTTGAAGGTGAACTGGATGTCCTTGGCAGTGAGTGGCGCGCCGTCGCTCCACTTCAAACCCTTACGCAAGAAGAAGGTGACGGCCTTGCCGTCCGGCGCGGTCTCCCAACGTTCGGCGAGCCGCGGCTGGAGTGTCCAATCGTCGGCGACCGTCAGCAGCTTGTCGAGGAACAGGAACGAGATCTGCTGGGCGATGAATTTGAGGGTGTAGAAGCCCGTCGGCTTGACCTGAATAGCGATGTGCGCGTCGGTGACCGACGGTTTCGCCGCGGCCGCGGCGGTCGTGGGCTTGGCCGCGGCGGCGGCGGCCGTTGGCGCGACGGTCGGTGCGGCAGCCGCGGCAGGCGGTGTGGTTGGCTTTGGTGCTGCCGTCGGCGCGGCTGGGGCGGCTGTAGGTGCCGCGGGTGCGGCAGGTGCGGCGGTCGGTGCCGCGGGCGCGGCTGGCGCGCAAGCGGCGAGCAGGGAGGCCGCGGCTGAACCGAGCACGGCATAGCGAAGGAACAGGCGGCGCGTTGTCGTCGAAGCGGTCACGCGAACCCCCGGGGCCCGAAGATGCCGCCCACTCTATCGGAACGCGCGGCGTGGCTCAAACGCGGGGTACGATGCGGCGGCAAACGAAGGAGTATCAGGTCGTGAAGTCGCTGCCGACAATCTGTTCGATCCTGACCAGCCTCGCGCTGTTTGTTGCGGCCTGCGCTCCGGCCGCGCCGTCGGCTGCGCCTACTCAGGCGGCCGCCGCTGCTGCCACGGCGGTTCCTGCCGCTGCCACCGCCGTCAGCGTGGCGGCGACCGTGGCGCCTACCTCCGTGCCGCAGGTACAGGCGACGGTCCAGGCCGCGGCGAAACCGGCCGCCACTACCGTGGCCGCCGTCGGGCCGACCGTCGCTGCCGCCGTGCCGACCGTGGTCGCCGTTGCCAGCACCGCCGTCGCGGCCGCTGCGCCCAGCGGCGGAACCCTGAATGTGTACCTGTACCAGAAGCCGCGCAACTGGAACCCGCTCGCCCCGCCCAACGGGCCCGACACGCAGATCAACTCGTTGATCTACGACGCGCTGCTGATGGTCAACGACAAATATGAGTACGAGCCGCGGCTGGCCGAGAAGTGGGCCCCCTCGGCTGACGCGAAGACGTTCACATTCACCCTGCGCAGCGGGCTGAAGTGGAGCAACGGCGAGCCGTTCACCTCCAAAGACGTCCTGTTCACCTACAAATTGCTGGCCAACCCGGCCTCGGGCAGCGCCCACTCGGCCAAGTTCGACAAGGTCGTCGGTATGGCCGACTTCCGCTCCGGCAAGGCCAACGATGTTGCTGGCTTTCGTGCACCTGATTCCACCACCTTTGTGGTCGAGCTCGAACAACCGAACGCGGCCTTCATCTCGTCGATCAGCTGGCCGTTCTACGGCATCCTGCCCGAAAGCGTGCTCGGCACAGCCGACATCAAGACGCTGGCCGATCACCCGTTCTTCAAGAATCCAACCGTCGGCCTGGGTCCATACAAGTTCGTGCGCTACGAGACCGACCAGTTTGTCGAGCTGGAGAAGAATCCCAATTACCGCGCCCCGGTCGGCTTCGATCGAATGTTCTTCAAGCCAGTGACGACCGATGTTGCGACTGCGCAGCTCGAAAAGGGCGAGATGCAGCTGGTCCAGGTCTCGCCGACCGACGTCGATCGGCTCAAGGCGCTGCCGTCGCTGAAAGTCGAGTCGAAGCCTGGGCCAGGGATCATCTTGATGGCCGTCAACCTGGATGGCCCCAAGGACCTCCAGGACAAGCGTGTGCGCCAGGCGATGCTGTACGCGATCGATCGTGCCGGCATCGTCAACCAGGTCCTGGGCGGCTTCGCCTCGATCACCAATACGCATGTCCTCGGTCCGCCGGCGGCTATCCCGGCCGAGCTGAACAAATACGAGTACAACCCGGACAAAGCCAAGGCCTTATTGGCCGAGGCCGGCTGGAATCCGGATCAGGTGGTCAAGATTCAGTGGATCCAGGGCATCCGCGACCGCGACGCCACGATTCAGATCGTCCAGAGCCAGCTCGGGGCGGTGGGCATGAAGGTCGAGCTCAATCCGCTCGAGGTAGGTCCGCTGACCGAGAACCACAAGAACCGCACCTTTGACTTCAGTCTGTATGGCGGCGGCCTGTACACGATCGACCCGGACAGCACGTCGGTGCCTAACCAGTGCGACCAGGCCTTCCCGGCTGGTGGGAACAACGCGCACTACTGCAACACCGAGGTCGATGCCGCCTTTGCGCGCGGCCGCGCGACGAGCGATGCCGCTGCGCGGGCGCAGATTTATCAGACCGTGGCCAAGGTCACCAATGATGAGGTGCCGTACCTGTGGCTGTATGTGCCCGCCGCGGTGTGGGCCTCGTCGGCCAAACTGCAGAACTTCAAGCCGCACGGCGAGCTGACGTACGGCTTCTGGAACGCCGCCGAGTGGCGCATGGCGCCGTGACGGTCACGAATGTGATCCTGGCAAAGCCTGTCATCCTGAGCTTGCGAAGGATCCGCTTGCTGGGGCGCTATCGGCGAGCGGATCTCCCTTCCACGGTTTGGCACGAAACTCCCCGGGCACGGGATGGCACTTCGCAAGCTCAGGATGACAAAGACCGTAGGTAGATGCAGCGCTGGATCCTTCGCCGCCTGCTGATCTCGGTACCCGTGTTGCTGGGCATCACGGTGCTGAGCTTTGTGTTCGTGCGCCTGGCGCCGGGCGATCCGGTGCGCATGATGATCAATCCGGAGTACATGGCCGGCGGCGCGGAGGAGTACGTGGCGCGGCTGCGCGCACAGCTGGGTCTGGATAAGCCGTTGCCGGTCCAGTACGTGGTATGGCTCGGCGAGGTCGCCAAGGGCAATCTCGGCTACTCGTATTTCGATCGGCGGCCCGTCGGCGACGTGGTCAAGGAACGCGTGTGGCCAACCATCGAGCTGATGGGGACAGCGCTGTTGATTGCGTTGATCGTGGGCGTGCCGATCGGCCTGCTGGCGGCGATCCGCCAGTACTCGCTGCTCGACTATGCCTCGGCTGTGATCAGCCTGGCCACCATCTCAACGCCCAGCTTTTTTCTGGGCCTAGCAGCGATCTACATCTTTTCGCTCAAGCTCAACCTGCTTCCGACAAGCGGTATGTTCACCGCGGGTGCGCCCCGCAGCATCGGCGACGACCTGCATCACCTGGTCCTGCCGGCAATGATCCTCGGCCTCAACCTCTCCGGACCATTTGCGCGCTATGCGCGCTCCAGCCTGCTCGAAGTCATCCGCCAAGACTACTTGACAACGGCGCGCGCCAAGGGACTCCAGGATCGGCTGGTCATCTTGCGTCACGCGCTGCCGAATGCGCTCATTCCGTTGATCACGGTCGTTGGCATCCAGATTCCGCTGCTGTTCGGCGGTGCGGTCGTCGTCGAGCAGATCTTCTCGTGGCCCGGCATGGGTCAACTGGCGCTGGCGTCGATCACCCAGCGTGACTACCCAGTGCTGACCGGCTTCATTCTGATCGTCGCCGTGCTGGTGCTGCTGTGCAACTTGCTGGCGGATCTGTCGTACGCGATCGTCGATCCGCGCATTCGACTCCAATGAGCGCGGTTGCATCAGCTTCGGCGCGTGGCGGAAGCCCAGTGGTGTTGCCCGTAAAGGCTCCGGCAGCGCGATCGCCTGGCCAGATGGCGCTGCGCCGTTTTCTGCGCCACCGCCTGGCACTACTGGGGCTGGCTATCTTGTTCGTGGTCGCCATGCTGTCGTTCCTGGCGCCGCTGATTGCACCGACGGACCCACTCAAGGTTGACCTGGCATTCTTTCGCAAGCCGCCCAGCGGGCCGCATCCGCTGGGTACGGACTCGGCGGGCCGAGACGTGTTCAGTCGCTTGCTTTACGCCGGCCAGGTGTCGCTTATCGTCGGTCTAGCGGCGGCAATGATGTCGACGTCGATCGGTCTGCTGCTTGGCTCATTGGCGGGCACGTACGGCGGCTGGACGGACACCGTCATCATGCGTATGACCGACGTGGTGCTGTCTTTTCCAGCGCTGGTGGTCATCATTACGATCGTCGCGCTGGTCGGTCCAAGCCGTGAGACAGTGATTCTGGGCATTGGCCTGTTCTACTGGCCAACCGCGTGTCGCATCGTGCGTGGGCTGGCGCTATCCCTGCGCGAGCAGGACTTTTTCATTGCCGCGCGCGCCCTCGGCGCGTCGACCGGACACGTCATCGTGCGCCACATGGTGCCCTCGGTGTTGTCGCCGCTGACGGTAACCGGCACCTTCGCGGTCGCGCAGGCGATTCTGCTCGAAGCCGCGCTGTCGTTCCTCGGACTCGGCGTGCGTCCGCCGCAGCCATCGTGGGGCAACATGCTCAACGAGGCCCAGTCGCTGACCATCCTCGAATCAATGCCCTGGCTCTGGCTGCCGCCCGGATTGGCGATCGCGATCACCGTGCTGGCCATCAATTTCATCGGCGATGGCTTGCGCGACGCACTGGACCCGCGGCAACGGACGTGATCGATGTCACCGTCCTGGCCGACGCGTCGCCGCGCCTGACGCCCGCCGCCGAATACGGACTGGACGCCGCGCTGTCTGAACTCAGCTCGCATCGCATTCGCAGCGCTCTATTCGCGATGCGGAGCTCGCGGCACGAGCGTGGGAACGACATCGCGCTGACAGCGGCGGGCAGCCACGGGGGCGTGCGGCTGTATCCAGTGGCCACGTTGCATCCGGTGCAGTACCTGGACTGGCGGTCCGAACTGGAGCGCGTGCTAACGGCGGGTGTTGTCGGCGTTCGGCTGCTGCCGCAGGTCCATTCCTACGCCTTCAGTGCCATGGCGGCTGCCGTCCGTGGCCGTTGCCCGATCCTCGTTCCGGTGACGCACTTCGGGGATGCGACCGCGATCGGCGCCGCAACGGAGGCCCTGGACGGGCACGTGGTGCTGGTCGGTGCGCATTACACAACACTCGGTGATTGCCTGGCGGCCCTCGAGCGCTGGCCGCACCTGTATCTGGAGACAAGTCGACTGGCCCAGTACCGCGGCGTCGAGACGGTGGTGCGCACGGTAGGCGCGCAGCGGCTAGTGTTCGGCTCCGGTGCGCCGATGCGGCCGATCCAGGCGGCGCTCAACGCTGTCCTGTGCGCCGACATCGCCGAGGACGACAAGCGGTGCATCCTGGCAGGCAACGCGCAGCGTTTGTTTGGCCTGCCGCCACAGTCATTCGATCTGCCACAGCCCACCCGAGCGGACAGGCTGATCGACGTCCATGCCCATGTCGGGGCACTTGGCTTTCCGACGCCGCCTTGGACCCCCCGCCAGGACATCACGCTGCGCATCGCCTCGTCGTTGCGGGCTATCGCGGACGATGCGGACGGTGGCAACGCCGAGGCATTCGCCACCGTCGACGACAGCCAGCGCGCGTACGTCGTGGTCAACCCGAACGATCTCGACGGCTCCTGCCGTGCGTTGGACGCGGCCTTCAAGAACGGCCACGCGGTAGGCGCCAAGCTGCACTGCAGCTACACCGGTCAGCCCACAGCAAGTGAAGCATGCATGGCGCTCCTGCGCGAGGTAGCCCGCCGAGGCTATCCGCTGAAGATCCATGTGGATGGCGCCGCATGGGACCAGGCGCTGGCGTGCATCGCAGTCGAATACCCGGCGTGGAACGTGATCGTCGCGCATGCCGGTCCGGGCACTCCGTCGCGTAGCGCCGCGCGACTCGTGGAGCGCACATCGAACGTCTACGTGGAATTGTCGACCTCGTTTCCCGACCTGCCGATTACACGTGAGCTCGTCCAGCGCGTAGGCCAACACAGACTGCTGTTTGGCAGCGACGCACCACTACTCGATCCGGACTACGTGCTCGGCATCTACGCCGACGCCGGCGCCAATATGCGCTGCACGAGTGAGGTGGCCCGCCAGGTGTTCAGCCTGTGACACTCGGCGTCGGTGTGATCGGCACCGGCTTCGTCGCCAACATGCATCTCGCGGCGCTGAGCGGACTCGCCGGAGTCAAGCTCGTCGGAGTGGCCGACGTCGATCCCAGTCGTGCTCGCGCGGCTATTCGCGGGTTGCCCGACGCGCGCAGCGCGACCAGCGCCGCCGAGCTGCTGGCGTGGCCGGAGGTCGATGCGTGCATTGTGTGCACGCCCAACGACACCCACGTCGAGCTTGGTATAGCCATCGCGCGCGCGGGCAAACACTTGCTCATGGAGAAGCCGCTGGCGATCAGCGTCGACGGCGCGGATGCACTTGTGCGCGCATTCGACGAGCGCGGGCTGGTCCTGATGGGCGCGCACACCCATCGGTTCTACGACTACGGTCGTAGGATCAAGCAGACCATCGATAGTGGTGACATCGGACGGCCGGTCTACGTTCGGCTGGCGATTCTCGGCGGCTGGCTCTGGCCCGACTGGCGCGCCTGGGTGGTCGATCCACGTCGCTCGGGTGGTCACGTGCTGCACAACGGCGTGCATCTGCTCGACCTCGCCACCTGGTGGATGAACGACGAACCGGCCTCGATCTACGTGCAGGGGCGCAAGGAAACGTCGGCCGACCTCGCCATCCACGACTACCTGAGCATGATCGTCCGCTACCAGCACGGCGGCACCGCGGTGTGCGAGATGAGTCGCGCGAATCGGCCACGCTCGTTTGCGTATCGCGACGTATTCATCCAGGGCACCCTCGGCGCACTCCGGTTGCCGTGGGACGCGGAGCAGGGTGTCGCGTTCCTCGAGGGTGGCACGAGCCTGCTGCCCGGTAACGGCCAGCTCGGCTTCGATCGCGAAGTTACCGCCTGGATCGACGCGATTCGCGGTCAGACGCAGCCGGCGGTCTCCGGACAGGATGCACGCCGTGCAGTGGCGATGGCCGTGGCCGGCGAAGAGTCACTCCGTACAGGGGAGGTGGTTGGCGTTGCCAGCTGAAGACGGCCGGCTGGGCGTGTTGCTGGTCAGCTTCGCGAGCATCGGCGGCCAGGCCCACCAGCGCACCATGTACCTACCAGTGCTGGCCAATCATCCGGCGCTGCGCATCGTCGCCGTCGCGGACGAAGCCGAAGCGCCGGAAACGCAGCATGCGCTGAATCGACGCGAGGCGAACGCGCTCGGCGTACCGTACGTTGCCGACCTGGACATGGCACTGGCCGATCCGCGCGTCGACGTGGTCTCGGTGTGCTGTCCGCTCGATCGACGCGCGGCAGTCCTGGAACGCGTCGCCGCGGCCGGCAAGCACGCGCTGGTCGACAAACCGCTCGCGCGCAGCCTCCAGGAGTGCGACCTGATTGCGCAAGCATTTGGCACCGGTGTGTGCATGCCCGCTCATCACTATCGCTTCAATCCGGCGATTCGCTCCGCGCGAAATGCGGTCGCGGGCGGCGCCATCGGTTTACCGTGGGCCGTGCACTCGGAGTTCGTGATCGCCGCCGGCACCGCCGCGTGGCCGCTCGGCGAATTATTGAACTTCGGGCTGTATCCCGTCGATGCCCTGCGCAGCGTGCTCGGCCTGGAGGCAACGTCCGTCTACGCGACGCGCGGCGCCTTCTTCTATGACGGTGAGGCCGACGACTTCTCGGTCCTGGCACTCACGTTCGAGCACGGCGTTGTCGCGACGACGTCGGTTGGACGCGCACCCACGACAGGCCATCCAAACGGCTATGGCGGCGATCGTCGACTGCGCATCATGGGGTCGCACGGCACCATCACCGTGGATGCCGCTGCACCGGCGCTGTCTGTATTTGGCACGGAAAGTCCGACGCAGCGCTACTACGGCAGAGAGTCGATCCGCGGCCTGGTCGACCACTTCGTTGGCGCTGTGCGCGGCGAGTTGGCTCCGGAGCTCGGACCGCGCGATGCGCGGGCCGCCTTGCAGATCATCCTCGCCGCGCACACATCTGCGACCGAGAACCACGTTGTCCACCTCCAGGGAGACCATCGATGAAACTGGTGACATTCCAAACTGACAGTGGCATTCGCCACGGTGTGCTGGACGGTGATCCCGCGTCGGGCACCGTGACCGACCTTGGAGCGGGTGATCTGCTCGGGCTCGTCGAATCCGGACTGGGCAATGTCCGAGGTGCGGGCGGGCCGACGCGCGATGTCAACTCAGTGCGCCTGCTGGCGCCGCTACGCCGGCCGCCCAAGTTGCTGGCGCTCGCGCGCAACTACCAGGACCACATCACCGAAGGTGGTGGTCAGCCGGTCGACAAGCGCCGCATCGTGCCCAAGCTGTTTCTGAAACCGTCCAGCGCCATCATTGGACCAGACGAGCCGCTGTGCTTGCCGAGCGTGTCGCATACCAACGACTGGGAAGTGGAGCTAGCCGTGGTCATTGGGACCCGCTGTCGCAACGTGGCCTTGGACGATGCGCTCGACATGGTCTTCGGCTACACCATCGCCAATGACGTGTCGGCGCGGACCACAGACTGGGGCGTGGATCGGGATGCAGATGTATGGAACCAGTTCTTCGACTGGTTGAACGGCAAGTGGCCCGATGGCTTCGCGCCAATCGGACCCTACATTCTTACGGCCGACGAGGTCACCGATCCGCAGTCACTCGACCTCTCACTGCACCTGAACGGCGAACGCAGACAGCATTCGAATACGCGCGAGATGATCTCGACCGTTGCCGAGACCGTCGTCTTTGCTTCGCGCTTCATGACCCTGGAACCCGGCGACATCATCGAGACCGGCACACCGTCCGGCGTAGGCGCGACGACCGGCACGTATTTGAAAACCGGTGATGTGATGGAGGCGCGCATCGAGCAGCTGGGCACTCTGCGTACGCCCGTTCAGTGACTGCGTTTGACCTGCTGATCCACGGTGGGTCGCTGGTTGACGGCACTGGCGCGCCTGCGCGGCGGGCGGACGTTGGCATTCGTGGCGAGCGCATCGATGCCATCGGCGAGCTCGCCGACCAGCCGGCGGCAAGGCGCATCGATGTACGCGGTCGCGTGGTGTGTCCGGGCTTCATCGACGCGCACAGTCACTCGGACCTGTCGTTGCTGAGCGACGGTCGCGGATTGAGCAAAGTTCACCAGGGTGTTACGACGGAAATCGTCGGCAACTGCGGGCTGGGTGTTGCACCGCTTGCCGATCGCTCGGCGAGTGAGGCCGTGCGCACCGCGATCTACCTGGTCGATCCCGATCCTTCGGTGCGCTGGACCTGGCAGTCCATGGCGGAGTACATGACACGGGTCGAATCCGATGGTGTGTCGATCAACGTGGCGCCGCTGGCCGGGCACCTCGGCATCCATGCCAGCGTCATGGGCTACGCCAACCGGCTGCCCACTGGCGCCGAGCTGCTCCAGATGTGTCGGTTGCTCGACCAGGCCCTGCGCGAAGGAGCCATCGGCCTGTCGACTGGCTTCATGTACGCCCCAATCTCCTATGCGCAGCACGACGAGCTGGTGGCGCTGGGCAAAATCGTGGGCGCGCACGACCGCGTGTTTGCGATGCACATGCGCAATTACGCCGACCACCTGGTCGAAGCGGTCGACGAAGCAATCCAGGTCGGCAGCGACAGCGGCAGCCGCGTCCAGGCGTCGCACCTGGCGGTCGTCGGCGAACGAAACTGGGGCAAAACCGTCACCGCGCTGGAGCGTATGGACCAGGCGCGTACTGATGGCGTGCGCATCCGCGCTGATAGTTATCCCTACCTCGCAGGCAGCGCCAACCTGTCGCAATTGCTGCCAGGTTGGGCGCACGAAGGCGGCACCATGGCCATGGTCGAACGCCTTCACTCTTCTACCGAACGCGAACGAATTCGTGAGGAATGGCAGTCCACGCTGGTGCAGCGCTGGGAGGACGTGCTGATCTGTTGGGTACGACCGGGCGGCGACGCAAGCGTGGTCGGTAAGCGCGTGTCAGAGATCGCCGCGGAGCGGCACACGGAACCCGACGCGACGACGCTCGACCTGATCGCCGCCGAAGAAGGTCTGGTCAACATGATCGCCTTCGGGCGCTCGGATGCCGACCTCGAGGCCGTGCTGCGCCATCCTGACACGCTGATCGGCTCCGACGGCTTGGCCGTCGATCCAGCTGGGCCGAGCGGCAGCGGTCATCCGCACCCGCGCTACTACGGGACGTACCCGCGCTTGCTCGGGCGCTATGTGCGCGATCAAGGCACGCTTGATCTCGCGACGGCGGTCCATCGCGCCAGTGGCCTGGTCGCCGAAACCTTCGGCCTGCGCGACCGTGGCGTGCTCGCTGCTGGCAACATCGCCGACGTCGTCGTGTTCGATCCCGACACAGTGCGCGACGAAGCCACATTCCTCGATCCGCAGCGCTTTCCCACTGGCATAGCGACCGTTATCGTCAACGGCACGGTCGTGGTCGACGCCGAGCAGCACACCGGCGCGCGCCCCGGCCGGGTCCTGCGCGCGGAATAATCGTCGGCCGGACGTTACCAACGAAGAAGGGACATACCGACATGAGGTTCAGCATCAGCAAGAGCACCAACGGCCAGTATTACTTCGAGATCCAGGCCGCCGGGAACTACGCGACGTTGGCGACCAGCGAGACTTACACGACCAAACAGGCCTGTCAGGATGCGATCAACTTGATCAAGGCCCAGGCCGCGACTGCCACCACGGTCGATCATACCTAGCGTCGCGCGGGAGAAGCCTGCTGGTGTTGGGCGGTCTGGCCGCGCAGCGGTTGACAGCCGGCGCTCGCGGTAGGTGATGATCGGAGCATGCGTCTACCTGTGTGGCTCGGATACTTGCTGGCGGTGGCACCCACCGTCGTGGCGGCGCAGGGCGTGCCGGTGCAGCTGCCGCCGGCGGGGTGCTCGTCATTGGCAGTCAGCTTTGTCGAGGCACAGGGGGCAGCAGGGACGATCCTCGACGTGCTGCAACTGAC
>DASXRR010000339.1:0-22416 GCA_036506475.1 Chloroflexota bacterium
CAAGGAGGCGGCTCGGCGCCAGGGCGTTCGACCGCGTGAAATCGGAAGGTGCCTTGCTGGGCATCGAGGAAGCGACGGCGCTGGCGCTGGCGCGCAGCACCCCGGTTGGCAGCGGACCACGGCCCACCCAGGTCCACGCTCGACGCCGCACGCCGACGGAGGCTCGCACCGCAGAGTTGTGAGCTCACCGGTCGGAGGCCGGTTTCTTATTTACATCGCCAGAGGAGCGCTGAAGAGCTGTTTGCGTCAATGCGAGGGACACACACTGATCTAAGGACATGAAGCTTCCAGGCCTATGGTGGGCTGTGCGCTCACGGTCTCCCATCACCGAGCAGGCGACTGAGCTCCCTTGCCATGCTCGGGCGGCCAGCTTCGATGACAGGCAGGCGCAGGATGGCGGGCGGTGGCGCGGAAAAACCGGTCTGATCCGCGAACGGCCGCAACCGACCGAACTGCGGTTGATTCAGGTTCAGGCTCTCGATTGGCTGAGATACGGGGTTCCCGGTGCCAATCACCGCGAAGTGAGTTCCTTTGATGGCGTAAGGATGGTCCGGCGCATCGAGTGGCCGAAGGTGGAGCAGGCCAGCCACGTCGGCTGGCGGCACAGCCACTGCATGCGGAGGTCCACCGGGACTTTCGCAGGTCATGAGCAGCGGCCCCCACCACAGGCTACCCAGCAGCCCATCGCCTGATTCCAGGCGCAAGCCGATGCGGAGGCTCACGCTCACTGAGTCGCCCGTCCGCACAGCGTCCATGAGGCGCAGATACGCGTCGTCGACGACATGACTTGTGGGTGCGTTATTCAGCAGCACCCGCTCGACGGCGGCCCATGGCGGGCAGCGCACCCGCAGCCGTATGCCGTCGGCAGGAGCCTCGATGACCTGGAGAACAAACTCACCCTGGCTGGGATAGGTGGTGTGCTGCGCGATGCGCACCGCACCGCGCGACACTTGCAGGTCAACAGTGGAGGGTTCGATGAAGTTCACCCACACCTCGTCTTCGGTCGAGGTGTACAGGTAGCGGAGGAGGCGGGTGTAGCCCAGCGGCCCGTGAAAGGAACAGCACCACCACGCCTCGCAGCCCTCGCCGGTATACCCGAGGCGATCCGCGCGGAAGTGACGATGGCAAAAGCCGCCATTGGCGGCCTGATTTCCGTACAGCGCGTTTCGCCAGATGCGCTCCGCCATCTCAAAGTAGTCCGCCTGATGGGTCAGGTGCGCCAGACGAAGATTGATGTGCAGCCAGTCGGCAATCGAGCATGCCTCCGTGCGCTCTGACCACGGGAAAAACTCGGGTGGCGCACCATCGACGAAGATCAGCTTCGTGGCTATCTCGGCCGAAACCTCCTGCACGGTCCAGAGAAAGACGTCCTGACCGGTGGTTTCATACAAGTCCAGCAGACCCAGGAGTGTCAGTAGAAAGCCGTGACTGTGGTGATTGGCGACCTGGCGGTCCGCCGACTGCTCGAGCCAGAGCATCCCTATCGCATGCGCGGTTGCCAGCTGCGACTCCTGCCCAGTTGCGCGATGGAGCCCAACCAGACCCCCGATAGCTTGCGTGTAATACGAGAAGTCCTGGTGCGCGCACATTTCCGGCCTCGACCAGAATGCAGCGATGCGCGCGTAGTAGTCGCCCAGGTTGCGTGCACACGCGAGGACCTCATCCGACGGGAAGACCGCGTGATAGTCGATCAATCCGGCCAGAAGTCGACCTTGCCCCCAGATCACTGGAAAATCGACTGCGTTCAGGGGTTGGTCGCTTCCTACCAGACCAGTTGGCCGCTGAAAACCGGGTATGGCCTGTGCGACCCGATGCAGGCGCGGATACAGGTCGCCCGTGTACGCGGCGCAAGCTGCGAGGACACCGATGTAGCGCCCCGACAGGTCGCCCGCGAATTCTTCGAATTGGCGATGATAGTCGGGTATTCGCGCAACATCCTGGAGGACGAATGTCTCGTCGAAGACGTCGTCGTCCGCCAGCCGCGCGACCGCATGCCGCAGGCGGCGATCGAGTTGTCCCTCGAGCGTAATGTCTCGTGCGCTGGCGATCGTCAGGTGCATCTCTGTTGGCGGTCGGTGCTCACGACTGGAACACTATCAGAGTGACCGATGATCGTCAGTCCTAAGGGTGTCACCGTGGCAGCCGATGCGGTTCCGAAGGTCGCGACCTGGCGCCGGCCAGGACAGGGCGGCGTACTGGTGTTCGTCGCGGGTTGCGTACTGCTGCTTCTGGCAACTGATCGGATCTTGCGTGGTGTCGCCGCGATCCTACGGCCGGTCGAGGCGATGTATGGCGAGGCAATCATCTACGACCAGGCTGCGCGGCTTCTTCGAGGCGAGGCGCTGTACCAGGCGTTAGATCGGTCGCCGTTTACGGTGACGGCCTATACACCGCTGTACTACTCGCTCGTGGCAGGGCTGCAAGTGCTCGCCGGGCCTGGCTTCGGGCCAGGTCGCATTCTGTCCTTCGGGGCGGGACTGCTTGCGGCGATCCTCGTCGGACGGCTCGCTGCGCGACGAGTGGGGGATTGGCGCGCCGGTCTCTTCGCAGGCGTGCTTTTCCTGGGGCTGGGCTTTCCCGGCGACTACCCCTGGTTCGCTTTCTATAAGGAAGACATGCTGGGCGTGGCGCTCTCTCTGGGCGCGATCGCCATGCTCGACAGCGGCTGCGATCGACGCCGCGCCGTCGGCGCTGGAGTGTTGGCCGGATTGGCATTCGTGAGCAAGCAGACGTTCGTCGCGGCCAGCATTGCTGGCTTGTGGTGGCTGTGGTGCCGCAACAGAGTGAGCGCGGTGGTCTTCGCCGCGTCAATCCTGATCGTTGGCGTCGGTCCATGCGCTGTTGCAGCGTTGTCCAATTATACGTTCCTCGACAACACCGTCCGAGCCAATCTGAACCCCTATTCCATGGACATTCTGGTGTCCAATCTCGCGATTCTCGGGCGCTATCAAGCAGTGGCATTTGCCCTCGCGCTGCTGCCCGTTCTGAGTCGTGCGCGTCAGATTCGCAGCTGGCTGCAGGATCCACTCGTGGTGTTCTGGCTCATTTCGGTGCTGCTCCTGCCGGTCGAGCTAGCCAAGGTTGGCTCGAACTGGAACTACTGGATTGAGTCGGCTGCCGCGACCGCGGTGCTAGCGACCCGCGGCGTGTGGTTGTTCGTACTGAGCGGTGAAATGCCGCCAGTCGGGCGCCTCGCCGCTTCGGCTGGGCTGCTGGCGGTCCTCGCGTCACCATGTTGGCTACCTCCACCTGCTGCTGACCTGGGCACTGTGCTCGATCGCACGCTGCACCCGGACGAGCGCCAAGCGACGCAATTTGCCGCCGTTCTCGAGCGCGTGCGCGCCGAGCCGCGCGGGGTTCTGGCGGAGCCACTGGATATCGTGACCCTGGCCGGGCGCGAGATCCTACTCGAACCGTATATCTTTTCGATCCTCGACGTGACGGGCCAGTGGGACGCTGCTTCCGTTGTACGCCAGATTTGTACGGGCCAGATCGGGTTGCTGGTTCTCGATCACCCGTTGGAAGGTCCAGACTGGCAGACACACGGCTACAATCACTGGCCGGTAGCAGTGCTCGACGCGTTGCGGACCACCATGCAACTGGAGCGAACGCAGGCGGCGCTCTACCTGTATGTCCCGGTCAGCAGGCCTGGAGGCCCGGAGCAGAAAGACGCTTCTGCGAAGCCCTGCCGCGGCGTCGCCTGACTGGTGGTGCCCGCTCGCGCTGGAGTCCCGTCCGCCGAGCTTGGTTCTGCCCAGGGATTTGGAGTATCTGGAAACGGCACTGGGGGCGCACTGGTTGATTGGCCACAAGCGGATTGTGGCGAAGATCTGCGTGAGGACGGTGCAAGTGCGGTTCACCTCGAGCATGACATCGCCGTTCCTCCTGGCGAGATGAGTCTCCGGTGAGGGATATACTCCGTTCGAAACGCCAGTCGCGGAGCAAGGGGCGACCGGTAGCCGAGCGTGCGCGACTGAATGATTTCGTTGCCGCGATGAATCTGCAATCTCAGACGCACGCCCACTTGCAAATGAATCGTCCGCCCTGGTTCTTCTTCAGCCACATGGTGGGCGCCGGGCTCGCGGCCTACGGTGGCGGGTTTTTCCATGATCTGCTGGGCGACTACCACCTGATGTTTGTTTCGGCAGCGATTCTCGGGTTCATCGCAGCCGGGCTGAGTCTGGGGATCAGCCCGGCGCGTAAGCAGCAGCTCGCGGTGGCCGCAACTTAGCATCCCGCCCACATTGGGGGCCGCTCCAGCGCAGGGCTCCGAAAGCGTGGCGGCGGCGCAGCCGAGTGTCCGTCACGCAGAACGGGTGTCTCCTGGGTGCGGTAGCGCGTCGCGGAACACGTCCATCCGTTTCCATTCAGGCTCAGGTGGCTTGTGCTCCGGCCGCGGCGCGTAGACCGACTGTTCGACTACCGGCATGCGATGGATGTAGCGTGGACAGTTCGGGAAAATACGTTCGGCGCGGACACGCACGATCATTTGGGCGCCGGAGAATTCGCCGAGCAGCGGGTCGTCGGTCGAGACGCTCGCTGTACCACTGACCCGCATCCGGCGGGGGCGCTCGAAGTCGACAAACAGCAGGCCGACTCTCGGGTTGGCGAGGATATTGCCCAGGCTCTTGAACATGCCGTTGCCGTCGTAATCAGGAAAGGCGAGCGTCCGATCCTCGAGTATCCGTACGAAACCGGGCACGCCGCCTTTGTATGAAACGTCGGGCTGGCCGGACGCATCGGCGGTCGCCAGGAAGAACATTGCACAACGCGATACGAAATCACGGTCGTCATCGGTGAACCGGTCGTGCAACGTCACCTGCTCGAGCCGGTCAGCGATCCGGCGCGAGTCGAAGCGATCCTGCAACTGGCGATTGCCCTCGTGATACAACGGCTTATCCATTTCGGCCTCCTCGCGTTTTCACCACTGGTACCTCGAATCTTGAGATGGCACGGCTGACCCCCGGCCGCGTGAAGGTCCCGCCGGCTCTATTGGCGCCTGACTTCGAAGAGCGGCGCATGTCGCTCGCGGTTAATGCGCAACTCCAGTACGTCAGGCCGAGTGTAATGTCCGGCGACATCGAAGCTATGCTTCGCCGCGACGACTTTCTCCAGATCGAGATCGGCATACAGGATTGTCTCCTCGCAGTAGACCGGTCCCGCGAGATAGTCGCAGTCGCCACCTGGTGAGACAATGGCCGAGCCGCCAGTTATCAGCCAACCGGCATCCGCCGCAAAGCCGGCCAGGGCCGGATCATCCGGAGCCGTAGTGCTGTCGAGCACCTGGCAGCAACTCACCACGAAGATTCGGCCTTCATAGGCGATGTGCCGGAGAGACGCTTGCCAGGCTGCTCCGGTGTCCGCCGTCGGCGCCAGGTGGATCTGCTCGCCCTGAGCGTAGAGCGCCTGGCGGGCAAGCGGCATCAGGTTCTCCCAGCAGATCAATCCGCCGATGCGGACTCCATTCAGGTCGACTGTCCTGAGCGAGCTTCCGTCGCCCTGGCCCCAAACGGTCCGCTCCTTGTACGTAGGCATCAGTTTGCGGTGATGCAGCACCAGTTCGCCGCTGGCATCGAATACCAGGAGCGAGTTATACAGGGTCGCCCGGCTGTACGTGCTGTCCCGTTCGGTCACGCCTATCGCCAGCGTGACGCCGGTGCTCCGCGCGGCCTCCGCCAAGCACTCGGCCGCGGCCCCCGGAACATCAACCGCGTTGGCGTACAAGCGAGCGAAGGCGTCGGCTTCGACATCCGCCCGCGCCCCCCACAACCACACCGGATAGCAGGGGACGAACGACTCCGGGAACACGACCAGTTGCGCACCATTGTCGGCTGCCTGGCTCAACAGCTCGGTCGCCTTGGCGATGGTCGCTTCGCGGTTCAGGAACACCGGCGCGGCCTGGACGGCCGCCACGCGAACCAGCGACTGTTTATCGCCCGGACCATCCATACGTTTGGGCGCTACGGCCTGTGCCCGACGCGTGCGAGCAGTTTCGTCTGCTGATCGGCAACTCGCATCACGGGTACGTCGTCGCCAAACACACCCGCCGCACGGAACTGGCGCGTCAACGCGTCGGCGATGGGCAGGCAGCGCGCCACAAGCTCAGCGTCGAGGCGGGAATCCTGGCCAGTTACTGTGGCGATGTCCCAGCCGTGAATCAGGATGTCCATGAACAGCTGGCCCGCATAATCGACACCCGAGTAGTCGCCGAACGATAGGTGACCGGTGGCCTCCAGGGCGCCGGGGCCTCCACGGTTTTGCGAGCCACTCCGACGGACCGGCGGTAGGCCGCGGCAGGATCCTCTGCAGTCAGATCGCCGTCCAGGGCGTTGCCGACCTCCGCGACGGTCTTCCCCTGAACGAGCTCACCAGCCCACACATGCTCGCCGAGGATGTGGTTCGCGACCAGGCTGGCGTCCCACTCCGTGCAGTGAGTGGACGAGTGCCAGCGGTCTGGACTCACCGGATCGATAATGCGCTGCGCAGCCATCATCGCGCGCAGACCTTACCTACTAGTAAGTAAGATGTCAACATGCAGATTGGTCTCGTCGGCGCTGCGGCACACTCCGATGCCACACAGGACGAGCAATGACGAACCACCACAGGCGTCGCGACGTGGATAGCGCGACCCAGATTCTTGACGTCGCTGAGCGTCTCGCTCAAAGCCGAGGCTTCAATGGATTCAGCTATGCGGACGTGGCCGCCGAGCTACGGCTGACCAAAGCCGCGTTGCATTATCACTTTGCCGGCAAAGCTGAGTTGGGTGAGGCGCTCATCAGTCGGTATTCCGACCGGTTCGCCGCGGCTCTCGAAGCCCTGGACAGCAGCGCGATCAGCGTTCCTGCCAAGCTCGAAGGCTACGCCAAGCTGTACCTGGATGTCCTGCGCGACAAGCGTATGTGTCTATGCGGCATGCTCGCCGCGGAGTACCAGACCCTCCCACAGCGTATGCGGGACGCGGTCATCCAGTTCTTTGACGCAAATGAGGCCTGGCTACAACGCGTCGTCGACCAGGGTCAACAGGAAGGAACCCTTCAGGTCGTGGGGTCATCGACAGATACCGCACGAGCGATTGTTGGCGGACTCGAGGGAGCGATGCTCGTCGCCCGGCCGTACGGCGACGTCACCCGTTTCCAAGCCGCCATGACGCACCTGTTGGCCGGGTTGATCGCCGGACCGATTGCTGATGATGGGCTAACGGACGGAAGTCGCCCAGCACAGAATCCACATTCACGGCGAGTTGGTTGAATGGTCAATGCCGCACGCCACTCGCGGTGAAGTTACCCCTGCCTCAGGCGCCAGATATGCGAGATTTCTTGACGCGCATGCCAGTGCACCTCGCGCGGTGATGACGAGCATATGTCCTCACCGTTCGTATGGGGCCAGGGGTTGCCGTCTGTTGAGAAGTCGCCCGGGAGTTCAGGGTCGGGTGGTGACGGTTGGCGGTGGTGTCGGCTGCGCGCTAAGTGCTTGCGGTAATTTGCGCTGATCTCGGATGCTGAGCGGACGAGGCTCCAGGGTAACCAGACGTATATCTGGGTCAGCTAAGGGGGCTCCGCCATTCTCGATTTCTGCCGCACGGCCAATCAGCGGGCCTGGCTGTGCTGGCAACATAGGCGTGGTGCGGCGGATTATAGACAGGTCGTTACGTGCCCCCAGGCACCAAGGCCAGATCAATATCTTAGCTCGGCGTGATGAACAGTCGTAGTTCGAACAGCGTTTGATCATCAGTCAGTGCGCGACCCAGGCTGGCCGAAAGCGACCTTGGGCAGTTCATTGCCACGTGAACGCTTCGCGATTACCACGACGAACCCCTGAATCGATACTTGCGTGCTTAGCATTACCAGGTTCGCGCAGCTTCAGCGGGCCGTCGACGAGGCCGGCCTGTGCGGGCGCATCAAGACCGCGGCGATTACGTATGAATCCGGAGTTCGATCTGCCTCAACTTCTCTACGTGCGGCGCCACCCGTGGCGCGCCGTTCAGTGATCACGCTTTTTTCCGCATGCCTGGCACCCCGACGCGGTCCACCGACTAAGTTTTCACCTCGGCGTTTATTTTTTGGCGGACCCGCGGTAAATCGGCACCAGATCGAGCTGTACGTAGTCCGCCGAGGCGCACTGCCCGCCCTGACGCGCATCAAGGCGGCCCGCGGAGCGTGACCGAAGACGGTCAATGGCGACTCCTCGATGCACACGGGCTAGGCACAGGTGCGTTGCTCATTCACGAGGTCGGCACAGGCAATAACGGCGGACGGCAAGGCTTCTACTTTGCGATAGACAGTCCAAGCGCACTGTCGCAACGCGCGCGGCGGAGCCAGGCTGGGCCGGGTGGCGGCAGGTGGCCGCCAGTATGCTCTCGGGCGTGGCGAGCGGTGTACGGGCGGGTGCACGGACGGCGAAGCAGACGCAGGCTCGCGCGCGTCAGCACATCACCCCCCTCGAGCTGGGGCTCCTCACATCCGTAGCCGCCGTCGCCTTGGTGTTCCTGCCGAACCTCAACGAGGGCTTTGAGCTGCCAAAGCAGGTCGTGCTGCGGGTCCTCGTCGCGTTGGCCATCGCGACGACTGCTCTACGAATGCTCAGATCGGGCCATGACGACCTGACAGTAATACAGTGGATTCGCGAGTCCAGGCTGCTGCTCGGGGCCGTCGTGCTCCTCGTGTTGGCGTGGACCGTGGCGACGCTCGCGTCCACCTCGCCGTTGGTTAGTTTCTGGGGTAGCTACCAGCGCTGGACAGGGCTGCAAACACAGCTGACCTTCATCGTCGTGTTTGTCATGGGCGCGGTCGTGCTGACGAGTCGGGAACACGTGCGTCGACTGGCGGTCGTCGCGGCCGCGGTGGCCAGCCTGACATCCGCTTATGCCATTGCGCAGCGCCTGCAGCTCGACCCGCTGAGTTGGCGGCGGGGTGTCGAATGGTCGGGCCAAGCCGTATCGTCGGCCGATCGACCTTTCTCGACATTCGGCAATCCGGACTTCCTGGCGGCTTTTCTGGTGCTGTCGATCGTGCTGACGGTTGGCGCGCTGCTGCGCCCCACGCGTCGGCTTGCGTCGAACGATCTCGCGGTTTGGGCGGCGCTCGGGCTCCAGGTCGTAGCGCTATTGTTGACTGGTTCGCGTGCTGGCCTCCTAGGCGCAGGCGCTGGACTCGCACTTTATGGAGTCGTGCGCCTCAGACCGCGACTAAGGGGCTCCTGGCTGCCTGCCGCGGGCGCCATCGGCCTGCTCGCGGTGCTTCTCGTGGCGACCGTCAGTCCGTCGACGATACCGACCGACGGGAGCACGCGCGTCAGACTCGCTCTGTGGAAAACGGCCATCCAGCTTGTTCTGGAGCGGCCATGGCTCGGCTCCGGACTCAATACGTTTGGCAGTGTCGTGCTGGAGCGCTACCCCGCCGAAATCTGGACGCTGGAGCCTCCGGAGTTCGTGCTCGACCGCGCCCACAACGCGACGCTCGACACGTTGGTTGGCATGGGCGTTTTCGGTGGGCTGGCGTACGTCGCGCTGGTTGGCGTACTCGGTTGGCACATCCGGCAAAAGAAGCACACGTCGTCTGAGACGATCCTCGTGCTCGTGGCTGCACTGAGCGCTCACCTCGTCGAGCAACAGTTCAACGTCGAAGTGACGGCAGCTTCACTGTTGGCCTGGTTAATTGCCGGGGCAACTGTAGGCGTTACGCGCGCGCCCAGCACCGCACCCGCCACGTCGCGTGGCGGTGGACCGGCGTTCGCCGTCGGTGCCGTCGGACTCGGGCTCGCAGGAGCTCTAACCTTCGCGGGCGTGCAACAGCTTGACGCCGATCAGGCCTACGCCCGCGCAATCGCCGCCGAACGTGGTGGCGATGCAGCAGCTACCGCGCGCGAGCTACGAACCTCCGTCGATCGCTGGCTCAACGAGCCTACCTATTGGCATGAGCTCGGGCGTGCCCACCTTGCACTGGCACGCTCCGGGTCGACCAGCGCGTACCGCGAGGCGATCGCCGCGACTGAACAAGCCGTGTTACGCGACCCAGGCAACGCGTTGATCCTCAGTAATTGGGCTGCGATCGCTGGCGAAGCCGCGGCACGGCTCAACGATCAGGCGCTCGCTGCCCGCGCAACGGAGGCCCACCAGCGCGCATTGCGCATGGCGCCAGGCCACTGGCTCATCTGGCGGGCGGCGGGTGCGACAGCGTTCAACCAGCGTGACTACCAGACGGCACTCGCCGAGCTGACGCGCGCGTCCGAACTCTTCGGGGGTAACGCCGCGACCTGGTCGGCCATCGGCGACACACAGGCAGCGCTGGGTGACCTTGTCAACGCCCGCGTGGCCTATCGGCGCGCGCTCGAATTGGTGCCAAACGAAGCACGGGCCACGGCCGGCCTGCAGCGGCTACCGCCCAACTGAACGCCAAACAGCCCACGGCAACCGACTCGCAACCGCCGTTCAACCGAGGCGCAACCAGTCGCACCGGCAGGTAGTGACCTGTACGGCACAGGGGTGCAACTATTGGCGCCGCCTGGACTTGTGGCTGGGTTGCCCGCCGTGGGCGTCTCGCGTGTAAATCCGTTTGGGGGGTGCAGTGCGGCGTATTCGGGGGGACACAGCGCTCGCGTTCTTATCAGCGCTCTTGTCGCTCATCGTCGTCACGTCCAACTTGATCGGACCTGCGCCGGTGAGCTCGCAGACCCCACCCTCGGCAACGACAACCCCTACCAGTACCGCCACGCCGACCAACACGCCGACCGCGACGCCATCGGCCACCGCTACAGCCAGCCCATCGCCAACGACGTCAGCCACCTCGACCGCAACGAGCTCGCCAACCTCGACCGCGAGCCCAACGGGCTCCACGAGCCAAACCACCACATCGACAGCAACGCCAACGAGCACGGCGACGCCCATCCCGCTCGTCACCGGCACCGCGACGGCCACGTCGACGGCAACTGGCTCGCCGACCGGCACCGCGACCATGACGCCGACCGCTACGGTGACGACGACCGCGACGGCCACAGTCACCGCGACCATCGCGCAGACGCCACTCGCCTTGCCCGATCTGTTCGTGCCCGCCGTATCACCACTCTCGGGCCCGCCCAGTCAGCCCATTCTCGTCGACATCGTCGTGCAGAACATCGGCGCTGGTCCGGTCACCTCGAACTTCAATGCGCAGGTCTTCGCAGACCTCAACCACGATCCTGTGCCGGGCGAACCGCCACTGCAGACTGTGTCCGTTGCGCCGCTTGCGGCTGGTGCAAGCACCACCGTGCAGGCCGCCCTGGCGCCGGGCATCCTCGCCACCGGCGTGCACAACCTCCGCGTCCTGGCCGACGGTGCCAACAGCGTGATCGAAACCAATGAGCGCAACAATGTGGGCGGTGGCTGGCTTGCGGTCGGCGGACCACCGCAAAGCGACTCCTTTGCCGGTGCCCCGCTTCTCGACGTGAATGGCTTCGGCGGTGGCGACACGCGCACCGCGACCTCAGAAACGGGCGAACCGGTGCCAACGTGCGCCGCGTGGTGGTGGAACGGCACGCGGACGGTCTGGTATCGCATCGAACCCGCCACCAGCGGCACGCTCTCGGTCGAGCTCCTGATCGCCGGCGAAGCCGATCTGGCGTTGTACACCGGGACAACGCTCGCCGGTCTGCATCAAGCAGCCTGTATTACCGAGGTCAACTCGACGGTGACCACGCCCGTCACCGCTGGCGAGCGCTACTTCCTCCAGGTCCGTTCGGCCGCCGATCAAGGCAGCAGCTTCGTCGTGCGTTCGCGTCTGGACACGAGCGTGCAGCCCGACCTGATTGTCTCCGAGCTGCTGGTGACAGACCAGTGGACGACCGGGCATGCCATGCCATTCGAGACGACGGTGCAGAACAGCGGCAACGGTGCGACCGGCGTCGCCTCGAAGGTCAGCGTCTACGCGGATACGCCGTCGACGCCGGGCGCAGGCGATACACCGCTGCTCACGCTCGACGTCCCGCCGCTCGCCGCGGCAGGCACGGCGATGGTCAGCGGCAGCCTGCCACCGAATACGCTCACCGCCGGCGAGCACACCGTCTGGGCGGTCGCGGACTCGAGCAACGTCGTGGCCGAATCCAACGAAACCAACAACGCGACGGCCAACGGCACGTTCGTTGGGCAGACGCCGGCCAACGACGACTTCGCGAATGCGGCTTCGCTCGCGACCAGCACGACGGTCGTAGGCACGCTCAACTTCGCATCCCGCCAACCATCGGAGCCACAGCCGAACTGCGGATCGACGCAATTCAATTCGCCTACCGTGTGGTACCAGCTGGCCCCGGCGGTCGGGGATGTTTCCGTCTCGGCATCCTTCAACGACTCGCACTACTTCTCCCCAACGTTGTCGGTCTACACCGGCAGCGCGGTGAACCAATTGCAACGTGTGGCATGTGCGCGCGCCGCGAACTTCGCGTCGGGTGGCACGTCGACGCTCACGATGCCACTTCTGTCTGGCCAGACGTACTACTTGCAAGTCGTTGGCTTCGGACCGGAGTTCACGCTGTCGACGAGCCTCGCGCCGGCCCGCGCCGACCTCGAGGTCAGCTTCGCGTCGGCACTCCCGGCGTCGTCCGAGCAACAGACCGATGTTTCGATTCAAATCCGCAACAGAGGCTCAGCCGACGCGAGCGTTGTGTCTCGTGTCGGTCTGTATGTCGACCTGGGTCGCAACCCGACCACGGCGGATACGCCGATCGCGTCGGCAAGCGTCCCACCGATCGTCTCCGGAGCTGTAGCGTCGGTAACGGCGACCGTTCCGGCGAACACGATGTCGCCGGGCTTCCACACGATCTTCATCCTCGCCGATGCCACCGGTGTGGTCGACGAATCCAACGAGACAAACAACGCAGCGTCGGTTAGCGCGAACGTCCTCTTGCCCGTGCTGATCAGCGGTCGCGTCGTGACACCGTCAGGGACCGGCGTAAGCGGAGTACGTGTAACGGGCGTGTGCCTCACGTTGTGTCAGGCTGACACGTCCCCGCTTACGGGTCCGAACGGCGACTTCGTTTGGCGTGTCTCGCACGCCCGAGTGGCGATGTACGTTGGCGGTTTCCAAGGCTACAACAGCACGCGTGCAGTGGTCGTGGACGCCAGCGCGTCGAGCAACATCGCGAACGTCGTCATCGGCGCGGCGCCGAGTTCGTCCACGGTGAGTGGCACAGTGCGGTCGGGCAGCCCTACTGGACCCGTCGTACCGAACCCATTCGTCAGCGTGTCGATCCCCTTCGAGGGCGTACCCGGGTCCGTCAGTATCAGCTTTGTCGGCGGGAATAGCGCAGGCGAGTACTCGGTGCCGCTCGCGCCGGGCACATACGACTTCACCGTTTCCGCGAACTTCCATTCGCCTGCCAATCGGGCTGTCACCGTGCCGGCCAGCAATACGGTGGAAGACTTCGTCCTCGATCTCCCAGATCTTGCTCCGTTCCTGGGCGGCATTTCACCGGTCACCGAGGACCGGCCGCTGCCGATCGCGCTCACCGTAGTGAATCAGGGTCTGACTGCAACGACGATCAGCTCAGCCGTGAATGTCTATATCGATCTCGCGAACGCGCCGACGTCGAGCGACACACCGATCGCGACGCTAACGGTCCCGCCGCTGCCGGGCGGCGGATCCAACAATCCGTCGCTCGTCCTTGCTGCCAACACTGTGCGGCCTGGTCCGCACGTCCTGTGGATCGTTGTCGACGCGGCCAACGTCATCGCCGAAAGCAATGAAGCCAACAACGTGACGAGCCGCGCGTTCTCCGTTGCGCCTGCAAACGACGCATTTGGATTTGCGCGCGCCGTAGCCTTGCCCAGCGCGACCGCCGGCACCGGCCTCGGCGCAACGCTCGAATCGTTCGAATCCAGTGTCCCGTGCGGCCAAGCAGTGCAGTGGTCGGTCTGGTATCGGCTCCCGATCAGCACGTTTACGCCAGCACGGCTTTCAGTGAGCACCTCATCCTCGCAGACCCCGGTGCTGTCCGTGTACACCGGGTTCGACCTGGCGCATCTGACAGCACTAGCGTGCGCCACGTCAGGCCAACTGATGACGAACATCTCGCCGGGGACGTACTACGTGCAAGTCGCTGGTCCAGCCGCCGCCGCTGGCGACTTCACGCTGCGCATCAATGGACGACCCGATCTGTTCATAAGCCAGTTCTCGAACGTTCACGGCGCTGTCGATCAGCCGCTGCAACTGACCGCGACCGTCGCCAACCAGGGCAACGGCGACATGGACACCAACGTCCAGGTCGGCTTCTACGTCGATCCGACCTCGCCGCCGTCACCGGTGAACGGCACGCCAGTGATAACGGTCGAGATGCCGCCATTGGCCATCGGTGGCTCGACGACCGTGTCGGCGACCCTGTCGGCCGGTACGCTCACGCAAGGCGCACACACAGTCTGGGTGTTGGCTGACTCCACAGGCGCCGCGGCTGAAACAGATGAAGCGAACAACACTGCAAGCGTGACGGCGATCATTGGGCCGGCGAACGATCGGCTGAGTGGCGCCCTGCCCCTTGCCGTCGGAACGCGCGTCAGCGCCAACACTCTGGGCGCCTCGCTGGAAACGGATGAGCCCGCGCCGAGTTGCAGCTTCGAGAACAGCGGCTCGATCTGGTACCGCCTCACCGCGCCGTCGAGCGGGCTCCTGCAGACGCATGTGGCCAGCGAAACGCGGTTCCACTATCTCGCGCTGTATCGATCGCCTGTTGCTCAGCCGATATTTGCGGACCTCTTCGAAATTGGCTGCGCGAACAGTCCCAGCTTTGCCGCCCTCGACGTTGGCGTCGAGGCCGGCCAGACCTACTTCCTCCAGGTCATCAGCACCTCCGGAGGCGGACCCATCTCCTTCGATGTGGCACTTGATACCAACCAATCGCCACCGGCGAACGACTCGTTCCAGCAGGCCGTGTCGCTGACACTACCGGGCTTCGCCAGTGGTTCGAATGTATCGGCCACGCGGCAGAGCGGCGAACCGACCGACCCCTGCAGCGGCACAGCAAGGATCGACAACACGGTGTGGTACCGCATCACACCATCGAGCTCCGGAGTGCTCACGACCAGCGTGACCGCCAGCTTCGCGGTGAATGTCGCGGTATACAGCGGCAGCGATCTGGGCAGTCTGGCTCGACTGGGCTGCGATATCGGCTTCGGCGGTCAACCATTCGATCTGAGCCTAGCCGTGGCCGCGGGTGAGACGTATTACATCCAGGTCAGCGGGCGCGCCAACAATCGTGGAACGTACAGCCTCCAGGTAAGCCTGGACACCGGCGCCGCGCGACCCGTCAACGACGCATTCGCCAACGCACGCTCGCTGAGTGTGCCGGATGCGGTCACTGATTCCAACACGGCAGCGACGTTAGAGTCGGGCGAGCCGCGCCCGACGTGTGCGACGTCGACGCAGCACACGGTCTGGTATCGGTTCCAGCCGGCCACGACTGGCTCGGTGGCGGTTGCGTTGTCCAGCTCGGCGTTCTCACCAGTTGGTGCGCTGTACAGCGGCCTAGACATCGCGCACCTGACGTCGCTTGCGTGCCAGGTGAACGGCTTCGACGCGCTGGTGACTGCCGGCCAGACCTACTACATCCAGGTTGGCGCGTCGACCGACGTCGCAGGTCCATTCCAACTGACAATCGACCCCGCTCCGGTGAATGACGCGCTGGCGGAAGCGACGGTTATCGATCCACCGGCGATCGTGTTGACCGGTACCACCGTCGGCGCGACCTTACAACCGTCCGAACCAACGCCCACGTGTGGCCAGGGCAATGACTGGAGCCGCGCACGCAGCGTCTGGTATCGCTGGACGCCGCTGGCCAACGGCCTACTCACGGTCTCCGCCGGCTCGCCCGTGTACAGCCCGTTCGTGACCGCATACGTTTCGACCAACGCATCGGTTACGACCGCCAGCCTGGCTGAAATTGGCTGCGGCACTAGCGGACTGTCCATCGGAGTGATGGCGGCGCAGACGTACTACCTGCAAGTTGTATCGCCAACTGGCGCGAGTGGCGCGTTCACACTCCACCTCGACCTGGATGGAATGCAGATCGCGCAGGCCAACGACATGCTTGCGAACGCGGCACTGCTGCCGGTGCCAGGTTCCGTCAGTACCTCGAACCAGGTCGCCAGCAAAGAGCCGAACGAACCGTCGTCGTGCCCGTTTGGCATGAGCAAGACGCTCTGGTACCGATTACCCGCCGGCACATCCGGGCGCGTGACGCTCGTCGCGACGGGTCAGACGTTTACACCTCTGCTCGGCGTCTACAACGCACTGCCATCGTCTTCCAACACCCACCCGCTTGCATGCGGCAGCGGCCGCGTGGATATCACAGTCAGCCCGAGCGACACCATCTACGTGCAGGTTGGCGGCAGCCTCGGGCAAAGCGGACCGCTCAGCCTGCAGTCTTACGCGCCACCGGCGAACGACAACTTCGCGAACGCCACACCGATCGCGCTGCCGTTCACAGAAGCTGGCTCCACCGTCGCCGCAACTGCTGAGAGTGGCGAGCCACAAGTCTGCGACTTCTCTGGTGGCGCACGTTCCGTCTGGTACCGCATTGTGCCCGCGCAATCCGGTCAGTTGACCGCAACCACCGCTGGCAGCGCGCTCGACATGGTGCTCGAGATATACCGGGCAGGTAGTCCGGATACACTCGCCAACCTCGCGTTCAACGGCTGCAACATGAACTTCAACTCCGGCAGCCTGACCTCGTCACTAACCTCTGGAGTGCAGGCTGGCCAGACGTACTACCTGCGGTTGACGGGCCGGTCGGGCACCAGTGGCGCGTTCATCCTCAACGTGACCAACGACACGACTCAGCCACCGCCGGCCAACGACGAGTTCGCGGATGCACAGTCGCTGAACTTGCCCGTAGTACTAAGTGGCACCTTGCATGGCGCGACGGTCCAGCCGCGCGAGCCCAGCACGATCTGCCGTGGCCAGCTCTTGCGAACGGTCTGGTATGCCTTTACGCCCGCAACGTCCGGCCTCCTGGTGGCGACGACTTCGGGTAGTGCGACCCACCCGATCCTGGCGCTCTACGCGAGTCCGACGCCGGCTGCGCCGACCGTTAGCACACTGAGCACGATCGGCTGCAACGACGGATATAGCGAGCCCAACCAGACGACCCGACTGGAAGTGGGTGTGTACGCGGGTCAGATGTACTACTTGCAGTTCGGCGATGAATTCAGCGCAACCGCCGACGCATTCCGAGTTGACATCAGCATCGATGCTACGCTCCCGCCTCCAGTCAACGATGCAGTTGCTGGCGCGCTACCGCTGCCGATTCCGGGTGCCGTGACGACATCGATCCGCAGTGCGAGCCTGGAATTGGGCGAGCCGCCGAACTGCGGCGGCGGCTACCACCACACCATCTGGTATACGTTCACGCCCACGCAGAGTGGATCGATTACGCTCGTCGCATCGAGCTCCACATTCCATCCACTGATGCAGATCCTCACGGGAACGCCCGGCAATCAGTCCCTATTCACATGCCGGGTCGACGAGACGACATTCTCAGTAACGGCCGGTACCACGTATTACGTCGCGCTCAACGGCACCGGCGATCTCACCGGTTCCGTCACCCTACAGTCGTCCCTCCCGCCGACCAACGACGCGTTCAGTGGCGCCACGGACCTGAGCATACCTGCCCACATCATCGGCTCTACTCTATCCGCGACCGTCGAACCAGGTGAGCCTGGGCCGATCTGCGCGCGATCGTGGAACACGTTCCCAGGCCCGCGCAGCGTCTGGTACCACGTCTCACCGTCGACCGCGGGCCTGCTCACCCTGTCCACCGCGGGTAGCTCGTACGATACCGTGCTGGCGCTGTATACCGGTTCGAGTCTCTCAAACCTGACCGTCGTCGACTGCAACGACGAGCAGAGCTCGTCGGTCCATACGTCGCAGCTGCAGGTCTACCTCACGCCGGGTACGACGTACTACCTCCAGGTCACTGGCAGCGCTGCCCAACGCGGAGCATTCGTCCTCGACGCGACCCTCGACACCACGGTCGTCCCGCCGGAGAACGATGCGTTCGACGCTGCCCAGGCCATTACCGCTGACCCGGCGCGCGTCGCGAGCATCGCCGGCACCACCTTCGCCGCTACGAGGCAAGCGGCTGAGCCGAACGGCTGCACGTTCGGACTGAACAACACGGTGTGGTATCGCGTCTCGGTACCTGGTCCAGGGACGCTCGTCATCGGTGGAACAAGCCGAGCTGTCCTGGCGTTGTTCGACGTGCCCACGGGTTCGCCGTCGCTGAGCGGCCTGCACCTGGTGAACTGCGGTATCTCGACCATCACTACGACCACTACCGGTGCACACGACTACTACCTCCAGGTCGCGGACTCCGCCGGCTCGAGTGGGTCGTTCCTGCTCGACGTCGCCTTCGACGTTGTGGCCGCCAACGACGCCTTCGCCAACGCCTCCCCGTTGACGCTACCGAGCACTATTCAAGGCAATACGTCCATCGCGACGGTCGAATCCGGCGAAGTGACCGCGCCGAGTTGTGTCGCAAACGCTAACCGCTTTACGCGCACCGTGTGGTATCAGGTTACGCCGGCGACCAGTGGACCGCTCACGATCACAACCGGCGCGACCTGGGGGCCGGTCGCCGTTGTCTATCGCGGAACGTCGCTTTTCCAATTGACCGAGCTGCGCTGCGCCACGGCATCCGAGTTCTCCACTGACGTGACGAGCGGGCAGACCTATTACATTCAGATCGGCGGGGCGGCCGGCCAGGGCGGCGCCTTCACGCTGCACGCGGAGCTCAGCGGAGCGCCTGAGGCGCCGACCACGCCGGCACCGGCCGACCAGGCAGCCAATGTACGGATCGACACCCAATTCACCTGGCAAGCGTCGACGCACGCGACCTCCTACGACCTCCGTATCTGGGCCGATGGTCAGCCGCGGCCGAGCGTGCCGGCCGCCTCCGGACTGACCCAAGCATCGTTCACGCCGCTGTCGCCGCTGCCCACGAACACACTGTTCCACTGGGATGTCGTCGCACGCAACAGCTTCGGGACCACCACCGGCCCGGTCTGGTCGTTCACGACGGAACGCTTACCGAATCTGGTTCTGGAATCGGTGACCGTGTCCACACCGGCTTTTGCTGGCGAGGCCGTACGTGTGTCGTGGACAGTCCGCAATCGAGGCGACGCGCCAACCACCGCTGGCGCTCGCGCGGACGAGGTATTCCTTTCGCCGGGCACGACTTTCGACTCGGCGCACGCGACGTTGCTCGGCTCAATGCCGCTCGCGGCCGCGGTCCTGCCCGGCGATAGTTATCAGCTCGAGTTGTCGCCGACATTGCCCGAACGGCTGAGTGGCACATTCGTCATCGCCGTGTCAGCCGGCGTGGGTGGGCGCGAGACAAATCTCGGCGACAATCTTCTGGCAAGCGCGCCGTTCCCGATCGAGCTCGACACGACTCCGCCGCCGGCCCCGGTCATCACATTGCCCGGCGCGCCAGTCACCACCAATCTGCCGACGATTGTCGTCCACGGCACCGCCGAGGCCGGTGCACGAGTCCGCGCCTGGCGCGACGATAACTTCAACGGCGCGCGCGACAGCGGCGAGCCCGTGAGCGGCGACGCACAGCTGGCGCCACTCGAAACCAGCTTCTCGCTGGCGGCGATGCTGGTCCAGAACGCGCCGAATCAGTACATCGTGACCGCCACGGACCACGCGGGCAACGAGTCCGCGGCGGTCGTGACGACGACGATCGTCCACGACTCGATCCCGCCGACTATCTCGTCGGCCGTTGTCGAGCCCACGAGTATTTCGCCGAACGGTGACGGCCGCGGCGACCAGGCGGTCATCCGCTACACGCTGTCCGAGCAAGCGCTGGTGGTGCTCAATGTGCACAACGCCGCGGGCCAGCTCGTTCGCGCGCTGCGCGAAAGCGAGCTGCAAACCACCGGCGCTCAGGCCGTCACGTGGAACGGTCAAAACGACGCTGGACAAGTCGTCGCCGACGGCCCGTATTCGCTCCGCATCAATGCCATGGATCTCGCCGGCAACTTCGCGCAACAGGTTAATGGCAGCATCGTCGTCGACACAGTGGCGCCGTCGCTGACTAATCTCACGTTCGATCCGCCGACGTTCTCGCCAAACAGCGATGGCGTACAAGACACGACGCAATTGAGCTACCAGCTCTCAGAATCCGCGGCCATCACCGTCCGGATCGACGAGGCCACCGGTATCACCCGGCGGGTGCTCGTGTCCAGCGCTGCGCGCAGCGCCGGACTCCAGGCCGAGCAATGGAACGGCCGCGACGACACCGGCGCCGTCCTGCCCGACGGCTTCTACACGTTCCATGTAATTGGCACAGATGCCGCTGCGAATTCGACCGAGCAAACGGCATCAGTCCGCATCGTCTCGACAGCGCTGCTCACGTTCGAGTCTACCGACCCGCCATCAGGCACGGCGTTCACGGTCACGCCTGCCGACGTTGATGGCGCGACCAGCGGCACGACGACGTTCACCCGCCGTTACCCGGTTGGCACCTCGGTCACGGTGACTGCTCCGTCTAGTTCCTCAGTTGGCGCAACTTTCTTGAAGTGGCGCCGCGACGGCGCCGATCTCGGTACCGCGCTGACGGTCACCGTCGTCGCTGACGCCGATCACACGCTGCAGGCGATCTATGCGTTCCCGGACCTGTCGGTAACCCGCCTGGCGGCAACGGGACGAATCGCCGACGAGCCCGTGCGTATCGTCGCCGACCTGAGCAACAGCGCGCCGGTAGCCACTTCGAGCAGTACCCGGGCGTACGTGATTGTCGATCCGTCCGCAACTCCGCCGACCGCCGCCGAGCTGCCCTTGATGCTCGTCGACGTGCCTGCCATGGCCGCGGGCGGCACGACCACTGTCAATCTGTCCGTACCTGGCTCGGCGCTGGCCGCGGGCAGCCACACCCTGTGGTTACTCCTGAACGCGAACGGCGCGGTTGCGGAACCAAATACGGCCAACAACTCGGCCAGCGTGCACGTCGACCTGTTCCAGCGACCGAGCAACGACGCATTCGCCTCGGCACCGGCAATGACACTCCCGTTCACGCAGAATGGCGATACGCGCGGTGCCAGCGTGGAGACCGGCGAGCCAGTGGCGAGCTGCGCCAGCGCCGAACACACCGTCTGGTACAGCGTGACGCCTGGATCGAGCGGCACACTCAACGTGGGCCTCACCACGCTCAGCTCCGGAGTACAGCCGGCGCTCGCCGTGTTCACTGGCGCCACGCTCAATGGGCTGGTCGAGCAGGCGTGCGCCGCGCAGGTGGGCTCCGCATCGCCGACACTCCACGTCTCGGTTCTCGCCGGACAGCAGTTGTATGTACGCGTGGGCGCACGTGCCGCGGCCAGTGGCACCTTCGCAATTCAGGCCAGCCTTGATGTCGACGCCATCGCCGGCGTTGTCCACTCGACAAGCGGCGCGAGCATCGCGGGTGCCGTGGTCACAGCCGAGTCGGCCACCTCGAACCTGACCCGAAGCGTCACCGCTAGTTCCGACGGCTCGTTCACGCTGCGCAACTTGCCAGCGGGCGTCTACCGCGTGAAGTCGGGCGCCGTCGGTTTCTCAACCGAGTACTACGCCGGCGCCAACTCGACGCTCGATCCTGCGCTGGCGAGCCTCGTTGTGGTCAGTTCGGATGCGCTTGCGATGGGCGTCGACACCGTGCTGCACGCTGTTGGCTCGATCGCCGGTACGACACGTGACACGAACGGCCAGCTGCTCGCGGACGTGTCGGTGTCGGCAGTCCGTCTGCAATGCTGCGCTTCGACGAATGCAACGTCGATCGCTGGCGGAACGTATGAACTGGCGAACCTGCCGCCGGGCGAGTATCGCGTGTGGTTCATGCGCACCGGCAGCGCACCGCAGTACTACACGCCGACCGGGCCGGTCACCAATCCAAACCTCGCCGTAGCTGTTGTCGTCGCCGAAGGTGGGCACACCATCGGTATCGACATCACGATGCCGCCCAATGGCACCGTGACGGGCACGGTGGTCGACACCAACGGCGCACCGGTATCTGGCGTGGTTGTGACACTCTCGTCGTTGGCGGATGTCAATGTGAGCCTTCAGGCGACGTCCGACAGCGTTGGCCGAGTTCGCTTCGACGACGTACCGCCCGGCACATGGAACGTCGCCGGCGGTGCGAGTCCGGCGCTCGTCCCGCCGCCTGGCGGGCCTATTCAGGTCCAGCCCGGGGCGGTATCAGCATTCCAGATGGTCTACCTGCGTGCCGCCCATGTCTCAGGCTTAGTGCGCGATGACCGGGGCGGTGTCCGCGCCAACGTGACTATCACTGCGTTCAGTGCGAATCATACGGCTGTGGCATCAACGTCGGGCAGCGATGGTACATACGAGCTGTTCCTCGCTCCGGATACGTGGACGCTCGGTCCGTCCGCGTTGCCTGGCTTCACGTCGCCGACGCAACGCC
>DASXRR010000340.1:0-1885 GCA_036506475.1 Chloroflexota bacterium
CCACTGGGCGAACGTGATCTTTGCCTACACGCTGACGCTGCTGGTGACGGCGTTGCTGACGCGAATGCTGTGGCGCGCGCGCCGCCTGTACCGACAGCAGGCGCTCGCGATTCCGGTCAGCGTCGCCGCGCCATTGATCGCCAACGTGGCGTACAACACCCGCCTTGGCCCGATGCCACACCTGGACATGACGCCGTTCGCGTTTACCGTCACCGAGCGCCTGGAGCCTGCTGCGTTTCCGTTTCAAGGACCTGGTGCCCATCGCCCACGTAGCCGTCTTCGCCAGCATGCCTGACGCCGTGATCGTCCTGGACATCCAGCATCGCATCGTCGACCTGAACAGGGCGGCCGAACGTGTGGTGCGCACGTCGGCCGCCGATATCGTAGGCGCCCCAGCGGAACGTGTGTTTTCGGCCCGCCCCGACCTGGTTCAAGCGCGCGCAGACCAACTCGACCTCCAAGCAGAGCTGCAACTCGGGGACACCTGGATGGGTTCAAGGGCGTGAACGATTCACTGGGTTTCCAGGCGGGCGACGAGTTGCTGCGGCTGGTCGCCCAGCGCTTTCGAGCGTGCCTTCGTCAGTGGGACACACTGGCACGCCTGGGCGGCGATGAGTTCGCCGCGCTGCTGCCGGCCACCGATGAGCCAGGCGCGGAGCACTGGGCGCGCAGGTGCGTCGACGCGCTGGCCGAGCCGTTCGCACCATCTGGGCGGCACCTGGCAGTGGGCGTCAGCATCGGGGCTGCGCTGCTGCCACAGGACGCGGTGAGCGGGCCTGCGCTGCTGCAGCAGGCGGACCTCGCGATGTACCGCGCCAAGCGAATCCGGCGTGCGAGGACCGCGAGGACTCCCCCTTTCGCCGAGACCCTCGCCGCCCAATGGTGCGACCGTCCCACGTAGGCTTGACACCAGCGCGGCTGACCGGTACGTTGCCGTGCCTCCCCAGACGACCGTGCCTGCAAGACGATTTCTCGGGGGGTTGGCATTCGGTCTCGTGCTGTTGGCCTGGTGCGCGGCACCGGTTTTCGGCGCGGCGGCGCCTGCCCTGCTGACACAGGAACTGAGCAACTGTAGCGTTGACATGTCGCCCGAGCTCGGCGTGGCGCTTGATTCGCTGCGGGCACGCCTCGGCGCGGCCATCGGCGATCCGCTCGAGTGCGGCCAACGGTTGCCTGGCCTCGACGAGTCCATCCAGCGAACGACGACTGGCGCCGTCTTCCTCAATCAGGCGACCGGTGAGGCCGAATTCACCGATGGTTTCCGACGCTGGATCTCCGGTCCAGACGGAGTGCGCTTCTGGCGCTCGCCTGACGCGGTCCCCCAGGCTCTCGATCAGCCACCGTGGCTGCGCGCGGTGCGCTGCCCGGTCTTGTACGCGCACGAGGTGCCGTCGCAGGCAAGCCTGCGAGCGTTGCTGACCACGCTGATCGGTGCTGGGTATCAGCCGACGTCGCTCGCCGCTGTCGATCGGGCTATGTCCGGGCGGACCGATCCACCGCCAGGCTGCCTGGTGCTCAGCTTCGACGACGCGCTGTACAGCCAGTATGCGAACGCGCTGCCTGTCCTGGCTGCCTTGCGCGTGCCGGCCGTGTTCTTCGCCATGCCCGCCTTTACTGACGGCATTCATCGCTACATGGGCGCCGCTGAGATCCGCGCCGTGTACCAGGCCGGCCACGAGATTGGTGCGCACACGTGCAACCATGCGAGTCTGCCCCGTCTGCGGGTTGTCCAACCGATCGCCTTCCTGGCGGAGCTGGAGGACTGCAAACGGATGCTCGAGATGATTACTGGTGCGCCGGTTCCATACTTCGCCTATCCAAACGGCGCATTCGACGACCAGGTCGTTGATGCTGTGGCGGCGGCGGGTTATCGCGCGGCGTTCAC
>DASXRR010000341.1:0-5889 GCA_036506475.1 Chloroflexota bacterium
CTCTTGGACCAGAATGTGTTTGGCAAGCACACGCCCGTCAACGGTGTCCAGAACCTGCACGCGTACGAGATCGACACCAAGGACACGATCGAACGCTCCAAACGCGACATCAAAGACAAGATCCAGTGGTTCTTGAAGTTCGCCGAAATTAGCACTCGCGCGGACGAGTTCGTCGAATCTGCCACGATGAATCCAGCTTTCGAAGAGTCGGCGATGTTCGAGAACATGATCGACCTCATGTTCAAGAATGAATACGACATGTACGTCTTCGACACCGCGCCCACGGCCAATGCGCGCCGTTTGCTCGGCATGAGCAAGGTGTATTCGTTGTGGGTCAACAAGATGATGAAAAGCCGCGAGGAAGCACAGAGCCTGCGCCAGATGCTGTCCTTCTCGAAGAAGAAGGAGCAGGATCCGCTCATGGACTACCTGGTCGACTTCCAGAAGCGCATGGAGCACGCGCGTGTGTTGCTCACCGACGTCGACCAAACGTCTTTCTTCTTCGTGACCTTACCCGAGGCCTTGCCGATCGCCGTCATCAGTCGCTTCATCAGCTGGTTTCACGATTTCGGCATCCCGGTCGGCGGTGTGTTAGTCAACATGCGCATCGATGAGTCCGTGGTCGGCGCCGACAGCGCCGAGTTCGTGCGCAACCGCCTGGCCATGCAGGACGAGCACATGCAGACCATTTGGGAACGCTTCGACGGCCAGGTGCGCGCGATCGCTCCGTTGTTCGAAACAGAGGTCCGCGGCGTCGACATGCTGCGCCGCATCGGCCGCTCCGTCTTCGTCTAATTCGCGCCGCTCACCCGTTCGGCCAGTCGCTGGGCGATCCGACTTGCGTCGCGCGGCTCGAAGTCGTTCGGATCGGGCACCGCCAGACCGAGCGTGAGATGATGGCCCTGGCGACGCACCGCCAGGCGCAGCAGTCGCCGGCGCTCCGCCTGAATGGCATCGAGCAGCTCAGTGGCCAGGCGCAGTGGCGCCTCGCCGCCGCACATGATGACCAGCTCGTCTCTGGTGGTCTCGGTCCAGCCCTCCTGACGCGCCATGTGGCGCGCGTCGCCGGCGAGCAGCGTGCCGGGCCGGTACACCTCCAGGCCCCACATGGGCTGCTCGCGCAGCGTGAGCTGGAGCAGGATGATGTCGCGCCTGCCATGCAAGCGGTTCCAGGCCCAGATGAGCGGCGTATCCCACGACTCCACCAGGCCCGTCGCCAGCAATGACCTGATCGGCGCCTTGGTGCCTTCCACTTCCAAGCGAAACGCCTGACCGCTCAGCCAACGGATGCTCTGCTTGCCGCCGAGCGGGTCGAGCATACGCTTGGTCCAGATCGCCAGTCGATGTGACCGCCGACGCATCAATTCATTGCCGCCCAGGTACCACACGATCAGCACGACGCCAATGGCGATTGCCAGCTGCAGACCAATGGCCTCCAAGAAGTCGGGCACGTGGACGATGTTAGTTCTTACAACAGGCTTTTTTGGTGGGAGCGAGCCGCAGCTTGCGACTGCCAAAAAAGGCTCGTTAAAGCTTGATTTGACATAGGTGTAGTATCGAGTGCCGTGCGCTTCGGGCTGTTCTACGAGCACCAGCTGCCGCGGCCGCACCCGATTGGGGCGGAAGAGCAACTACTCAAGAACGCCTTGGAGCAGGTCGAGCTAGCCGATCGACTCGGACTGCACAGCGTGTGGGAAGTGGAGCACCACTTCCTGGAGGAATACAGCCACAGCTCGGCGCCCGAGGTGTTCCTCGCTGCAGCGAGCCAGCGCACCAGGCAGATCAGACTCGGCCACGGCATTGTCCAGTTGCCGCCGGCGTACAACCATCCGGCCCGCGTCGCCGAGCGTATTGCCACCCTCGACCTGATCTCAGGCGGCCGCGTCGAGTTCGGCACGGGCGAATCGAGCTCGCAGGCAGAGTTGGGTGGCTTCGAGATCGATCGCCAACTCAAGCGCGCGCAGTGGGATGAAGCCCTCGACGTGGTCACCAGGCTGTTGGTGGAAGAGCCGTTCGCGGGTCACCAGGGGCGATTCGTATCGATGCCGCCGCGCAACCTGGTGCCCAAGCCGAAACAGAAGCCGCATCCGCCACTCTGGGTCGCCTGCAGCCGACGCGACACCATTCTGCTCGCGGCGCGCAAGGGCATCGGTGCGCTGTCGTTTTCGTTCATCGAGCCCGAGGAAGCGAAGCAGTGGGTAGACGACTACTACGCGCTGATCGAGTCCGAGCAATGCGTCCCCGCGGGCTTCGCGGTCAATCCGAATGTGGCGGTCGTGGTGCCCTTCATGTGCCATGCCGACGAACAGACCGCGATCGAACGTGGCATCGACGGCGCGCACTTCTTCGGCTACTCACTGGCCCACTACTACGTCTTCGGCGAGCATGTGCCCGGCCAAACCAACGTGTGGGACGAGTTCCAGCGCGAGCGGGCCCAGCGTGGCTTCGCACGCGAGTTGATCAACGCGAACGACGCGCCGCTGGGTGTGCGCCTGCTCCAGGAAACGCTCGGCTCGCTGCGCGGCGCGATCGGCAGCACAAGCCAGGTGCGCGAGCTGTTGGAGCGCTATGAGGCCGCCGGTGTCGACGAAGTGATCTTCGTCAGCCAGGCCGGCCGCAATCAGCACGAACACATCTGCGAATCGCTCGAGCTGTTTGCCAGAGAGATCTTGCCCGGCTTCGAGGCGCGGCGCGCGCAGCGCGAGGCCGAAAAGGCAGCGCGATTGGCACCGGCTATCGAGCGTGCGCTGTCACGTCGGCCAGCGGCACGGACGGCGCCGACGAATTACACCATCTGGCCCGACCACGAGCCATGGCAGCCCGGCACGCGCAACGGACACGACGGCCACGAGTCGCGCAGCCTGGCGCAATCGGCCTTTGGCTGGCTCGTGCAGACGCGCTCCGACGCGCAGCTCGACGTGGTGTTCGGCACCCGAGCCGGTCAGGCACTGATCTTTCGGGGCATGGAGCGCGCCTTTGTCCCGGAAGCGGCAGTGGGCGTGCGCGGCACGATCCAGTACGAGGTGCGCAGCCGGCGTGGCCTGCGGCCTTGGGCGTTGCGGATTGCCGACGGTCGATTGGTCGTGGAGCAGGCGGCGGATCCGAATGCCAACGTCACGTTCCGCATGCCCGCGGCGACGCTGGCGCGGGTAGCCGCTGGCCAGATCACGGCCGCTTCGGCGGCCATGGCAGGTCAGCTGGAAATCGACGGCGACTTGAAGCTGGCCGCCAGGCTGACCGTCATGCTCGGCCGAGACCCACGCTGAGGGCGCCCAGGACCAGCAGCGCAGCGCAGGCGAACCACACATCTGCCCAGCCGTGGTGCGTCTCGCGGTAATAGGTCCGCCGCGGCCGAGCGCCGAAGGCGCGGCATTCCATCGCCAGCGCCACGCGTTCACCGCGTCGCACGGCCAGTGCCAGCAGCGGAATGGCGTAGCCGAAGAGCTCCTGGATGTGCGCCAGCGGCCCACGTCGTCCAACGCCACCGCGCAGCTGATGGGCGGCACGGATCGTCGAGAACTCGACCTCGACCAGGGGTACAAAGCGGTACGCGGCAAATACGGAATACGCGAGCCGAGGCGACAGATGCGCCTGATGGATGAGCGCGCGCACGAACTGGGTCGGCTCGGTTGTGACCACGAACAGCGACGACATAGCCAGGATTGCAGCAAGCCGCAGCGCAACGGTCGCGCCGTACTGCACGGCAGAGCCGGCGCCCGCGTAGAACAGCGTCGTCGTCCAGAACAAGCCAAAGCCCAGCAGCGAGGCAAAGAGCAACGGCCGCACGAACACGCGCCAGGGAATGTGGCCGAGCACACGTGTGGTGAGCACGGCGAGGACGGCAATAGCCAGCGGCGTCAGCGGCTCGTGCGCGAGCGCCACGACGACGGCCGTGGGAAAGCATAGGCCAAGCTTGGTTAGCGGATTGAGCCGATGCAGGAACGAGTCGGTCTGGTACCAGGCGAAGACCTTCATCTAGGCGCACCGACCGCCAGTGGTACGCCAGATTCAGCTTCCGCGACGCTGAGCCACAGGTTGGCAACGTCGAGCGCAGCGCTGAGACGCCAGACCGGGGGCGGCGCCAGGCGCGCGCGGCGGAGTGTGGCCGCGTCGGCGAAGAGCTCACGTGGCGTGCCATCGAAGATCAACTCGCCCTCAGCCAGGGCGACGACGCGGTCCGCACGCTCCGCGACCAGGCGCATGTCGTGGGTGATGGCGATGATGGCTCTGCCCAGGTGTGCCAGCGCGGTCAGTCGCTCGAGCAGCAGGTCGGAGTTGCGTCGGTCCTGGCCGAAGGTCGGCTCGTCCAGGAACAGCACATGCTGGTCGAGCACGAGCATGGCCGCCACGCTCAGGCGGCGCTGCTCGCCGTGGCTGAGCGAGTAGGGGTGCGCCTCGGCAAGCGCCGCCAACCCGAACTCGTCGAGCATCGCCATGGCCCGCTCTCGCGCTTGGGACTCGCCAACACCGGCTCGGCGCAGCCCGAACGCCACGTCGTCGAGTACCGAGCGACCGATGAACTGATGCTCTGGGTACTGAAAGACGTAGCCAACCTGACGAGCGAGCTCGCGCCGGCTATGGCTGCGCACGTCGATGCCGTTGAGTCGAATGCGGGCGGGTGGCGGCGTCAGCATGCCGACGCACAGGCGGGCGAGGGTGCTCTTGCCCGAGCCGTTTGCGCCCACGATGGCGGTGATGCCTGGCCCGAACTCAACGCGCACATCGTGCACGGCCGGGCGGTCGCTGCCAGCGTAGGTATGGCTCAAGCGCCCGACCTCCAGGATCGCCCCGGCCCGCGCCACGGGCACATCCGCCACCGCGCCGGGCGCAAGGGGCCGCAATGGCGCTAGCGCATGCACTGCCTCGTCAACGGTCAGTGGAAATGGCCGCATGCTGAGGCCGCGCCGCTCGAGTGAGAGCGCCAACTCCGAGACCTGTGGCACCCATACCCCGGCCTGGACGAGCCATTCGGCCTGGTGTCGCAGCACCTCATGCGGCGGGCCAAACGCAACAACCTGGCCGGAGCGGTTCAGCACCAGGGTCTGGTCGACGAGCGGCATGATCTCGTCCAGGCGATGCTCGACGATGACCAGCGAGTGCTGGCGCCTGGCGCGCAAGCGGTGCAGGACGTCGATGACCTCGGCAGCGCCGGCTGGATCGAGCTGCGCGGTTGGCTCGTCCAGCACGAGGACGTCCGGCTCGAGCGCCAGCACACAGGCCAGCGCGAGGCGCTGCTGCTGCCCGCCCGAGAGCCGCTCGATCTGCTCTCCGCGCCTGTCTGATAGACCAACCCACTCGAGCGCCTGGTCGATGCGCGCGTCCATCTCCGCGCGTGGCACGGCCAGGTTTTCGAGGCCGAAGGCGACCTCCTCGTCGACGGTGAGCATGCAGAACTGCGCCTCGGGATCCTGGAAGACGATGCCCACCTTCTGGGCGAGCTGCGCCATGCCGGCCTGCCTGGTCGTCAGGCCGTCGATGCGCACCTCGCCGCCGAGCTCGCCCTCCACCAACTGGGGTATGGCCCCATTCAGGCATAGCGCGAGCGTGCTCTTGCCGCACCCGCTGGGGCCCAGCACGAGCAGTGACTCGCCAGGCCTGAGCTCGAACGAAACATCCCGTAACGCAGGCCGCTTGCGCCCGCGGTAGCGAAAGGTGAGGCGGTCAACGCTAATTGTCATCCTGAGCCTGCGAAGAGCCTGTCCTGAGCGGAGCGAAGGAATCCGCGAGCACGAGCGTAACGGCAAGCGGATCCTTCGGGACCCTTCGCTTCGCTCGAGGGCAGGCTGCAGCTCCCCTCAGGATGACAGAGAGGCACGTCAGATTTCGCGCGTGCGGGCCTGCGCGATCGGAAAGTTGTTGAGGACGCCGGTCTGGGCCAGGGCGTCGCCG
>DASXRR010000342.1:0-10593 GCA_036506475.1 Chloroflexota bacterium
CCTCCTTGGTCCAAGTTGCCGAACGAGCGGGTTCAGGCTGGGATCAGCGTGAGAGCCTCCGACGGTGCGGTTGTCTCGATCAGAAGGCCACGCCTCTGCGCCCAGTCGAGAGCCCGATCGATGTCCTGGGCAACCCCAGACAACTCCATCTCGATGCAGCCGTGCGTGTCGCCGACATTTGCGCGTCGAATATTGATCACGACCTGAAACTGCTTGCCGAGCTCGTAAACCACAGGCTGGTGGAGCAGTTCCGGCGGATAGATGAATTTGACATGTGTGCTGGCCATCCACTCACCCCTCTCGGGCTTCAGCTGCGCTGATGTGTGCAGGCAACCTTGCCCGCTATCAGGTTCGCACCGCCGGCTGCGGACGCAATACCCCAATGGGTAGTCCTTCGCACGCTTGGAGAATTAGCTGCGCGACGCTGGGACGCCTAAAGACCTTCGATGGCGTAGTCCCGACCCCACGGCGGGTTATGAAGCGGAGCCTACCGCCGGCGGTGAACCCGTCAGGAGCGTGACGGGGCATGCGTGCAGGCGAGCTCGGAAGCGGAACGGCCAACTGCCTCCGCTGGCTGACTTGAGGACCCAGGTGGCGTCTTGACACGGGGGCGCCGAGCCGGCCCGCAGCAATGGGCACTCGCCGTGCTCGTCTGGCCCGGCACAGGTTGCAATCATCGGATCGGCATTGCTCGCGCCCGGCACGAAGGGCGTACCGTCCGGCAGCCACGCTGACAGCCTGGTCTGGATCTGGCTGATTGACATGATCACGCCCTCCATCGAGCACCATCACCGTACCCGCGGCTCGCGGTGCTGACCCCACCCGTTGGAGTGGTCTTTGCCGATCGGGGGCCCCGCTCTGGCGGCAATCTCACGTGGCCGCGGCTCGGCGGCCGGCGAGTGCGGCCGGTCAAGTAGCGCTGGGGGCACCGGATGACTCAGCAGGCTTGAGGCGATAGCCAACGCGCCGCTCAGTTTGTATGGACGGCAAGTCTGGCCCCCGGCCGAGCTTGGATCGAAGCCGGTGGATGAACACCTTCAGGTACTTCGTCGTGGCTTCGTACTGGTCGCCCCACACCCGATCGATCAGTATCTGAGTCGGGACAACCTCGCCCGCGCTCCGCGCGAGGTAATACAGGAGCTCGTACTCGAGTGGCGTGAGCTTGACGGGCATACCGCGGACGCTCACCAGTTTCCAACTGAACCAGACAGACAGGGCACCAGTCTGGAAATCGGGCACATCGCTGGTGGAAGCGGCCAATCCGCCGCGTCGCCGCACGGCATCGATGCGCGCCGCCAGCAGCGCGCCACTCACGGGCTCGGCAATGTAGTCGTCGGCCCCCAGCCGCAGACTGCGAATCTCTTCAGCCTCGCTGCCGTTCCGAGCCACCAGCAGCACGGGCGTGTCGGAGAGTCGACGCAGGTCGCGTAAGACGTCCAGTGCCGCGGGGCTAGCCTGGCCGGTTGCCAGCACGACCGCGTCCGGCCGGTGGGCGCGAAGCAGGCGAAGGCCAAGCTTAGCCGTGCTTGCGGTAACCACCTGCGTCGTGCGCCATTGATATCGCAAGTCCGCAGCCAGGCGCTGTCGCCTGTCCCGGTCGGGATCGATCACCACAACCAACACACGGGTCCGCCAGTACGCCCGCGACGAGCACGGTCATGGGCAACGTCACTGTCGGCGCTCGGGCATCATCGCGCCCGAGGGTTGCGGGCAAGGCGACACACGGTAAACAGAACGCAAACGCGACGGACCGCGCGGCCGACGACAGCGCGCAACCCTGACAACTCGTTTACCTAATTGTTTACCTGAACGGCCCTCGAGGCCCAGAACGCACCCTACTCTGTACGAGGCCACCGCATCCGTGTGGCCATCTACGAGCGTGCACCTCCTGGGCGCAAGCCCCGGCGTGAAAGGAGGACGGCAGTGTGGGACGACCCTCCCCGGCGGGCGAGGGTTCTCGGCGAACATTCCTCGCGCAAGTCATCGGCGCGTGCGTCGCGTTCCTGGCCGCCCTGCTCGGGATTCCAGCAGTCGGCGCCGCTATCGGACCAGCCCTCAAGCGAGAAGAAGCGGAGTGGCTGTCGCTGGGCAGCACCGACGCATTCCAGGAGGGCGTCCCCAAGGCTGTCAACCTGACCGTGGTCAGCCGCGATGGTTGGATCGAGACAACCACCGTCAAGGGCGTGTGGGTTGTGCGCCAACCAGGCGATCAGTTCACCGTGTTCAACGGCCGCTGCACCCACCTCGGCTGCGCGTACAGCTGGCAATCCGACCAGCGTCAATTTGCCTGCCCGTGCCATGCCGGCGTCTTCGGAGTCGATGGCAAGGTGTTGGCGGGCCCGCCACCGCGCGCGCTAGACGCATTACTCACGCGGATCGGGGGAAACGAGCTCGAAGCGCAGTACCAGGATTTTCGCCTGGGCACCCCGGATAAGGCGCCCGCGTGAGGGCAGCCCGGCGTCGTTATGGCCAGCGCCGCGGACGAGCTGCTGCGGTTCGCCGAAGCGAGTGTCGTTCCCGTTGGGTGGTCTGTTCCTCGCTCCGTCTGTGGCCGGGCCGGCGCCCCTCGTGAGCGACGCCATCCCGCGCCGGCCGCATCCGCACGCCAATGTCTACGGTTGGCTCCAGGACCGCCTGAACATCGAGGCCATCTGGCGCGCGTTGTTCATTCGCAAGATCCCATTTGGTGTCAACCTGCTGTACACCCTGGGGTTCGCCAGCCTGGCGCTTTTCCTCGTCCAGGTCCTCACCGGCACGATCCTCGCGCTGTACTACTCGCCCAGCCCGGACCATGCCTACGACAGTATCGAGTACCTGATCACCCAGGTCCCGTTCGGCCAGGTGATTCGCGGCATCCACCATTGGGGCGCCAGCGCGATGGTGGTTGTGGTCATGCTGCACCTGCTGGTCACGTTCGCCATGGGCGCCTACAAGTACCCGCGTGAAGTCACCTGGTGGGTGGGCATCGCGCTCTTTGCCCTCACGTTTGCATTCGGCTTCACCGGGTACCTGCTGCCGTGGGATGAGAAGGCCTACTGGGCTACGACTGTCGGCACCAACATGGCCGGCACCGTGCCCGCCGTTGGTGGGTTCATCGAGGGCGTGCTGCGTGGCGGTAGCCAGCTCGGCGCGCTCACGCTGACACGTTTCTACGCGTTCCACGTGCTCGTGTTGCCGCTGGCGCTGATGAGTCTCGTCGCCCTGCATCTGTTCCTGGTGGTCTGGCAGGGAGTCAGCGTTCCGCCAGGGCTATGGGACCAGGCGGTCGCCAGTTTTCGTGGGCCAAAGGGCTCACCGAGAGCACCGGAGTCCGCGGCCGAATACCACGCGGTGTACGAGGACTTCAAAACTCGCGGACGGCGGTTCTTTCCGGACCTGATCGTCGAAGACGCTGTCGTATCCACCGTGCTGGTTCTCATCGTGATCGGCTTCGCGCTCGTGCTTGGCACACCTCTGGAGGGCCAGGCAGATCCGACCAACACTGGCTACGTACCGCGGCCTGAGTGGTACTTCCTGTTCTTGTTCGAACTGCTCAAGTACTTCCCAGGCTCGCTGGAGTGGGTCGGGGTGGTCGTCTTGCCGGGTCTGTTCTTCATCTTTCTATTCCTGCTTCCGTTCCTGGATCGTGGGCCGCGGCGCTCCCCACGTTATCGCCCCATCAGCTCCATTCTCGGCGTACTGTCAGTTGCCGTAGTTGGGTTCCTGACCTGGCGGGCAGTGCAGTCAACGCCACCGGCCCTGGCCGAGAACCGCGCTGAGCGTCTGACCGCCACGGAGGTTGTCGGGCGTCAGATCGTGGGCGCGCAGGGGTGCGCGTCGTGTCACGTCATAGCTGGCCAGGGAGGCACCCTCGGCCCGTCGCTTGATGGCATCGCCCTTCGCCGCGGGCCAGCCTACGTCCACAGCTACATCGAGAGTCCAAGGAGTCTCATCCCAACGGCCACCATGCCAGCCTTCTTGCCGCCACTCACCCACGAGCAGGTCGAGGACGTTACGCAATACCTGCTCACGTTGCGCTGACGGCCCCATCGTATGCGCGGATCACGGGCAACTGGTTGGGGGCTGTTTGTCGGGGCACTGTTACTGGCCGGAGTCCTGGTGATCGGGCTGTACGCGTGGGACAGCGGCGCGCGCACCGCTGAGGCGGCGTTGCGACCGCCGCCAGTTGCGCCGCTGGCGCCGGCGCTGCCAACCCCATCCTTGCCGCTGCGGGCCGCGTCACCCGTCGCATCGCCTGCCACAAGCGGCGGGCTCGTGCTGGCCGGCGATGCGACCGCGGGTCAACCGGCGTTCGCAGCACACTGCAATTCCTGTCATCCCGGGGCGAACGCCGGCATCGGACCGGCCCTGTATGGGCCGCAGGTCGCAGAGCGTTACCCCGATGACGGCGCGCTGGTCGCCGTCATCCGCCAGGGCAAGGGCGGCATGCCCGGCTTCTCGTCGGACCAACTCAGCGATCAGGATCTGACGAACATCATCGCCTACTTGCATGGCCTGGGCTCCGGCACGATTGCCCCCGAGCCGACACCCACGCCACGACCTCGTCGAGGAAGCGGCTAGTGACATCGCCGGTCGAAACGCTGGAAGCCATGGATGTTGCTGGTCATGCGCCGCCGTTGTGGCTGTGCCTACCCGAACGAGAAGGAGGTGACGCCGTCTTCGGAGAAACACGATCGGCTGACCAGGTGCGCGGCGCCGCTTGCTGCGCCGACGGACGCCGATGCGTGTGCGTAGGTCCTTCCCGCGGTGCTCCGCGGGATCGGGCCCTGTCAGAAGAGGAGGTATGACCTTGGCGCCTGTGCTCAGGCGCTGCGCGTACCTGGCGGTAGCCGGCTTCGCGGCCGCACTTGCCGGGTGTTCGCAAGCGCCCCCCACGCCTACCGCGGTGCCCGCCGCGCCTACAACCGCCCCACCGGCCGCCACTCCAACCGCGCCGGCAGCGGCGAAGCCGGCCGCGTCGCCATCCCCGTCAGTCGCGGCTGCATCGCCGGTGGCGGCTCCCTCGCCGGCCGTCAAGCCCGCGGCGTCGCCAGCTGCATCCCCGGCCGTGGCGGCTGCTGCATCGCCGACGCCGCTGTCGCTGGCTCAATTGAGCGCCATTCAACCCGGACTGGGCACGGTCATGATCGAGTACGGCCGGCGGATGGGCCACCTGTGGTTCGCCGAACAGGCAAGCAATTGGGACCTGGCCCAATATCAGCTCAATGAGATGATCGAGATCCAGGAGGTTGGCGAGACCACGCGGCCCGCTCGTGCACCAGCCCTGAAATCGTTCGAATCCAGTTTCCTGGATCCGCTGGACGAGGCGATCAAGGCCAAGGACAAAGCCGCGTTCGAGAGCGCCTACAACTCAGCCATCCAGGGTTGCAACTCCTGCCACGGCTCGCAGACCAGCGCTGACTTCGCGCAGGGATTCACATTCATCAAGGTCCAGGTGCCAACCAAGAGCATCTGGGACATCTACAAGTGGGACGGGCGGTGAGGAGATGAATACGTCCATGAACAGACGCTTCAGGACCCTGACCGCGGGTGCCGCGGCGCTCTTCGTCGGTGCGGTCCTCGTGCTGGCCAGTCAGCTTGTCGTCGTCGCGGCGCCCGGAGCAGCGCCCGCCCGGCAGGCCCAGCCCACGCCGACCCCGCTGTCACTGGCTCAGTTGAGCGCCATTCAACCCGGACTGGGCACGGTCATGATCGAGTACGGCCACCGCATGGCCGCGCTGTGGTTCGCGGCAGAAGCGGCCAACTGGGACCTGGCTCAGTATCAGCTCGGTGAGATGGTCGAGATCCAGGAGGTTGGCGAAACCACGCGGCCGGCTCGCGCACCAGCGCTGAAGTCGTTCGAATCGAGTTTCCTGAATCCGCTCGAGGAGGCGATCAAGGCCAAGGACAAAACCAGGTTCGAGAGCGCCTACAACTCGGCCATCCAGGGCTGCAACTCCTGCCACGGTTCGCAGACCAGTGCCGACTTCGCGCAGGGGTTCAAATTCATCAAAGTGCAAGTGCCCAAGGACACACTCGAGAGTATCTACGCCTATACGCCGTAGTAGAGGCAGAGGTCGGCTGCGACGAATGCGCCGTGCCAGGTGTGGAACCAGACCTGGTCGGTGTACGCGTTGACTGAGAGCATGCCGTGATCTGATCGCTATTGGTGATGGCCACGCGGCTGCTGCCGATCTACGCGGCCGACGTGCTCAGACGACGGGGGCTGCTGTGGTCGTCGCTAGGTCGGCTGCCGCGACCGCGCGACGAGCTCACGGTCATTGCTGCGGCATCTCGAAACTGACGCTGCGAGGATCGCTGCCCAACAGCAGGTGGACAGCCAGCACGGCGACGATCGCGCCGGCGCCGAAATAGAGGACCTGCAGCGCCAGCATGACGTTGCCTCGCGTGCCGACCAGAATCAGCTCACCGACGATCCACCCGACCTCAATCGCTCCGGCGGCCGCGGCGACCGGGATCCCCCAGGGATGCCGTAGCAGCATCAACACGAAGGCAGCTAGCGCGCTTCCGCCTACGGCCAGCCCGAGAATCACGCCGGGGACCGTATAGCTGGTGAAGGGCGTCCCGGCAAGCCATTCGGGCGGAAAGGCGAGGCCGCCGCCGAGCAAGCCAACGCCGCCGCCGAGCGCCGAAAGCGCGACGAACATCACGACCACCTCGATCGCCAGGCGTTCCAGACGAGAGCTCATGAATTTCACCTCCTCATCAGTCGCGTCCTTGATTCTGACGACGAGCCGTTGCCAGCGACGGTGCGGCGAGTGACAGACTGGTGAACGACGGCTACGCTGGGCCGGCAATGCGGGTCATGCCGCAGCCAGCGCCGCACGCTGAAGTGCCCGTCGCAGGAGTGTCCAGGCTGAAGCCGTTCAGCACAGGGCGGAGTTGGGTGCAGCGTGACGAGCTCGAGGATGGCGCCCCCGCCAGGTAGCCGCCGGTGGGTCCTGACCGGCGGCCTTTTTGACGCTCGCGGGCTGCGATCAGCCCTCGTTAGCGGCGACGAATGTGCCGTGCCAGGTGTGGAACCAGACCTGTCCCGTATACGCGTTGACCGAAAGCATGCCCGTGATCTGACCACCGCTGGTGACGTGCACGGTGTAGTAGCCAGCGAAGGGGTCAGGCGCCTCGGCCGAGCTGCCGGGCTGGTACTGGTCGAGCCACTGCTGCGCGAACTGCTGCGCCTGCTCGGGCGTGAGCGAGGGCTGAGTGGCGGGCGTGGTTGGACCCCACGGGCCGCTCATCATGCCGCGCGACAGCATGCCGCCCATGCCGCCCATCATTCCGCCACCAAACCTCGCCATCGGGCTGTACTTGGTGTTCCACATCATGTTGGGACCCATCTCGGGGAAGACGGCTCCTGTCTGTGGATTGGCCAACAGCTCGAACGCTCCCAGACCGGTGCTCTGCTCCTTGACGATGGCGTAGTAGTTCCACTGGAACTGCATCACCTCGTCCAGCGCGAGATCGGGGTTGCCGACGGAGTCGAGGTAGCGCTGGAAGGCCTGCGAGGCTGAGTCGATGGATGCCAGCGGCGTGGCCTGCGCACCAGGCCCGAAGCCCATCATGCCGCCGCCTCCTATCATGCCGCCGCCACCCATCATGCCGCCGGGAACCGGCGTGGGTTGCGTCTGTGCGAACGCTCCGCCAACGGTGCCCAGCGCGAGCACACCGACCAGCAGCGCGGCGCCGAGTCCGATCATCATTCGTGTCTTCATCACAATGCTCCTTGCCTATGCCGCCAGCGCGCGGCGAGCGGTCTCGAACTCTGCTTGCGTGATCTCACCCGCGGCGTAACGCCGCTTGAGAATCTCCACTGCCTCGGGCCGCGTCTCGGCACGGCTGCCGAATACGGCAGTCACCGCCCACACCACCAGTGCGATCGCGGCCAGCCACAGCAGCGGGCCAAGAATCATCCACAGGCCGCCGACGCCGGCCATCCAGCCGAAGTCGCCACCGTAGCCCATCATGTCCGTGCTCTCCTTACTCTCGGGCATCAGTGTGAGCGCGGTACATCAAGGCCACGTGCGACTTCAGATCAAGATTCGATCAAGAAGCCCGTTGAGAACCGAACGCTCAGTCTCGCGGCAGGGTGAACGTGAACGTGGCGCCGTGTCCTGGCCCCGGCGACTCGGCCCAGATAACGCCGCCCATCGCCTCTACGAGCGCCCTGGCGATGGTCAGGCCGATGCCAGAGCCACCAAGCGCTCGGCTGCGCGACTTGTCGACGCGGTAGAAGCGCTCGAACACTCGCGGTAGGTCTTCTGGCGCAATGCCCATGCCCGTGTCGCGCACGCTGAACTGGACCGCGCCATTGACTGGCCGCACATCAACGTGCACCGCGCCTGGCACGGGCGTATAGCGCAGCGCATTGGTGAGCAGGTTGCTGAGCACCTGGATGGCACGATTCGGATCTCCCTGTACGTGTGGCATCCCGTCAGCAACGTCGCAATGGAGGCCGAGGCCCTTGTCGGCAAATGACGGCGCGAGCCGATCCACCGCGGCACGGACGATGTCCGCAGCGTCCAGAGACTGCAGCGCGAGCGGAATCTGACGCGCTTCAGCTCGCGACAACTCCTGCAGGTCATCGACGAGTCGGCGCAGCCGACTGGTCTCGTCGTGCAACCGCGCCCAGGTCGTCGGCTGGGGCTTAACCACGCCGTCCAGTAGCCCTTCCAGGTAGCCCTCGAGCGTCGCGATCGGCGTGCGCAGCTCGTGCGCTATGTCGCCGACCAGTTCACGCCGCCGGCGCTCGGTGGCCTCCAGAGTGGCGGCCATGTCATTGAAGGTCATTGCCAGGTCGCCCAACTCGTCGTTGCCGCCGGTGGGCACGCGCTCGGCGTAGTGCCCGTCCGCGAGGCGCCGGCTAGCGGACGCCAGCCGGCGGAGCGGCCTCAGGATGCGACCCGTGACGAACAGGCTAGCCACCACCGCTGCCAGAACCGCCGCGAGTGTCGCCAGCACCAGCGCCTGGCCCATCGCCTCGCGGAACGCGGCAGTCAGCGAAGCATCCATAGCACCTGAGGTGCCGCCCATCATCGAGCCCAGGCCGCCACCCATCATGCCCTGCATGTGTTGCTCGAACAGGCCTGGTGCGGTGAGGCTCACCCCGACCCACAGCGTGCTCACGCCTACCAGGACGACTGCCCCGAAGGCAAGGAAGAGCTTTGCGCCCAGGCCCGCCCACCATCGGCGCCGCCGCGCGCCAGCCGCGGAGTCCTCCAACATCCCGGGTCGGCTCAGCCCTGAAGATCCGCGAAGCGATAGCCGACGCCGCGCACGGTTTGCACGTACGCCGGATGGGCTGGATCGTCCTCGAGCTTGTGGCGCAGATTCGCCACGTGCACGTCGACGACGTGGTCGTCGTAATACTCTGTTCCCCAGACGCGCTCGAGCAGTTGAGTCCGCGTGAAGACCCGACCGGGCTGGGCCGAAAGTGCCGCCAGCAACGCGAACTCGCGAGCCGTCAGATCCACAGCGGCGCCACGCTTGGTGACCTCATGCCGTGCCTCATCGATCGACAGCTCGCCGAAGTGGCGGGCTGGTACGACATCGGGTTGCTCGGCGGTGCTGCCACGGGGACGGCGGAGCAGCGCCTTGACTCGCGCTACCAGCTCGCGTGGACTGAACGGCTTGGTTACGTAGTCATCGGCGCCGACCGCGAGGCCTACGACTTTATCCAACTCCTCGCCGCGCGCGGTCAGCATCAGCACATACGCATCCGAGAACTGACGGATCTGCCGGCAGGCTTCGACACCGTCGAAGCCGGGCAGCATCACATCCAGCACGATGAGATCTGGTCGTAGCTCACGCGCGCCGGCGACCGCTGATGGGCCATCCGTGGCTCTGCCGACTACGAAGCCTTCGGCCGTCAGGTAACCCTCGACCAGCTCGAGCAGGTTCAGCTCGTCTTCGACGACGAGGACTGTGGCCATGGCCGAGACGTTACACCGCGTGACACCCAGTTGCTGTGGAATGCCGTCGCGCCCTTCGATGTGGCAACTGGGCCCACCAGGTCGTCGTTCGCTCCGCCGCGCGCGGGTAGCGGGCGCGCTCGGATCGATTACAGCTGTGTTTCTGGAGTTCTCTCCGCTCCTGACAGCCGGGCGTCACGAACTCGGCTGCGCACGCCGAGCAGAAGCCCGAATTGCCATGTGGAACGGGAACCGCGCTGCGGCACGCGGAAAACGCAGCAAAGCTCTCAACCGTTGGAACGAAGAAGCGCCGGCCCGGGGCGCTGCTGGGTCGGCGCTGAATCCTGCCTCGCTACAGTTACTTCACCTCGATCTTGGTCGCCTCCAATTTCGGCTCGGCCTGCTTCGGAATGACCAGCTCCAGGACTCCCTCGGCCAGGCTGGCCGTGATCTGCTCCATGGCTGTCCCAGCCGGCAGTGGCAGGCGGCGATAGAAACTCCCGAAGCTGCGCTCCGTACGGTAGTAATGCGTGTCCTTGACTTCAGTGTCGGTCTTGGTCTCGCCGCTGATCACCAGGTCCGTGCCGACGATCTCGACGTGAACGTCCTCCTTCTTCAAGCCAGGCAGCTCCGACTTGATCACAAGCGTGCCGTCCTTCTCGTAAATGTCCGTGCGCGGGGCATT
>DASXRR010000343.1:0-3782 GCA_036506475.1 Chloroflexota bacterium
GACCATTGGCTGGTCCGACCTATTCGTCGGCGCAGTCGTCGTCGCCATCGTCGGCAACGCCGCCGAGCATTTCTCGGCGGTCTTGTTCGCGCGCCGCGACCAGATGGACCTGGCGGTCGGCATCGCGATCAGCTCGGCAACGCAGGTGGCCCTGCTCGTGGCGCCGGTAGCGGTGCTCGCCTCGATGCTGCTGGGCCATCCGATGCCCCTGGTATTCGACCACTTCGAGCTCGGCGCGCTCCTGTTCGCGGTGCTCGGCGTGAGCTTCCTGTGCCTGGACGGCGAGTCGAACTGGTTTGAAGGGCTGCTGCTACTGGCCCTCTACACCATCATCGCGATCATCTTCTACTTCGTGCGCTCGGCGGCGCCCGGAGTACCGTAAAAGTCGAGTGGCCGACCCGAATAATCCGACCGGCAGCGCCGGCCTGATTGCGATCGACAAGCGCGGCTGGCACGCGCTGTTTCTCGATCCGCACACCTATGCCGCCAGCGCGTCGATCGAGCTGCCGCGGCGGCCACACGAGGTGGCCATCTCGCCTGATCATCGGCGCGCCTACGTGTCGATTTATGGACTGGGCGTGTACGGCGACAACCCGCGGCCCGACCACAGCATCATGGTCCTGGACGTAGCCAGCAAGGCGATATGCGGCACGATTGACGTGGCGCCGTACCTGGCACCGCACGGACTGATGCTGGGCCACGACGGGCTGCTGTACGCGAGCTGCGATCAGTCAGCGGTCGTGGTGGTCATTGAGGACGACGTGCTCGTCGGCGCGATTGAGGCCGGCTCGGACGGGCCGCACCAGATTGTCATGCTGCCCGACGGTACTCGGCTGTACGTGGAGAACGAGCAGTACCCGTGGATCTCGGTGCTCGACGTCAGCAAGCGATGCCTACAGCGGACGATCGAGCTGCCGGGCGGCTCGGCGGGGATTTGCTGCACCGCCGACGGGAAAGCGGTCCTGGTCGTGGCGGAGCGCGAGCCAGTACTGACGGTGCTGGACACCGCTAGCGACACGCCGGTCACACGTATAGCGCTGCAAGGTCATAGCGAGCCGGCGCAGCGGGTGCGCTGTAGTCCGAACGGGCAGTACACGGTGGTGACCAGCTTCGAGGCGCCGCTGGTCACGCTCTTCGATGCCCAGCTGGAGAACCAGGTGGCGCTCCAGGTAGCCGATGGGCCGATGGGCGTCGGCTTTGCGCCTGACGGCCGGACGGCGCTGATTGGCAACCACGGGGCGGGTCGGATTACCGTTATCGACCTGGAGGCTGGCCGCGTGACCGACACGTTCGCCGCGGGCGTTGGCGTCGAGACCCTGGCGTTCTACTGATGAACATCCTGCCTTTCGCGCCCGATCAGTTCGGCGGCATCATCGTCGAGTCCGAGACGCTGCCCGAGGATGCGGACGCGTTCAAGGAAGCGCTCGACACGTCGCTGGCGCACTGGCGGTCGGACGGCGCCCGACTGGTGTGGCTCGACGTGCCAATTGGCCGCTCGGCGTGCATTCCAATTGCCGTCGAGGCCGGGTTCATCTTCCACCACAGTGGCGACGATCACCTGATGATGACCTGCCGGCTGGTCGAAGGCGCGTTCATCCCGGGCCACGCTACGCACTACGTCGGCGCCGGCGGCGTGGTATTGAACGATCGCAACGAGCTGCTCGTCGTGTGCGAGCGGCACCGACGCACCAAGCAGCCCTACTACAAGCTGCCGGGCGGGGCGCTGCAGGCCGGCGAGCACCTCGTCGATGGCGTGATCCGCGAGGTGCTCGAGGAGACAGGCATCCAGACCCGTTTCGAATCGCTGGTGTGCTTCCGGCACTGGCATGGCTACCGCTACGGCAAGTCGGACATCTACTTCGTCTGTCGGCTAGCGCCGTTGAGCGAGGAGCTGACCATGCAGACCGAAGAGCTCGAGGAATGCTTGTGGATGCCGGTCGACGAGTACATGGACTCGGAGCTGGTGAGCGCGTTCAACAAGCGCATCGTGCAGGCCGCGCTCTCGGGTCAGGGCGTGACCACGGAGTGGATCGAGGGCTACGCCGATCCAGCGCGCTACGAGTTCTTCATGCCGCCGGCTCAGCCGTGACGGCTCCTTGCCCGGGCGATGCAGGGTGCGCCGCGCTGGCTGGCGGGCGAATGCTCGCTGCTGGGCGGGACGCGGCAGCCGGCCAGCAACCCGAGACCCTCCGCACTGCAGCCTCCATGGAGGAAGGCCGTATGGCCGAATTGCGACCGAACGGGGACGAAAGAGGTAACGCCGAATTGCCGCCGACCGGGGACCATGGAGGTAACGCCGAATTGTGGCCGAACCGGGATCAAGCGATGAGGTACGTAAATGCTGTTGCCCACTGCGGCGCGGCTGGGGAGGTCTGGCCGAGTTGTGGCTGAGCGCATGAAGCTGCCCATCCAGCCGCCAATTGCGCCGATGCTGGCCGAGCTGGCGCGCGAGCTGCCGTCGGGCGAGGGCTGGCTGTATGAGCCGAAATGGGACGGCTTCCGGGCCATCGTGTTCTGGGATGGCTCGGAGCTGCTGATCCAGAGCCGCGACCTCAAGCCGCTCGGGCGCTACTTTCCGGAGCTCGAGGCTGGCCTGCGTGCAGCGCTGCCTGGTCCGTGTGTCCTGGATGGTGAGGTCGTGATTGCTGGCGAGCGCGGGCTGGATTTCGGGGCGCTCGGGGCGCGGATCCATCCCGCGGCGTCGCGCATCGAGCTGTTGTCGAAGGAGACGCCGGCCGAGTTCGTGGCGTTCGACTTGCTGGCTACGGGCGATACCGACCTGATGCCGGTGCCACAGGATGAACGGCGGGCGCGCCTGGAGCAGCTGCTGGCGCGGCCGAAGGATCCGCTGCACGTGACGCCGTCGTCGGCTGACCCGGTGCAGGCGCGCGATTGGTTCGAGCGCTTCGAGGGCGCTGGGCTCGATGGTGTGATTGCCAAGCGCGGCGATGAGGTGTACCAGCCCGGCGCGCGCGTGATGCTCAAGGTCAAGCACCAGCGCACCGTGGACTGCGTCGTCAGTGGTTTCCGCTGGTACAAGGACGTGCCTGGCGAAGCCATTGGCTCCCTGTTGCTCGGTCTGTACGACTCGAGCGGAGTGCTGCACTATGTGGGCGGCACGTCCAGCTTCAAGACGGCCGAGCGGCGGACATTGGTCGGCTTCCTGGAGCCATATCGAGGCGTGAGCGGGTTCGGTCAGGGCCGCACGCCGGGCGAGCCGAACCGTTGGACCAGCGGCAAAGACGTGTCGTGGGAGCCACTGCGACCCGAGCTGGTGTGCGAGGTCGCCTTCGATCACCTGCAGGGCGACCGCTTCCGACATGGCGCGACCTTCCTGCGCTGGCGGTCCGACAAGCCGCCAGGCGAGTGCAGTTACGCCCAGGTCGAAGAGGTCGTGCCCACGGAGCTGCGCGAGCTATTCGCGCTGTAGCCGCGGACGCAGCGGCCCGCTGGCCGAAGCAAAAGGGCCAATCTGGGCGGAAGGTTGGAATTGTGACGTCGCGATGACGGTTGCAGCCGATCCCGTGACGGTTCGCGTGACGGTACGTGCGCTACGCTGCGGGCGGCGGCGGGGGTGGTGGGCCCAGGCGGGGGCGGGTGCGCGGGCGACGGGTCACGGGGTGGCTCGTGCGGCGACAGCAGGACGGGTGTCACGCGTCGTTTTGCGGCGACAGCAGGACGGGTGTCAGGGCGTAGTTTGCGGCGACAACGGGGGCAGGATCAGGGCCTCGTTTTGCGGCGACAACGGGCAGGATCAGGGCGTCGTTTTGCGGCGACAGCAG
>DASXRR010000344.1:0-10628 GCA_036506475.1 Chloroflexota bacterium
ATCGCTACGGCAAGCTGACCGATCCGTTTGGCCACAGCTGGGGTGTAGCCAGCCACGTCGAAGATGTGAGTGAGGAGGAGCAGCGGCGCAGAGTAGAAGCTTTTCAGTCCCAGGGCGGCACCTGAACAACGCCATAACGCAATAGCCCGCTCAGGGCGGCGCACGCGATGATGTGCGGACGTGGAGTGCACCCGACGCCCGCCCGCGCTGTTTCCGGGGCTGCTCGCCCGGGCTGGCGTGGCCATCCTCCTGCTGGCCACGCTCAGCCCGGCGAGTGCTAGGCCAGCGGCTGCCGCGCAGCCGGCCACGCATGACTGGCGCGCACCTGGCTACGTGTCGGTCGTAGGCGGCCGGCTGTTCGACCCGCGCTGCGTGCCGCTCGAGTCGATCGGTGGCAACGTGCCCAATCTGGCCTACCGTGATGGGCTGGAGGGCGACCTGGAGTGGCTGCGCCAGCACCAGCTGCGCTGGTTTCGCGTGGTCGCTTCGGGGCACGCGCTCGGCGCGGACCAGGCGCCCAGCTCGGCCGAGAGCGCCTCGACGCGACTACGCGCGCTGCTGGCCAGGGTCGAGGCGTTCAACGCGCGCACCCGGCCCGACGAGGCGATCTATGTCCTGGTGGCGCTGACCGACTACTACGCACCGGGTGTCCCGGGCGATCGGCAGGCGTTCGATCATCCCGTGTTCAAGAGTGCCGCGGTGCTGCCGGCGCCGTGGTACCGGGCTGGGGTGCGCAGCTTCGACTTCGACCAGGAGCACGGTTTCGGGCGGCTGAGTGGCATGCCCAACTACGAGGTCTTCTACAAGCCGTGGGTGCAGACGCTGGTGAGCGGTTCGGCGGGCAGTCCGGCCCTGCTCGGTTGGCAGCTGGGCAATGAGCTCAAGGCGCGCGGCAGTCCACGCAACGGCATCAGCAGTGATGATGCCTACGCCTGGTACCTGGCCTTCACACGCGACACGGTCGATACGATCCGCGCTCTGGACACCAATCACCTGGTCTTTACCGGGACGCAGTACATTGCCGAGCTGGTCGACTGGGAGTACCGCCCGAATGGCCAGCTGACCTCGGACGCGGCGCTGCTGGGCGGCTACCGCGAGCGGCACGCGCGGCTGATCGACGCGTGCGGGACGTACTGCTGGAACGTGCTCGGCCTGACCGAGTACGACTTCAACCCGTACGCGCTGGATGACGCGGCGCTGGCCAAGGCGCGAGGCGTGGCCACGGCGATGACCGAATACGGGTTCACGCTGGGCACAACGCAAGAGATCGAGCAGCGCTTCGGCGGCGATCGCGCCGCGGCGGTGCGCGCGGGCCTGGCGCGACCGTGGCGAGCTATCGATGGGCAGCTCGTCGCGCGCCTGCCGTCGGCGGCCGGACTGCTGGAGTCCGGGCTGGTCGACGGGTTGGCACCCTGGGCGTCGCCGGCGCCGGGTCCGAATGCGGGCCCAGACATGGACAGTGCGCGCGGCATCACCGGCGCGTCGGACGAGACGGCGCTGTGGGACGCCTGGGCCGCGGCCGCTGCCCTCGCCGAGCAGCGCAACAGCGCCGCGGGTCCGTCGGCGGCGTGTCAGGCGCTAATCAGCACTCCCTCAACGACCGCCGCGGCGGCCCCGGCACTGGCGCACGATGGGCAGTACTTCGCCCAAACCGGCTACCGCATCGAGGACCAGGTTCAGGCCTTCTTCGAGAACCAGGGTGGAATCGAGACGTTCGGCTACCCCGTCTCACGCACATTTACGTTCCTGGGCTGTCCGGTGCAGATGTTCCAGCGCCTGATCGTGCAATCTTGCCCAGGCTCGCCGCCGGCGCTGCTGAACCTGCTCGACCCCGACATCTTTCCGTACACCAGCGTCAACGGCAGCACTTTCCCGGCGCCCGATGACGACCTCAAACGAGTGACCCCATCTGTTGGGACAGTCGGGTATGACGAAGCGATGCGCGCCTTCGTCGACGATGCCGTGCCGGACGAGTTCGATGACCAGCCGGTCCAGTTCCACGCCACCTTCGAAGCGCGCGGCGGCCTGAGCGTATGGGGCGCGCCAATCTCGCGTCTGAAGCGTGATCCGAACAATGCCAGCTTCATCTATCAGCGCTTCCAGCGCGGCATCATGCATTACCGCGCCGGGCGGGGCACCGACAGCATCCTGCTGGCCGACTATCTCAAGACCGTGCTGCTCAATCGCGAGCTGCCACCCGACCTGGCGGCTCAGGCGCAGTCCAGCCCGTACTTCCAGCAGTACTGCCCGCGCGCGGCCAGCTGGGTGTGTACGCCCAGTCGGCTGCCCGGCACCGATCTCACGTTCGCGTTCGAGCCAGGGTGAGCGACGAGCGCGTCGCACACGACGCCGAGCGGCCCAGCGCGCACCTGAATCGAACGCAGCTTGGTCTGGTCTACCTGTCGGGGTCGTTCGGCTTCGGCTTCCAGCAGATGTCGGCGTTCCTCGTGCCGTTGCGGGCACGCGAGCTGGCCGCACCACTCGATCAGATCGGCCTGATCGTGGGCGCCGGCGCGATTGTGCCCGCGTTGCTGTCGGTCTGGTCGGGCGAGCTGGCGGATCGGCTCGGGGCACGGCGCACGTATATCGGCGGCACGATCGTGGCCGCGCTCGCGGCGTTCTTGATGGTGCCGGTGGTCGATTACTGGCTGATGCTGCCGATCCAGCTGGTGATGGGCTTTGCACGCAGCACGGCCTGGGTCGCGTCGCAGACATACGTGGCCAACCTGGGCACACCCGCTGAGCGCGCCACACATATGGGTCGACTGAGCTTCGCGACCAACGCCGGGACGGTGGTCGCGCCGCTGGCGATCGGCCAGGTGGCGAACCTGGTCGGCTATCAGTGGAGTTTCCTGGTCATGGGCGCGGTCACCCTGGTGTATACGGTGATCGGCATGATCTTGCCCGAGATCCGCGTGGCCAGAACGAGCCGGCAGCGCGGCCGCGGGGGCGGCTTTGGACGCGCACTGCAGTTGTGCCGTCAGCGCGGGATGCAGGTGGTGCTGTTGCTGACGTTCGTGCGTCTGTGGAATGGCTCAGGCTGGCGGCCGTTCATGCCGATTTACTTGCGCGAGCTCGGGTTCGACAACACGCTCATCTCGAGCGTGCTGGCGGCCAACTCGGTCGTGGGCACGTTCACGTCGCTCGGCGCGAGCTGGGCCGCGCGCAAGACGAGCAATGAGGTGGCGACGGCGATTGCGCTCGGGCTCGGTGCGATCGGCACGGCCGCATCGCCAGCCCTGGCGTTCGTGCCCGCGGTCTACGTGCCGGCGCTGCTCATCGGCACTGGCGTGGGCGTGAGTTTGCCGCTGCTGATGGCCAGCGTCAGCTCCGAGGTGCCGCCGGATCAACGCGGGCTGGCGCTTGGAATGCGCATGAGCATGAACCAGGCTGCTGGTGCGCTGGCGCCACTGTCGGTGGGCGCGGTGGCCGAACCGTATGGCATTCCACTGGCGTTGTTGGCAAGCGCGGTGTTCTCGCTCAGCCTCCTGGCCGGGTCGATGGTGCTCTATGGAACATCGCGCTCACACCACCGCCGACAGGCCGCCGTCCATGTTGATCGCGACACCTGAGATGTAGCTGCCGCGGCTCGAGCACAGGAAGGCGATCAGGTCGCCCACGTCGCTCGCCTCGCCGACACGGCCCAGCGGAATCCCGGCCGATTGAGCCTGGCGGACGTAGAACTCGTCCATCGAGCCTGCGCCGCCCTGGCGCTGCCAGGTGCGCTCGTGCTGGCCGCTCTTGATCAGCCCGATCATGATGCCGTTGACGCGGATGTTGTCGGGCGCGAGCTCCTTCGACAGCGCCTTGGTCATCGCCAGACCGGCCGCGCGACTGACCGAGGTCGGCATCGAGCGTGGCCCGGGCGCCTTGGCGCCGAGGTTCAATATATTGACGATGCTGCCGCCGCCGGCGGCGCGCAGATGTGGCAGCGCCAGGCGAATCGAACGTAGCGCCGCGAACAGCTTCAAGTCCAGATCTTCCTGCCACACGTCGTCGTCGGTCTCTTCGAAGCGCAACGCACGTGAGCGGCCGGCATTGTTGACGAGAATATCGAGCCGTCCGAAGCGCTCGACCGTGGTCTGGACCAGGCGGGCGACATCGTCGGACTTGCTGACGTCGGCCGGGACGGCCAGGATCTGCGCGCCGGTGTCTTCGGCGACGTCGGCCGCGGCGCGCTCGAGCACCTCGGCGCGCCGACCACAAACCACGACACGCGCGCCCTCGCGGCCCAGCGAATGGGCCGTGGCGCGGCCGATGCCTTCGCTACCTCCAGTAACCAGAGCGACTTTGCCAGTCAGGCCGAGATCCATGTGAGCCGACTCCTTCAGGCAGGTTTGGCGACGAGGCGCGGTTCAGCCTCGCCCGGCGACTGAGCTTCGTCAGCTGGCCGGCGGTCGCCGGAGGACGGGCTGCCGCGTCCGCGCAGTGGAATCTCGTGCATGAACAACGAGGCCAGCAGGGCACTCGCGAGGACCAGGGCGGCGCCCAGGAACACCCAGTGCAGCGAGCCCGCCAGGCCGGTGCGAATGGCCAGAAATACCACATCCACCGCGCCGGGCACATCAGGGAACGCCTGGCCGAGGCTGGCGCGCAGCGCGGTCGCGGCCGCGGGATTCAACAGCGCTTGCGGGTCGCGAATGCTGTCCAGGCCGGCCGCGTCGAGGCGCGCGGTGAGCTCGGTCGGTACGGAGGCGTGCATCTCGGGCAGGAAGCGCAGCGTGAGCACGGTGCCGAACACGGCCGTTCCGAGCGTGTTGCCCATCGAACGTGCCAGTTGCAGGAGCGCCGTCACGACGCCCAGCTCGCCGGGTTTGCTGGCGTTCTGAGCGGCAATGGTCAGCGTCGGGCCGGTCAGACCGCTGCCCAGGCCGATCACGATCATGTACAGCACGATGACCGTGTACTGGGCGTCAGCTCCCAGCGTGCTCAGCAGGATCATGCCCGCCGCGCACGTGGCGAGTCCGATCAGCAGCAGTGGCTTGCAGCGTCCGGAGCGGGCGATCAGCTGGCCGCCGAAGATGCTCGAGACGAGCATCGTCAGCATCATCGGCGCCATGACGCTGCCACTGATCGTGGCGCTGGTGCCAACCACCCCTTGCACGAAGAGCGGGATGAACAGCGACGCGCCGAACACGCCGATCGACTGTGCGCCGGCGCCGAAGACCGAGATGGCCACGATGTTGTTCTTGAACATCGCCAGCGGCACGACCGGGTCCGTGGCACGCGACTCGAGCCACAGGAACAAGGCCAGCGTCAGGCCGGTGGCCGCGAATAGTCCGAGAATCGGCGCCGAGGTCCACGCGAACTGACGTCCGCCAAAACTCAGCCCGAGCAGCAGCAGAACCGTGGCGATCATGATCGTCAGCGCGCCAGCGAAGTCGATGGGTAGGCGCTTACGCGGTCGGCGCACGTCGGGAAAGGCTCGCCAGACCACGGCCAAACCGATGATCCCGAACGGCAAGCTGGCGTAGAACACGCCGCGCCACGAGAAGTTGTCGGTCAGGTAGCCACCGAGCAGTGGTCCAAGCACCGTCGACAGGCTGAAGACACCCGTGAACAGGCCGCTCATGCGCGCGCGTTGGGCAGGCGGCAGGAGCTCGGCGATGGTCGCGAACGCAGTCGCGGTGATGACGCCGCCGCCTATGCCCTGCAACCCGCGCAGCACGATCAGCTGGGTCATGTCCTGGGCGAACCCGCACAGGGCAGTCGTGATCAGAAAGTACAGCGTGCCGCCGACGAGGATCGGTTTGCGGCCGAAGATGTCGCCGACCTTACCGATGACGGGCACGACGGCGGTATTGGTCAGCATGTACGACGTCGTAACCCAGGCGTAGATCTCGAAGCCGTGCAGCTCGGAGACGATGCGTGGGATCGCGGTATTGACGATCGATTGGTTCAGCGAGGCGAGGAACAGGCTCAGCATGAGCCCGCCGAGGGTCAGCGCCAGCTCGCGGCGGCTGATGACGTCCGAGAGGTAGGTCTGGTGCATCGCCGCCCGCGTGTGGGCACTGGCGGCGTCAGGCGCAGGGGCGCTTACGACGCCCGACAAGCGCTCAGACAAGCGGTCCCGTCACACTCAGATCCAGGCCGGGGTGGTGCACGAAACCACGTCGCAGGTCTTCCGTTTCGGTGAGCCAGTCGGCGTCCTTGGGCAGGAACACGCCTCCGGCGCGCGCACCGTAGACGTCGGGCGTATCCACGGCAGGTGGCACTTCGCCCGAATCGGCCAATGCGCGTGCCGCGGCAAGCAGGCGACGGCGGACGCGAATGACCATCGTGTCGCTCGAGCCGAGGTGTTCCTTGGTCCGGTCGTAGATCTCGCCCATGCTCTCGGTGATCGCCTGGTCCTGCAAGTGAATGCCGGTGATACCGGTGAAATCCTCGGGCTCGCTGTTGCGGCGCTGCTTGGCCCGGTCGATCTGGTAGTCATTGCTGCCATTCGCGCTGAGCCGAAAGCGTCCGAACCAATCCGACGTTTGGGGCAGAAAGCGCCCCATAGGGCCCGGGCTCGGCCCAGTTGAGGCACCGGGCGCGCCGTTCGAGCTGCTCGGTGGACGGCGAAAGGCCGGGCCCATCATGAAGAACATGGTGTGCTCGTCGTCCATCGGCACCCACGCACGCACCGTCACTTTGTGGCCGAGCACGCCCTGCGGCGGCATCGTGTAGCACGGGAACAGGAACTGGGCGATACGCCAGTAGCGCCGATCGTCGTCGGCGTCGCGGTAGGCGCCGTACATCGTGCCGTAATCGGTGTCGAGCAGCGAATAGCGCGGCGAGCGGTCGCTGAGCATGTAATACGAGAACGTGCCTTCGGGCTGGTTGCTGGCCTGCAGCGAACCGGCGTGCAGGAAGCTGAAGTGGCTGGTGTCGATGTCACCTTCGAGCGCTTGCAGCCAGTTGCATTCGCGCTGCACGGCCGTGGCGCTCCAGGTGCCCTCGGGCAGCATGTTGCCCTCGAGCGACCGCAGCGGCGGCGGTGTCGCGCGCGGGCCCAGGTACGCCCAGACCACGCCGTTGCGTTTGTGCGTCGGGTAGGCCGTCGCCTTGACCTTGGTCCGGAAGTCGGACTCTGCAGGCTCACGTGCCCCGCGCAGCGCAGCGGAGCGTGGGTTGGGCATGTCGATGCACTGGCCCGAGGTGTCGAACTTCCAGCCGTGGTAGACGCACCGCAGGCCGGACTCCTCGTTGCGCCCAAGGTACAGCGACGCGCCACGGTGCGGGCAGTGCTGATCCAGCAGCCCGATCTGGCCGTTGGTGTCGCGGAAGGCGATCAGCTTTTCGCCCAGCAGCAGCACGCGCACCGGATCGCTATCGGCTGTCGGCAGCTCAGACGACAGTAGCGCTGGTAGCCAGTACTGGCGCATCAGGCCGCCCATCAGCGTGCCCGGACCGACTCGCGTGATCAGCTCATTTTCTTCTCTGGAAAGCATCTCGCCCTTACCTCCCGGCCTGCAGCGCCTGCTCGAACTCGGACCGAATCTGGTCTCCGCCCGCGCTACGCCAGTCTTTGACGAGTTGATCGAAACTGCTCAGCTCGGATCGACCAAAGATGATGTCGAGCAGGCCGTCGCCCATTTTCTGATTGAGTGCCGATGCGCGGTCGGCGTTCGTCTTCGAATACAGGCCGACCACGGGATTCTGGATGCCCAGCGACTGGATCGCCGAGGCATCGGGGTGCATGGTGCGCGCGTACTCGGGCGAGCGGGCGTTGTACAGCACACTCGCGGGCGACCCGAGGTTGGGCCACGGAATGAACAGGTCGGGCTGGCCCTTCTCAGTAACTTGCGGGTTGCCGTTGGCATCCGGCTCGTACTCGACGCCTTGAATGCCGTACCAGATCAGCAAGAACTCGGCCGTTCCGAACGGCGCCGACAGGTAGTTGAGGATGCCCAGCATCTCCTTGATGCGGTCGGCGCTGGCTTTCTTGACCACCGTCAGCAGCGCCGCGCCGGCGCCCAGGTGGTGGACGGGCCTCCGCTCACCCTGAGCTTGTCGAAGGGTGCCGTCGGCGCTGAACGGGACAAGTCCGCGCATGCCGAAATTGGGATCCATCGCGTGCGCCCGGTTCCACGCCACGTCGCCGATCGTGAACCCGTTCGACCACAGGACAGTCTTGCCCGCGTAGAAGTTCTGGGCCGCCTGATTCACCGTCGCCGTCGGCGTATCGGGGTGCATCACCCCTGCTTCCCACAGGCTGCGAACGAAGGCGATCCCGGCTTTGAATTCCTCGGTTTCCCAGTCCTTGGTTAGCTTGCCGCTGGTTTCGCGCCATTGATTGGGTGCGCCGAACGACTCGAGGAAGTACGTCGCCATGCCCGGAATGCCGTTGGTCGGTGCGCCGACGACGGTCGCCCCGAGGCCCCATTGGGTGCCCCCGCCGGTCAGCTGCTTCATCTTGGCCAGGAAGTCGTCTTTGTTCGTGAACGGGGCGCCACCGACGCTCTGCAGCACCCGGCCTTTGGCGAACATGATCGCGGCGCTGATGTTGGTGCGCACCACGGGCACCGCGAAGATCTTGTTGTTGAAGACGGCGTTGCGCCACGCGAACGGCGGCAGATTGGCCAGATTCGGGAACTCCTTGACGGCGTCACCCGACACGAACGAGGTAAGGTCCGCGCACTGGCTCTCGAGGAAGGCTGGCAAGTTGAGGATGCCGCTGCCATTGTTCGTGCCCAGGCTGAGCAGATCGGGCAGCTGGCCGCCGGCGATGGTCGTGTTCAGCTTGGCGGTGTAGTCGGCGAGCTGGATGATGGGGAACTTCATGCTCACCCCCAGCTCCTTGTTGACTTGCTGCCACGCTGGATTCTGCTCGGCCGCGGTCGGCACGGCCTGGGTGGTGTACATGAGCGCCGACACCTCGCCGCCCTTGCCGAATGGCTGGGCGACGGACTTCGTCGGATTGCGCGGATAGTTCAGGTAGGCGGCCGGAATGACGCCGTCGGCGCTGCCTTCGAAATCAGGTTTTGGTCCGTTGAACGCGACGTACGTCGGCAGTTTGACGCCGGCCGCGGTGGGCGGGGGCGTCGAGCCTGGCGATGTCGGGGCTGACGCTGGCGGAGCCGGCGGCGCGCAGGCGTCCAGTAGCAGCGCCGTGCCGGCCACCGCGCCCGTCAAACGGATGAATGTGCGCCGAGTGATCGATTCGCTGCTCATTTGACGCCTCCGCCCCAGCCAGATAGGGTAGCCGGGTCGGTGCGCGAGAGGCACCACGGGCCCGCCGAAAGGGATCTTCCCACCTCGCAACGCATGACCCGGCAAGGGCGTCAGAGACGAATCCTCCCACCCGAGGAAGCGGGCATCGGGCTTACCTGCAGGAGGGTCCGTCATGCATCACGAGCTGCCTGAACGGCTCGACGTCGAGTGGTATCGCAAGCGCGCGCGTGAGCTGCTGCGCGCCTATCACGCCGCTGACGCGTCGGCGTGCGAACGCGTCAACGACGTCGTATGCGTTCGCTCACCGGTCAGGCTCAGCGACACGCAGCACGTCATCGCCATCGAACACGGCTTCGCCAGGTGGGCCGACTTCAAGCATTGGCTCGAGACCAGGTCGCCGGAGCCGCCCGTTGGGCGCATTGGCCGCGCACCGTTATCCACGTACGCGCAGCGCGCGCAGCAGCTGGTTGAGGAAGCGTCCACGTCAGAGGCGATTCGACGCGTGCGCGCCCAAGTCCCGCGCCTGGCCGAAGCCTTCGAGCTGATCCGTGCAGGCGACGTCGACGGCTTGGGGCGCCTGCTCGACGCCGACCCTGACCTCGCTCGAACGCAGTACAAGGGCGCGGCCGCGACTATGCTCGAGGCGATCGCCCAGCCGGATGTCTTTGGCCAGCACCTGGGCATCGAGCTCGGCGTCGATCGACGCATGGTCGAGCTGCTGATCGAGCGCGGCAGCGAGCTCAACACGCCGTTGAACCTGGCGGCGTGCTTCAACCGTGCTGAGCTCGTGCGCATGCTGCTCGACGCGGGCGCGAATCCACGTGATACGAGATCTGGGGCGTGACGCCGCTACAGACCGCGATCTATCACGGCTCTCGCGAGGCGGGCGACCTCCTGGCGGCAGTCGAGGTTGTGCCTGACGCCCTGTATGTCGCGGCCGGCAGTGGTCGACTCGACCGGCTGGCCAGGTGGTTCGATTCGAACGGCGCGCTCAGGCCCGAGGCGCTTCGCCTCCGCCCGAACCTGGCCGATATCGGCTGGCCGCCCGCCCCGCCACCGCGTGACGAGCCGCAAGACGCACTCGACGGAGCCTTTGCGCTAGCGGCGTTCAGCGGCCGCGTCGAAGTGATGGCGTGGCTGCTCGAGCGCGGGGCCGACGTCAGTGGTGCCGCCCATCTTGGGTTGACCGGGCTCCACTTCGCCGTGATGAGCGGTCGAGTCGACACCGCGCGCTGGCTGGTCGCGCACGGCGCCGATCTCTCCCGCCGCGATGAGATTCACCACGGCACACCACTGGGCTGGGCCGAGCACAACTTCAAAGACTCGGCGATGCACCAGTATTTGAAAGCGCTAGGCGGCGACCCCGACCGGCTCGCGCACCGCTGAGCGCAGGAACGTTCGCTGGCAGGCGAGTAGACCGGAGCCGGGCTCGACGCCCATGCCCAGGTCGGCGAAGGTCAGCTCGCAGCCGG
>DASXRR010000345.1:0-9026 GCA_036506475.1 Chloroflexota bacterium
CAGGCTCGAGCGTCATGCCGCCCGAGACGACCTCGATGATCCGCCCGATGTCGTACAGCATGTCCGCTGTGTTCGAATCCTGGCGCACCTCGCCGTTCACCCGCGTCATGAGCCGTGTGTTCTGAGGTGAAGCAAGAAACCGTTTAGGCACGATCCACGGGCCAAGCGGACAGCCCGTGTCCATCGCCTTGCCCAGGAACCACTGACCATGATTGCGCTGCACTTCGCGCGCCGAGATGTCATTGCCAATCGTGTAGCCGTAGATGTGCTCCAACGCACGCGCGGCAGGAATGCGCCGCCCAGCCCGACCAATCACCAGGCCGAACTCGACCTCATAGTCGAGCTGTTGCGTGAACTTCCGATCCAGGCGAATGTCCTCTTCATGGCCCAAGAGAGTCGTCGGCGGCTTGCTGAAGACTTCCAGGTACTCGGGATAGACCGGCTCCTCGCCGCGTGCCCGGAAGCCCTCTTCGATGTGCGCCTTGTAGTTGCGCCCGATACAGATGACGTTCTTACGCAGTTGGACGGGTGGCGCGAGCCGCACCGGGCCCGAAACGACGCCATCGCCGGTGCCGATCAGGCGTTCGGCTGCTTCGAGGCCGGCGTCACCCAGGGCGATGAAGGCGCCCATGTCGGTGGGTAGGTCCTTGCCGGAGGCCTGGGCGGCTCGGGCCAGATCGACGATCGATTGGCCGTTCATAACGCCGATGCGTGTCGCATCGCCAGCGCGATAACTCACAAGCTGCATAAGCCTGCGACGTTATCGCAAATCGCGCCCTGGTTACCGGGGTGGGCAGGGAATGTTGGTCGGGACCATCCAGTACGGCACGCATTCCGTGCGCGTTTCGGCCGGGCTGCGACTCACCGCGTCTGCCTGCGGGAGTGCGTGGGCGATCGCCAGCACGGTTCCAAACGACGCCAGCTCGAGTACGCCGAGCACGACGATGGCCAGCACCATTCGATGCATGTTCGTGAGAGACGCACAAGTCGGACCGGCCCGTGTAGCGGGCTCAGGTTGCGCGGGCGAGCAGCTGGGCTGGGGCGCCATCAGCCTGTTCGGCCCGCGCCTCAGAATAACTGGCCAGAACGCGCGCGTAACTCGCTGCCAGGTGGTTTTCGATCGCCTTGACGACCCGCTCCTCATTGCGTGCGCGAATCAGGTAGGCCAGCTCGAGATGGCCGAAATAGGTGTCTTCGCGAAAGTCCGGGCCGGCCACGTTGCGCGCCAGAAGCAGCACGTACACCTGCGACCGAATGCTGCTCCAGGCGACGTACAGCCGCTCATGGTGGGCGGCGCGGTAGATGGCATCGTGGAACCGCACGTCCTGGTCGGCTGCCTCTTGTTCAGTCAGTGGCTGACTCGAGTCGGTGCCGCGAAACTCGTGCAGGATGTCGTCCAGGATGGCGAAATCGGACTCGGTGCCGCGACGGACCGCCTCGATCACGGCCAACCGCTCGAGGGCCAGCCGTAGGCTGTAGACCTCGTCGAGGTCCTGGCGGGAGAGCCGGGCGACGACGGCGCCCCGGTTGCGGCGCAAGATGACCAGGCCCTCGCGTTCGAGCTGCAGCAGCGCCTCACGTACCGGGCCACGGCTCACGTCGTAACGTGCCGCGATCTCTACTTCACGCAGGTGTTCGCCAGGCGCCACCTCACCACCGAGAATGGCTTCCCGCAACCGTCCGCGGATCGAGTCGGCGAGCCTGGCGTCCCCGTTGGACTCTTGGAATGTCGACAACTGCTGCCTCGCCAATGCAGCATACGGCCGATTTGCTGTGTTCGTAAAGGTAAATTTCACGCGTCTCGCGTTGGCTGGTCGAAATCCTGTTGACAATCCGTTGTGTCGCGACGACCGGGCGCCGGCAAAAGGCTAGACGGCGACCGGCTGCCTCACCAGCCCGTGCCGTTGGAGCACCGCCTCAACAGTCCGCAGCGTGTCGCCGCTAAGAGGCACCCACGGCTCGACTGTTACGTTCTCACTCAGTCCCAACATGGAGCACGCCGCATACGTCCCGACCAGCCCGACCGAATAGATTTCGGTCAGACTCATGACATCGGCGTGCAGACGCTGACAGGTTGCCACGTCGTGGGCTTTGGCCGCGTTGACCAGGTCCACGCATACCCGCGGCGCGATATTGCCCAGCCCTGGGATCAGCCCGTCCGCGCCGAGCAGAAGCGAAGCCATCGCGGCGTGCTCGTGGCCCTGCAGTACGCGAAACGTCGGCCGGCGCAATTTCAGCGTCAGCAACGACTGGAAGTAGGGCAGCTCGCCCCACGAGTCTTTGATACCCAGCACTCGCGGCTCCGATGCCAGGGCTTCGACCGCCTCGCGCGCCAGCGGCGTGTGCGTGCATTGCGGGATGTTGTAGAGCAACACCGGTAACGACGTGGCGTGGAGCACCGCTTCCACATGCCGCTGCTGACTCGCGGCGTCGACGCCGAAGTAATACGGCGAACCGACGACCAGGCCGTCTGCACCCGCATCCGCCGCCGCGCGGGCCGCATCGCGCACCGGCGCGGTTCCCGGCAGCATGCAGCCGACCAGCACCGGCGCTCGGCCAGCCGCCGCGTCGACGCTGGCGCGCACGATGCCAGCGCGCTGCGCGGTGCTGAGCCACGGACCCTGTCCAACACCGCCGAGCACGAACAGGCCCGAACAGCCACCACCCAGAATGTGATCGGCGACCCGTCCGACTGCAAGCACATCCACCGTACTCTGCGCGGTGAGCGGCGAGATCATCGGCGGAATCACTCCGCTCAGAGCCTGGTCCCAGGTCCATGTAGCCATACTTAGATGCCCTCCGCGTCCGGCAGCGTGCCAGTCGGATTCAGTGCCAGATTGCCGCCGTCGACTGGCAGCAGCACACCCGTCACCATTGACGCGGCATCCGAAGCCAGAAACAGGACCGGCCCGACGATTTCGTGCGGCTCGCCCATCCGACCTAGCGGAATGCCGGCCAGCACGTGCTGCACCAGTCCGGCGCGCTTCGGATCGGCAATCATCCCGCGCCAGCCCGCGTTGAGAAACTGACAGGGTTGGATGGCGTTGACGCGGATGCCATGATGCGCCCACTCGACTGCAAGCTCGCGCGTGAGCTGATTGACGCCACTCTTGCTGGCGCCATAGGCGAGATTGCCGCGCCCGAGCGATGATGCCCCGGCAATCGAGCTGACATTGACGATCGCGCCGCGCCTGCCCTGGTCGATCATGCGCTTACCCGCGCCGCGCGCGAACAGGAAATAGCCGGTCAGATTCGTGCGCAGCACGTCCTCCCAGATCTCGAGCGGGAAGACCTCAGGGCGACCTTGCATCGGATTGCGGCCGGCGTTGTTGATCAGGATGTCGATGCGCCCAAACGCGGCGTCGAGCTCGGACAGCACCGCATCCACATCGGCACTCGACCCGGAGTCGCCCGTCTTCGTCGCGCACGTACCACCCGCGGCGCGCACGAGCGCGGCCGATTCTTCGAGTCGCTCGCTGTCCAGATCCGTCAAGAACACACGCGCGCCCACTTCCGCGAAGCCGAGCGCAATTGCGCGCCCGAATGCGCCGCCGGCTCCGGTAATGAGTGCAACTCGTCCATCGAGCCGAAACCGTTCGGCGATGGAACCTTGTCCCGTCACGGTCCAGCCAGGATACTCGGTTGCCTACGCAAGATGCTCGATCGCCATTGGCCGCGCGCGTTTGAAACGCCGGCTCCATGTCCACCTCACACGGTCGCCACCGCGAATCCTCCCCCGACTACGTCATCGTCACGGTCAGCATCGGCTTCGTTGTCCTGGCGGACTGCTTGCGGAGCAACGTCGCCGGGCGGGTTAGCTCCGCTTCTCCGAGTACGTGCCGCCGGTTGAAGCGGCACGCACCTCGTCGGCCGTCTTCGCCTGACGTAGCCTGGCGAGCAGCTTGGCCTCTTTGTCGAGCATCGCGCGGGCGTTGGTCAGTACCTGCTCGAGTCTGTCGGCCGGAAACTTCACCGCGCCGTTCTCGTCCATGTGGATGAGCTCGCCGGGCGCGACGTCCATGCCACTGATCGACACCGGTACCTGGACGGCCATCACCCCCATTGCACCGTGGCCAGCCGTCACACCGCCGAGCAGCATCTGGAACTTGTTGCGGCGGATGGCGTCGATATCGCGTGACGGGCCGTTTGACAGGAGCCCGATGCAGCCAACCGCCTGCGCGGAGGTCGTCATGATCTCGCCGGCGAGACCAGCCTTGTTGAAAATGTTCGGCGGCCACTTCTGCTGGATGACCAGAATGGTCGGCTTGGGCGAGGCGTCGAGTGCCTCGATGACGTTCTGGTACGTGAGCCGGCCAGGATAGTTCGGATCGGGCATGCCGTAGACGCACGTCACGGCGTAGCCAACCACCGCGCCCAGTTCCGGATACACGCATCGAACGGACGTATCCGTGTACCAGTTCTCGGTCCATGGGTTGTACAGCCCAAGACACAGCGGGTCGGTGGGGTAGGTCGCGACCACATTGGTGATTGTCGGCGTGTCGATGGCCCGCAAACCGGCGAGCATGTCCGAGATGGCCGTCTGGTCCATGGTGGCGACTCCTGCTTTCGAGCGCACGCTATCAGTTATTGCACCACGACGGTGCCGAGCCTGCCGCTGAGCACGGGTTTGCGCCAGTAGTTCGCGGTCCCAGCGCTTCGGCGGGCACTACGCGGCGTGAGCCAGCGCTGACTCGGCGGCGGCGACCTGCTCCTTCACTTTGACAAAGCTGTCCGGCGTGACCGAAATGGAGTCGATGCCGGCCTCGACCAGGAAACGAGCGAATTCGGGATAGTCGCTTGGCGCCTGCCCGCACAGCCCCACTTCCTTGCCGTGTTGGTGCGCGCGCTCGATGACCTCGCGGATCAGCCTCATCACCGCCTCGTCTCGCTCGTCGAACAGAGGCGCGAGCATTTCCGAATCCCGATCCACGCCGAGGACCAGTTGCGTCAGATCGTTACTACCGATTGAGAAGCCATCGAAGCGAGAAGCGAACGCCTCGGTCAGGACGACGTTCGACGGCACTTCGCACATGACGTACACCTGGAGTCCGTTCGCACCGCGCACCAGACCGTTTTCGGCCAGCACGTCGAGTACCTGGTCGGCTTCAGCCGGCGTGCGGCAGAACGGGATCATCACGACTACGTTTGTGAGTCCAATTTCATCGCGAACGCGCTGCAGCGCACGACACTCCAGGACGAAGCCAGCCCGGTACCGCTCGCTGGCGTAGCGGGTGGCGCCGCGGAAGCCCAGCATCGGGTTCTCCTCGTTTGGCTCGAACTGAGCTCCACCAATCAGGTTGGCGTACTCGTTGCTCTTGAAGTCGCTCGTACGGACGATCACTGGCTTGGGGTGGTACGCGGCAGCGATCTTGGCGATGCCGTGCGCTAGCTGGTCGACGAAGTAGTCCGTCCGGTCGGCATAGCCCGCGGTGAGCTCGTCGATCTGCCGCCGAACGGCCCGATCGCGGAGGTGATCCCACTCGGCCAATGCCATGGGATGCACCTTGATGAGATTGCTAATGATGAACTCGATCCGCGCCAGACCGACGCCATCAGCGGGCAACCGCCACCAGCGAAGAGCTTCGGCGGGGTTCGCCTGGATGAGCATGACCTGCGTTCGTGTGCCTGGCAGCGCCTCAGGATGGACCTCCTGCTTCTCGAATTCAGCGATGCCTTCATACACGCGCCCCTCGTCGCCCTCTGCACACGAGACGGTGATCTCCTGCTTGTTCCGCAAGATTTCGGTCGCGCTGCCGGTACCAACGACGGCTGGCAGGCCCATCTCGCGACTCACGATCGCGGCGTGTGAGGTTCGGCCGCCGTGATCGGTGACGATAGCAGCGGCGCGCTTCATGATCGGCACCCAATCCGGGTCCGTCATCTCCGTCACCAGGATCGCGCCGTCTTCGAACCGGGCGCTTTCGCTCGCCGTGCGCAGGATGCGCACCCGCCCAGTGGCGACCGTGCCGCCAACACTCAGGCCGGTGAGCAAGCGTTGGCCTGTCCGCTTCATCATGTACGTATGCATGACGCTCGAGTCCTGGCGCGACTGGACTGTCTCAGGTCGAGCCTGGACGATAAGGAGCGCACCAGTCTCACCATCCTTTGCCCATTCGACGTCCATCGGTCGGCCGTAATGGGCCTCGATGGCGCACCCCCATCTTGCAAGCGTCAGAATCTCCGAGTCGCTCAGCACGAACGAGCGACGCTCCGCTTTGCTTGTCGCTACATTCTTCGTGGCCGAGCCACTGGCATATACCAGCTTGCGTTGCTTGTGGCCAAGGGTCTTCTCGACGATCGGCCGCAGCCCGGGCCGGTCGAGCAGAGGCTTGAAAACCACGTACTGGTCAGGCTCGACACTGCCGCGGACGACATTTTCGCCCAGACCCCAGCCCGCGCTGATGAGCACAGTATTGGGGAAACCGGTCTCGGTATCGATCGTGAACAACACACCGGCGCCCGCCTTGTCGGACCTCACCATCTGCTGCACACCAATCGAGAGCGCAACCTGCAGGTGATCGAATCCGTGGGTCTCGCGGTAAGTGATGGCGCGCTCGGTGAAGAGCGACGCGAAGCACCCGCGGCACGCATCCAGCAGCGCGGCTTCGCCTGTGACATTGAGAAATGTCTCTTGCTGGCCGGCGAAGCTCGCAGTGGGCAGGTCCTCAGCAGTGGCCGAGCTACGCACTGCGACGTCAACCTGGTGTCTACCCAGCCTCGAGCTCAGCTGGCCGTACGCTTCGACGATCGCACTGGCCAGTTCAGGCGGAAACTCCGCTCCTGCGATGAGACGGCGAAGCGTTTTGCTGGTCGCGGCTAACGTTGCTTTGCTGTTGGTACGCCGGGTCAACATCGATTCGATGCGCGGCCTGAGCCTGTTGGCATCGAGAAAGTCCCAGTACGCCTCGGCAGTCGTTGCGAAGCCAGGTGGAACGTTCACGCCTGCCGAATGCAAGCCTCGGATCATCTCGCCCAGTGAAGCATTCTTGCCGCCGACACGGCTCGCATCGCGCGCGCCCAGCTCGCTGAGGTCGACGACGTAGCGGCTGTTCATGGTTACTAATAGGCACCGGCACAATGCGTTCCAGGCACGTCGTCGGGGTTGACGGCACGCCTTCTGCGGGCCTGTGCTGCAACGAACCAGGAGCGCCATTTTCATGCCTGTAACTCATTCCATCGACGACGCACTCGATCAACTGCGTCCGATGCTCGATGCCTATCGCGACGGCCGCATGAGCATGACCGAGATCACCAACTGGTTGGGTAGCTACGAGGCTGGACTAGACCAACGCGACGCTACATGGGCCGAGGCGGCTCGACGCATCCATGTTCTTCTTAGTGAGGTCGAAAGCGGCTACGGAACCAAGGCCAGCATTCATCACGGTCTCGAGGCGATCGCACGTGATTGCCGGCCGCTGTCCAAGGACTGACCGGCACGTTCCGTGCTGATGCCAACTCCTGAATTGCGCGACTTGCCTTCGGGTGCGTCGGACAAGTGAGGTGAAGACATGTCAGAGACGAACGAGTCCAGGCAACTGCAGGACGACTCGAACGAAGTCGACCGCATCGCTGAATCACGCGAAACGGCGTCAACCGAACGTGTGTACGCCCCAGCTTCGGCGCGCGTACCGAAGCCACCGGCGCCGGGCCACGAGGCGCTGGTTCAGCAGGTCGATTCCGCAACGCCCGAGCGCCGTGCGGCCGAGGACGAGAAGCGTCCGATGCGCCGCGAGCACGATGTGACGCCTTCATAAGCGGTGCTCCGGCGACCATAGGAATGGCCTCAACGGGTAGCCAGTGTGCCTTGCGTTACGGCCTGCTCACGCTCCTCGTGCCAGCGCGACGTTGCGCTCTGGATCCCGCGGCCCCCACGCGGGTCACGCTGGCCGCCCGACAGCTGGCTACCCTCTCGACGGGCCCGACCAGCAGCTACGCTGATGTGCCGATCGGCAGCTCCAATGGCTGGGACACCAACTTCGATAACTTCGAGCTGCGCTAGCGTCGAGGCGGGAACAGAGCAGCGGCCTACCGGGCGAGCTCGGCCGTTTCATCCAGGCGCGTCAGCTTGCGCGGGTTCCGCATCAGGTAGATCCGGCTGACCCGCTCGTTCTCGACGACGAGGCTCACCGCGCCGCTCAGCTCGCCGTTGAACTCGATCCGGCCCGCGGGCGCGCCGTTGAGCCACACGGTCGTCGTCTCGAACGTGGCCACCAACTGGTTGCCGCGCGCGAGCACCTCCGCCACTCGTTCGGCACCGTGGATCGGAGCCAGAGCGGCGGCTGCGAGCCCGCCACCATCGGCGATCAGGACCACGTCCGGCGCCATGACTTCCATCAGCTCCTGCAACTGCCCCGTTCGCAACGCGACCAGGAACCGCTCGACCACGGCCTGTTGCTCCGATCGACTCACGTGCACCCGCGGCCGCCGAGCCGCCACATGCTCGCGTGCTCGCCGCCCGATCTGCCGCACCGTGGCCGCGGACTTCCCGATTGCGTTGGCGATCTCGCCGTACGGCATCTCGAAGACCTCGCGGAGCACGAACACCACCCGCTCCGTCGGCCCGAGCGTTTCCAGCACCGTCAGCATCGCGATCGAGACGCTCTCCGCGAGCTCGACATCCTCGGCGACATCGGGGCTGGTCAGTAGCGGTTCCGGCAGCCACTCGCCGACGTAATCCTCGCGGCGGCGCGACAACGTTCGCATCTGGTTGAGCGCTTGCCGCGTGACGACCCGGATGAGGTAGGCCCGCGGGTCACACACCTGCGAGTGGTCGACGTCCGCCCACCGCAGCCAGGCCTCCTGAAGGACGTCGTCCGCGTCGGCCGCCGAGCCGAGCATCTCGTAGGCCACCGTGAACAGCAGGCTGCGGTGGGCGACGAACGGGTCGTCGGTCATCATGTCGACGCTACGCCCGAAGTCGCTCAGGCCGCGTGGCCAGCGGAATCTCACACGCCGCGGAGAAGCCCTGCGACGTGATCCCGTGCGCTGTGTTGCTCCTGGTCGCCATGTTGGCAAAGGCGATGAAC
>DASXRR010000346.1:0-35425 GCA_036506475.1 Chloroflexota bacterium
AGCGTTTTCAGGCGTCCTTCAGGAGGATGCGTGTCGTCTTCGGCGGCTTCGCACGGCACTCACCCTTAGGCTGCCCTGACACAACCAAGACTAAGGGGCACGAACATCCAGATGAACGCGCGCGGCTTTCTGGGCACCAACGCCAGCCTGCTGTCCGACCTGTCGCTGGTCATCGGCCTGCTGGTGGCGCTGACGCTCACGGTGGGCGTCGCCATGGCCGTGCTCAAGAAGTACCACCTCCATCGCTGGATCCAGAGTACGGCTGTCGGCCTGAACGTCCTGCAGGTCGCGCTGATCATGGTCGGCAGCTTCTTCAAGTCGGCCGCGCCAGGCATCCCGTCCAAGCTGGGCGAGAGCTACTTCGCCTTCGCCGTCGGCCACGGTCTGTTAGGCAGCCTGACGCTCCTGCTCGGCGTCTTCATTGCCGTTCGCGCCAACGAGCTGCTGCCGAGCTTTCTGCATTTTCTGCGTTTCCACAACTACAAGCTGTTCATGCGTACGGCCTACGTGCTGTACATGAGCACGACTGCGCTCGGCGTCGCGGTCTACCTGAACTGGTACACCGGCCAGCCGGCCGAATCCGCAGCACCAGAACCAGCGGTCGCCGAGCGAGCCAACGGCCGCGTCGTGGTCCCGATGAAGGGCTTCGCCTTCACCCCCGACCAGATCGTCGTGCCAGTTGGCTCGACCGTGGTGTGGATCAACCAGGACGGCGCGCCACACACCGCGACCGCCGACGATGGCCAAACCTTCCAGTCCGACCTGCTCAGCAACGGCCAATCATTCAGCTTCACGGCAAGCGCGCCGGGCGAGTTCCCGTACTACTGTGAGTTTCACGGCTCGGCCGGCGGCGTGGGTATGTCCGGCTCGATCAAGGTCGTGGCCGCCGGCGAGGCGCCACTGATCGTGGCTGCGCCACCAATCACACTAACGCCAGAGCCGACCAGCGTCGTCGACGCTCAGCGCCTGCCCGACGGCACTTTCGCAGGCATCCACAGCCTGCTCGTCGAGGGCCGCGGCCTGCCCATCAAGCAGGGCTACGCGGTCGGCCTCAAGAACGAGACGGCCGAGATGCAGCACCACGTCAAGCTGCTCGTCCAGTCCGAAGCGGTCGGCGACCTGCCCGGCATCCGACGCCACGCCGAACACGTCTTCAACCTCGTCGTAGGCGCGCTCGATCCCGACTTCGGCGATCTCGACGGCGATGGCCGCGCCCAGAACGCGGGCGATGGCTTCGGTCTCCTCGTCAACGGCGAGCAACCGGGCTACATCAAGGCAACCCTCGACGCCGCTGTCGATGCGGGCGCGGCCCCAGATGCCACGCAGCAGATCAAGGTCCATGCCGGCCACGTCAAGACGAGCACGGAGAATATGCACGGCTGGGCGCTCGAGGCACGCGGCATCGCCCTGGAGCTGACCCAGGTGCGCGAGCTGGCGGCGGTAGATGCCCGTGCGAGTCGACTGCTCGCGCTCGCCAAGTCGCTCGCGGTCGGCAACGACGCGAACGCCGACGGCGAGATCTCACCCATCGCTGGCGAAGGCGGCGCCCGGGTCGCCTACGAGCACGCGCAGTTCATGGCAATCACCCGATGAGGAGTCCTCACATGCGTTCCATCTTGATCGCGGGCATCGTGCTGACCATGGCCGCATGCGTGCCCGCCAGCACCACCACGGCCCCATCCGCCGAGCCAACCGCCATTAGCGCTCCGCCGACCCAACCGCCAGCAGGACAGCCGACACCCGCGGCCCCGGCACAGCCTGCAGCTGTCGTCGTTGCCAGGCCGACGACTCAGCCACCGGCCGCACCTGCGCCCAAGCCGACTTTCGAGCGTGTCGCCGAGCAGGAGCCGCGCATCGCCGCGCCCCAGCCACACGGTCTGCTGGCCTGGCGCGACGACACCCTGCGTAACGATTCACTCTTGATCTCGGCCGAAGATCTGCCCAACCTGCCCAACGGCCAGGTCTATGCGGCCTGGCTGTCGGGCAGGAGCGACAACCTGTTCCTGGGCACCCTCGCACCCGGCCAGGGCGGCGCGCAGGTGCTCAACTTCGCCGCGACGGACCACGCCAACCTGCTGGGCGTGTTCGACCGCTTGACCGTCTCGCGCGTGGCGCCGACTCAGACCGGTCAGCCGGCCAGCGACGCCGTCCTGGCCGGCAGCTTGCCCGAGAAGGCCCTCGTCCACGTGCGCCACGTCCTGGTCGGCATTCCGGCCACGCCAAATGGCGTCGGTTACGTCATCGGCCTGCGCGAACAGACCGAAGAGCTGCTACGCCACGCGCAGTTCCTCAAGGAGGCGCAGGACGAAAGCAACTTCGCCAGTGAGAAACTGCACGCCGAGCACCTGGTCAATCTGATCGAGGGCGCCAACGGCGAGCACTACGGCGACCTGAACGGCAATGGCAAGGTCGACAATCCGGGCGATGGCTTCGGCGTGCTCCAGAACGGTCCGCAGGACGGCTACATCAAGGGCATGAACGATCATGCTCAGCTCGCCGCGACCGCGCCCGACGCCACGGACGAGATCAAACTGCACGCCGGCCACGTCCAGATCACGGGCGACAACACCCGCACCCGCACGAGTGAGATTCGCGATCGCGCGCTCAGCTTACTTAAGGCGCGCACTCTCGCCGACACGCGCTCAGACGTGCAGAAGGTGCTGGCGCTAGCGCAGCAGACGATCGCCGGGCTCGACCTCAATGGCGATGAGCTCATCGCGCCCGTGCCCGGCGAGGGCGGCGTGGGCGTGGCCTACCAACACGCGCAGCTGATGGCCGGCATCCTGCTCAAGCGGCCTGCGCCAGGCGCAGTCGCCGCCGCACCCGCGGCCGTGCCGCAGGTACAGGCGACGCCCCTGCCGGCCGCACCCGCGCCGACGACTGTCGCACAGGCCGTCGCGGCCGCCGTGGTCGCCCCGGTCAAGGTGGTCATCGCCGACAACTCGTTCACCGCCAAGACGCTGAGCGTGCCCGTCGGCACCAGGGTCATCTGGTCGCACGAAGGCCAGAAGCCGCACACGGTGACGGCCGATGATGACTCGTTCAAGAGCGATCTCCTGAAAAACGGCGCGAGCTTCGAGCACGTCTTCAGCCAGGTCGGCAAATTCCTGTACTACTGTGAGCTGCACGGCGGTCCCGGCGGCGCTGGCATGGCCGCCAGCGTCGACGTCAAGTAGCCTGGCGCGATGCTGGAGCACCGCTTCGACACCGGCCAGGTTGTTCTGAACTACGCCGAGGGGCCGCCAAACGGGCGGCCCTTCGTCGTCCTGCATGGCGGCTCGACCCGCTGGCAGTACAGCGAGGAGCTCCTCGAACACCTGCAGCCAGACTGGCACGTCTTCGCCGCCGACCTGCGCGGCCATGGCAAATCCAGCCATGTCCCAGGCAGCTACAAAGTGCGCGACTACGTGCCCGACATCGCCCGCTTGCTCGAGCACGTCGTACCCGACAAGGCTATCGTCTACGGCCACTCGCCTCGGCGGCGAAGTCGCCGTCATGCTCGCCGCGCTCCATCCCGACCTGCCGCGCGCAATCGTCGTCGGCGACTCACCTTTGTCGGTAAACAACCGCGCCACCGAAGAGCCATTGCATCGAGCGCAGAACGAGCTGTGGCAGCGCATCGTCGGCCAACCTGAGGCCGATATTGCCGCGGCGCTGAAAGACATGGTCATTCCCGTACCCGGCGCCGAACCACGGCCAATGCGCGAGGTCATTGGCGAAGACAACGGGTGGTTCGCGCATCAGGCGACCTGCCTGCACCAGCTCGATCCAACCATGCTGACCACGGTGCTTGCTGGTCCCGAGGCTATGCTCGAGGGCTACGAGCCCGAGCAGCTCTTGCCACGCATCACGTGCCCGGTGCTCCTGCTCCAGGCGGATCCAGCCATGGGCCAAGCCATGACCGACGACGACGTTGATCTCGCGCTGCGCCTCCTGCCGCACGCGACTCATGTGCGCATGACGGATATGGGCCATCCGTTGCACGGCCCGCCTGGCGGCACGGTCGCGGTCCTGGAGGCGATCGCCCCATTTCTAGCTGGGCTGGAGCGCCTCGACAGTTTGGCGCGCTAGGCGCGCCAGCTCGCGCTGGAGCTCGTTGTTCGCGGCCGCGACATAGACGGGGCCGAACAGAGTCCACGGCTGGCAGTGCTCGTCGGACACAAGGGCGCCGGCTTCTTCAGCCAGTCGCAAGCCAGCCGCGAAATGGACGGGCAGACCACCACACACGTATACCGCGCCGGCCAGGCTGCCGCGCGCTAGATACGCCAGCGCGAGCGTCGAGGCCAGCATGCGCACGTCCCAACGCTGCTCGGCCAGTACGCGAATCGCGAACTCCGCAGGGAAGCGGTGCAGTGCGCCTGGCCCCGGCAGCCCATCGTCGATGCTGACCACACGCGCCGTACGGTTCACCTGCAGCCGCTGCGCACTCGCGTTGTCCAGCCGCCATGCGCCGCTGCCGCGTTCGGCGACGTACACCTCGCCGGTCACGCCGTCGCCGACCGCGCCGACGGTCACTTGCCCAGCTTCGACGAGCGCGACATTGACCGCGTAGAACGGCAGCCCGGCCGCAAAGTTGCTCGTGCCGCACACGGGGTCGACGAGCCAATAGCGCGCGGCATCAGGAATCCTGGCTTCGCCCTCTTCGCCGACGAAGGCGATGCTCGGCTCGCGTTCTTTGAGCGCACGCTCGATCGCCGCCTGACTCAGCAGGTCGGTGCCCGTTACCAGGTCGTTCGGCCCTTTGACGCGGACGTCGTGTGCCGCTTCACGGCTGAGCACGACGGTCAGCCCGACCCGCACCGCCTCGGTGGCGGCACGGGTCTCGGGCCGGAAGTCGATCACGCGGGCGCGTACGCGTGCAGCACGCGACCGTCGGGGTCCTTGAACGAGAACGTTCGCCCGAACGGCTCGTCATGTGGCTGGTTGACCATCTCGACGCCGCGCTGCTCCCATAGCTTGTAGTCGGCGTCGACGTCGTCCACTTGCAGGTACAGCTCGGCACTGCGCGGGGCAGCGTGCTCAGGTCGCGACATGACCGCCCACAGCGTGCCGTCGCGGGTGGTGAACTGGCTGAAGGTGTCGGCCATGTTGTCCTCGGTGCCCAGCCCGAGCTTCTCGGTGAAGAACTGGCGGGCGCGCGGCACGTCGTCGGTGGTCACGATTGCGTAGGTGAGTCCCTTGATCACGATGCGCCTCCTGGCGTCTCGAGTGATAGCCCGTTGATCAGGCTTCGACACCAGCTTGCGCGTGCGCTGTTGACACCTCTATGTCAGGAGCTTTTGCGTATTGCGCAAACATGGCCAGGACTTCGGTCGCCAGGCGCGCCCGGATCCGCGCTGGACTGATCACTTCAGCGCTCGCGCCCCACGCCAGCAGCCAGCGCACCAGGTCGTCTTCGTGGCGAATGCCATACACGAACACGGGGCCGCGTTCGTCGAGCTCCTCGCGCATGAACGTGAACGGCTGGCGTTCTCTGACCCACCGTTCCACGCTCGGATGGAATCGCACCCGCACCTCGGTCGCGGTCGCCTTCCAATCCTCGTGGTAGGTCGGCATGGCGTGCCGGTCGGCGAGGTTGAACTGCTCACCCAATACGCTGAAGCGGTCAATGCGGTCTATCCGAAATAGACGCGGCCCCTTGCGCAGCCGACAGTAGGCGCCGATGTGCCAGCGCTCGCGCATATACAGCAGCTGCACAGGCTCGATGTCACGTGTTTCCGGTTCAGCCTTACGGAAGGCGTGATAGTGCAGCCGCACGACTTTGTGCTCCTGGATCGCCGTGCGCAGTCTCGCCAGCCGCGGATCATCACCGGCGCCTGACGAGAAGAACTGCACCTGGCTGCGCCACTCCTCGACCGTCGCCCGGCGCTCCTTCGGCAGCACGCTCGCGAGCTTGGCCAGCGCCGTCTCCGCGGACGGTCTGAGCTCGCTGTCCACGCGCTGCTTGATCAGCTCGCCGCCGAGCACCAGCAGCGCCGCCTCGGACTCTGAAAACGCCAGCGGCGGCAAGAAGTAGCCGTCCATCAGGCGGTAGCCGATGCCCGGCGTGGCCACCAGCGGCACGCCCGTCTCCGAGAGCGCCTCGAGGTCGCGATACACGGTCCGCACGCTGACCTCGAAGTGCTGCGCCAGGTCCTCCGCCCGCAGCGTCTGCTTGGCCTGCAATTCCAACAAGATCGCTACCAGGCGATCCGTCCGATTCATGCCCGTAACGATAACGGCTCAGCGCCACTCCGGCGCCCCCCGGCAGTTAGGCCAGGCCAGCCACAGCCGGTTGCCCACCTGGCGTGTCAGCCTCCTCCCTCTTCCATTCCGCCCCCGCGCCGGGAGGCCGTGCGCAGCGCTGGCGTGTCAGCCTCCTCCCTCTTCCATTCCGCTCCCGCGCCGGAAGGCCGTGCGTAGCGCCGAGGACGGCACCCCCAGCACGCCCGGTCGCCATGCCAGCTGTGCAGCGATTTCGTCCGTGGGGCCTTCGAAGGTACCTCTCGCTTTCACTCCCGCCCCCGCGCCGGAAGGCGGCGCGCAGCGCCGAGGACGGCTCTTTGCGTCAGCCCGCGTCCGTTAGGAAGCCCGTGAGCTTGGCCCGCAGCAGGTCGGCATACGCCTGGCGGGCGGAGCCATCGGTGTTGGTGATCGCCCACCAGTATTCCTCGCGATCCGCGGTCCAGGTCGGATCGGGCACCGTCCATAGGGTCATGACGCCGATCCAGGGCCGCCAGTTCTGCCGCGCGTACTCGAACGCGCGCAGGATGTTGGCCGACTTCTTGGCTTCACTGACGGCGAACCACGCGTAGTTCGGGTGAAGTGTGTCCGAGGTCCAGCCGAACTCGAGCAGCCAGACCTGCTTGTCGACCTCGCCATTGCGCACCATGACCTCGCGCAGCTGCTCGACCCGTCGGAAATAGAACGAAGCATGCGGGAAGTTCGGCAGCGAGCCAAACGCGGCGTCAACCTCGGGCGCCTGCGTATTGCCATGCGCGCCGAGGACGTCGTACTTGCCGCGCATGCCAGCGTCATACAGCCACTGCAGGTACTGCACGTCATCAGCAGCGTGCCCATCTGAAACGCCAGTGGGCGATAACCCAGCAGTGACGACGATCACGCCAGGATCAGCCACCTTGGCCGCGGCGTACGCGACACCAAGTAGCCGCACATAGTCAGCCGCCTGCTGCCGATTGATCGTCTGATTGCCCCACTCGCGATCCAGGTTGACCTCGTTCCATACCTCAATCGCCGCAACGCGGCCGATGCTGGAGCTCGCGCCATAGCGTCCAACGAACGCCGACACGAAGTCCGCATAGTCCTGGTAATTGTCCGGCGGCCCGTTCAAGGCCCCGTCACGCCGAGCCCACGCAGGCTGAAAGTCCAATCGGGCGATGATTTTCACGCCCGCCTGAGCACTGGCACGAACGACGCGATCGGCTTCGACCCAATCAAAGCAGCCCTTGCACGCGCCCTCAATCTGGCGCCACTGGAATAGCGTCTTCTGCCAGCGGAAGCCGGCGTCGGTGACGAGCTTCAGATCTCGGTCGGTGGTGCCGCTGTGGCCCCACAGGAACAGGCTCATGCCATAGTCGGGACTGGTCACGACGGTCGGCGTCGGCTGCGCGACGGTCGGCGGCGGCGCTGCGACGATAACGGGCGCCTGCTGCACGAATGCCTCGCCGAAGGCCGTGCCCGGCGGCACCTTCCCGTTCGGAGCCGCCGCGCGCAGCAAGCCGCTGCCAGCAGCCTGCGCGGCAAGGTCCTCGGGCAGCCGCTCACCCGTCAACAGCGCCTTGAAATAGTCGGCCAACAGCAGACCCTGGGTGCACTTGCAGCCGCGGTCGTAGTGCATCACGCCGCGCTGGAAGCGCTGATAGATGAACTCGTGATTGTTGGGATCGACGGCCGGCTTGGAGGTCGGCAGACCCCACAGCTGCAGGTTGAGTAGTGGCACTAGCCCGGTGTCGCCGCCCTGTGGGAAGGCGTCGCTGACGCTGACTGTCGACAGGTACGTCTCCAGGAAGCGCACGGGCTCGCCGTCGAGCGAGTCGGGCGCGTTGGCGCGCACGAACTCGATCGCCCTGGTCGCATAGCTTGGATCGCTTGGCAGCGGTGCGGCGTCGATCAACGCCTTGTCCGGCGCTGGAACGGTGCTGCCGCTGAAGCGGGTGAAGGGCAGGAGACCGTCGTCGAGCAGATTGAGCGTGCCCACTCCGTTGCCACCACACTGCTGCATGGCCGCGCGCTGGAACAACTGCGTGCTGCAGCCGAAGAGGAGGAACTCGCGACTCACCGGGAAGCCGAAGGTGCGCACGCCGCCGCGGCGCTGGAAGAAGTCCCAGAACGTGTCGCGCTCGATGCGGTAGCGCGTTTCTTCGAAGAAGCGCTGATCAGCGCCGCTGCTCGCCGGTGCGGCCGCTGTCGGCGCGGCGCCACCGGGTACCCACCTGATGGCGTCGGCGACGACCACGCCGTCAGCGCGATCCGTCAGGCTTACACCATTGCCCGGTCCAAAACTGAAGCTACCCAATGACCGCCACGCGGCACCATCACGGCGCTGATCCACGCGCACGGTCGTCGAACCGGCCGCATGGGTGACCGTATAGGTCGCATTGCTGGCGCGATTCGGCCCGCTGGTCCAACGGGCAAAGACCTCATATGTCCCGCTGGCGCTCGCGGTGGGGAAAGCCCAGCGCACGCGATTGCCGCCGTCGCCGGCGACATGGAAGCGATACCCGTTGCCGAAAAATCCCGCGCTGGTCGACGTCGTGGTCCAGGTGCCCGTGATCTCGCCGCCGGCGTCGTCGACAATCAATTCATCCGCGGCCCGCACGGTCGCGGGCACAAGGCTTGTCAGCAGGAACGCCGCCGCTGCATACGCGGCGCCCACACGCTGCCGATGGAAGCGCATTCGCCCAGGGTAGACCGCGCAGCGGCTGTTCTCGGCCGTGCCGGCGTCACGAGCCGCTCACGGCGCGCCGGCTCAGGTGAGTCCGTGGCGCGTCGCCCATGCCGCGATCTCGGCTCGCGAGCGCAAGCCGAGCTTGTCTCGGATGTGCGCAGCGTGAGTGTCCGCGGTCCGTTCGGTGATGATCAGTACGTCGGCAATCTCTTTGCTGGTCTTACCCTGAGCAATCAGCACGGCCACCTCCTGCTCGCGCGCGGTCAGCCCACTGCCCACGGGCGTAGCAGCAGCGGCAACGGGTGCATGCGCAGCGCCAGCAGGAGAAGTGCTCAGTGCAAGTCGAGCCGCCGCGGCGAGCGACAGCCCGCGCCCGGTTGCCCACGGCGCATCGAACGCATCGGGCGCATGGCCCAATCGAGCGCGCAGGGTAGCGACGAGCCGCTGCTGCAGCACCTGGCGCACCGGCCATACGCCCAGGTCGGCGCGCTCGCGCAGTCCTTCGGCGGCGCCGAGCAGCTGCGCCGCCTGCTGCAGCCCGCCCTCGGCGAGCGCCACGCCGGCCAGGCCAACGAGGCAGTAGCACGCCAGCTCGAGGCTGCCGACGGCCAGACATGCCGCCACACTCTCGGCGAAATATCCCTTAGCACGCTGAACTAAGCCCTGCTCCAAACTCACCAGGCCGAGCGCCTCGAGCACCTGCGCCTGGCTATGCACGTCGCCCAGGATCCGCGCCAGGGTCAGCGCGTCCTCGTTGTAGCGCGCGGCCTGGTCATAGTCGCCCGCGAGGGTGGCAGTGTTGGCGAGCCCGGCCAGGGCCAGGATGACACCTTGCTCGTCGCCAGCGCGGCGGTACTCGTCCGCGCTGGCGTGGTGCGCGTCGAGCGCGCGCTGCAAGTCGCCTGCGATTGGTGCCGCCCATCCCTCCGACAAGAGGGCGCGCGCGATGCCACGTGCATCGTCGAGCGCGCGGAAGATGGCCAGGCATTCGGCGATCCGCGGCGGTGCCGCGGCGTAGTCGCCTTGATCGAGCGCGGCCGTACTGACCACCCACGCCGCGCGCGCCGTCGCGAGCTTCGAAACATCCGGCGCAGCCAGGATTGCCTCGGCCCAGCGTCGACCTTCCGCCAGATAGCCGCGCGCCCACCAGAAATGCCACAGCGACCAGCACAGGTGCGCGGCATCGTCGAGCGCCTCGGTGTCGCCGCGGTCGATCAGCCAGCGCAGCACGCTACGCACGTTGCCCCAATCGCGCTCGAGTCGATCGAGCCACTGGCGTTGCTCTGGACCGCGCACGGCCGGCTCGGCCTGCTCGACCAGCGACAGGCAGCACTCGGCGTGCGCGAGGTGGACGGCATCGGCCTCGCCGCTCGCGGCCAGTTGTTCCTGCGCGAACTCGCGCACTGTCTCGAGGAAGCGGAAGCGTACTTCACCCGATCCGGTCTCGTCGTCGACGCTCAGCAGCAGGTTGCGTTCGACGAGCGCCGCGAGGACGTCGAAGGCGTCGGGCATCGCCGAAACCGCCTGAGCCGCCTCGAGGGTACAGCCGCCGACGAAGACCGCCAGGCGCCGGAACACCTGCTGCTGGTCGGGCGACAGGAGCGCGTGGCTCCACGCGATCGCCTCGCGCAGCGTGCGGTGGCGTTCGGGCACGTCACGTACTGCCGATTGCAAGTCGAGTCGCCGCTCGAGGCGCGCCAGCAACACCGCGGCGGGCAGGAAGCGCGTGCGCGCAGCAGCGAGCTCGATCGCTAGCGGCAAGCCATCGAGGCGGACGCACAGCTCGGCAACGGGTCGCGCGTTGTCGGGCGTGAGCGTAAACGTGGGTCGTACGGCCCGCGCGCGCTGGACAAAGAGCGCCACCGAGGCGTTGTGTGTGAGCTCGTCCACGTCCGCTGGACTGGGTACATCGACGCCTGGTGGAACCTCGGGCTGGGCTAAGGGTGGGACGGGAAACTCCCATTCCGAGCGCAGGTGCAGCGGTTCACGACTGGTCGCCAGAGTGCGCAGACCGCGACACGCCTCGAGCAGCGCCCCGACATCCGACGCCGCGGACAGCAGGTGTTCGCAGTTGTCGAGGACCAGCAGCAGGTTGCGCTCGCCGAGCGCGCGCGTCAGCGACTGCAGGGGTGATTGCGCGCTGTCATGCACCAGGCCACAGGCGCGCCCGATGGCGTTGAGCACCAGGCTCGGGTCCTGGACGGCGGACAGATCGACAAAGCGCGCGCCTTCGTCGAACGCGTCCTCGACGGCACCCGCGACCGCCAGCGCGAGCCGCGTCTTACCGACGCCACCGGGTCCGGTGAGTGTCAACAGGCGCGCACCCTCGTCGAGCAAGAGACTGCGCGCCTGGTCGACCTCGCGCGCTCGGCCGATCAGTGGTCGCGGCGGCAGCGGCAGGCGCGTAGATGCGGGGGCGGCCTCCACGCGCCCGATTATGCCGCTCTACCTTGAAGGACGTATGGCGAAATTACGCTCCAGAGCGGATGGCGGCCGCTTCGCGCAGGCTTAGCGTGTGGAGTATGGCCCGACCGGGCGACACCTTGATCGATCCGCTGAGCCAGCGGCGCTTGACGTTCAGGCGCACCACCAGTCAGACCAGCGGGCGAGCCGTCGAGTTCGATCTGTACTACGAACCCCGCGAGCCGCGCGCCGAAGAGCACGTGCACCATCGCCAGGAGCACCAGGTCGAGCTGCTCGCGGGCGAGCTCATGGCATGCGTCGGCGGACGGGTCCAGGTGCTGCGGCCAGGTGATGTGCTGCTGCTCTGCCTGGGCGACAGTCACGCCGTGTGGAACGCGAGTCCACGCGCGGCGCATGCGGTGTGGCACACCTTCCCGGCGCTCGACACCGAGGCGTGCCTCGAGACCACGTGGCGCGCAGCTAGTGATCTCGTCGAGCGACCAGGTGCGCTTCTTCGCGCGCCACGTCCTCGTAGTGCTCGAGCTCGGTAAGCGCAGCGAACGCACGGCGCAGCTCGCCCGGCTCGAGTGCGTAGGCCGGGTTGTAGTGGCCGCCGGGTGGCTGCAGAAACGTATGGATAACCAACATGCCGCCAGGACGTAAGGCGCGCGCCAAACCGGGCAAGAGCGCCCGATCCAGGTAGTGCGCATCGAGCACCAGGTCGTACGCCTCCAGCGGCAGTGTCACGTGCTCCAGGTCGACCTGCCGGGCCACAACCGACAGGCTGCCGTCCAGCTGCCGCCGTAGCAAGTCGAGCGCAACATCCGAAATGTCCCAGGCATCCACGCGATAGCCAAGTCGGGCCAGAAACAGCGCGTTTCGACCCGGACCGCTCGCCAGGTCCAGCGCCAGCGCATCGGGTCTCGACGGCGCGATGCGCGGCCCGAGCTCGACCAGCCACGCCGGCGGCGTGAAGTCATACCCCGACTCCGCCTGGTAGCGCGCATTCCAGCGCTCCCGATCCCCGTCGGCCATCGCGCCAATTATGCTGACGCTGTGCCCGAAGCCACCGAGCGGAGCCTCGACGAGCGTGACCTCGATCCCGATCCGCTGCGCCAGTTCCAGCGCTGGCTCGACGAGGCCTGGCAGTCAGGCGAACCGATGGCCAATGCGATGGCCGTCGCCAGCACCGCCGCCGACGGCCTGCCGTCCGTGCGCATGGTTCTGCTGACCGCCGCCGACGATCGTGGTTTCGCCTTCGAGACGAATATGGCCAGTCCAAAAGCGAGCGACTTCGCGTCCAACCCGCAGGCGGCGTTGCTGTTCTTCTGGCCGAAACTGCTGCGCCAGGTGCGCGTCACTGGCCAGGTGACGCTCATCCCGCGAGCGGAGATCGAGGAGTCGTTCGCCAAAGCGCCGGCGGCGATCCAGGCCATGATCCGCGCGTGTCGACAGGGTCACGTCGTCAGAAGCCGCGCCGAGCTCGAGCAGCTGTGGCAGCAAGCGATGGACGCCGCGCCCGACGGCGGCGCGCCGATGCCTGACGATTGGGGCGGCTACCGGATTTCGATGGACTCGATCGAGTTCTGGCAGGGCCGTGCCAATCGACTCCAGGATCGGCTGCGGCTCACCCGACAGGCTGACGGATGGCGACTCGAGCGCTTGATTCCATAACTCGGCCGTAGCGCGTCGCGTGCTTCCTCGACCCGAATGCGCCGCCGTGCACGAAACCTCATTAGCTGGGGACGCGGTCGAGCGTGCGCTCTTCGACCAGCGCTTCGGACAGCAGGCCAAGGCCGTTGGCAACACGATTGGTGTAGTTCAGGTGCGCGCACTGATTGTTCGCGTCGAGGATGTCTAGATCGTCGAAGCCCGCGGTGCGCAATGCCTCAATGTCGGCCTGACTCATCTCGCCAGGCAGGAGCGTCAGCTTCTCAACGTAGCGCGCCAGAGCAGCATCGGCCGGCGATAGCGCGGCGTAATCACGACGATCCAGGGCATCGACGACCTCGCGATCGTGCAGTTGGGGTCGCGCCAGCGATGCGCAATGCGGCGTCGTGTTCAACACCGACGTCAGATAGCTGATCAGCGTGCGCTGAGCAGGCGTGAGCCGCGACGGCACATTTTCACTGGCGCGATACAGCACGAGACGGGCGTACACGACCTCGGCGTCGAGGCTACCGAGCTGCGTGAACTCGGTCGGCCGCCCCAGCTTGTGCGCCTGCCAGCCATACGCCTCGGCGAGCCGACCGCTCGCCTGCTCCGGTGGAATGGTTTCGATCCACGGCATCAATCAGTGCCTCCCTGACAGTCCGGCCGCTGCCGCGAGCGCGGCGAGCTCCTCGACGAATGACACAGAGTAGTCGTTTGCATCGAATACAAACAGCTCGGGCGCCACTTCGCGTCGCAGCACGCCCAGCCTGCGCACCACGTCTGCTCGATCGCCGACCACCGCGTAACGCTCCACGACAGCATCGGACACTTCGCTGCCCTCGACACCGAGCTCGGCGCGTTCGGCGGCCGGCATATCCACCACCATGTACGCGAGGTGCTCGCGCACGTCGCGTACCAGTGCCTCGGTCCACGCAAGGTTCGGGTTCCAGGCGATCGCCGCGGGCACGTGCGCCGCACGCCCTTCGACCCACGCTGGCGCGGGGCTCGCGAGCTCAGGACGAGCGGCGGCCTGGCGGCGTACGCTCCGATCCCGTGCCGTGGCACGCAGTCGCGTCACGAGTTCCGCCATGGCCTGGATAGGCCGGCCGGCCAGCAGGATCCAATCGGCGCATTCGGCCGCGAACCGCTCCACCCGTGGCCCTCGCCCGGCGATCGCAATGGGCAATCTGCCTGGGCACCACGATAAAGCGCCGTGCGCCTCGAACTCGCCCACATGCTCCACGGTCTCGCCACGCAACAGCGCGTCCACCACTTCCACACACTCACGCAAGGCTGTGAACGGCCGCGCGGGACGCCGGCCAAGCGGACCCAGCACCCGACTGCCGCCCGCGCCGAACCCGGCCACGACGCGACCCGGTGCCAGCTCGGCCAGCGATGCGAAGGCCGCCGCGGTTGCCACGGGATGGCGGCTGTATGGGTTGGTCACTGCGCCGACCAGTAGTGCCGTCCGCGTCCGCTGCGCGATGGCGGCGAGGGTCAGGTACAGGTCGCGATCGGTGCCCTCGTCGGCGACCAGGATCGCCGCCGCGCCTAGCCCTTCGGCCACTTCGGCCAGCGCCGCCAGTTCGGACAATGGCCGAATGGCGTGCAGCCACAAGCCCCAGCCCGAATCAGACGACATGGGCGCGCACCTCGCGCGCGAGCAGCTCCAGGCCACGCATACGATCTGGTCCGATCACGTGCCAGGCCAGGAGACCGCGCAAGCCCGCCGCGCTGTACTCGCGCAATCGTTCGACAACGTGGTCCGGTCGTCCGGCCGCGCCGAAGGTATCGATGAGTCCGTCAGATACCAACCGTGCGCCGGCGTCCACACCCTCGTCCAGCACTGTCGAGCGCACCCGTTCAATCTCCTCCGGATCGGCCCCCGACGTGGACAACACGACCGGCTCGACGCGATGAATGTAGTAGGCCAGCACATGCCGCACGGCATCACGCGCAGCGCGCGCATCACGGTCGACACTGACCAGCACATTGCTGGCGAGGTCCAGCTCGCTCGGATCACGCCCTACCTGGCGCGCGCCATCCACAACGTGCTGCCATGCCCAGCGCACGTAGCCGGGGCTGACGATCGCCCCGAGCTCGACGCCGTCAGCCCACTCGCCCGCGGCGCGCAGCATGCGTTTGTTCACCGCGCCGACGTAAATCGGCATCCGGTGCGGCGCCTCGAAGTCGAGCCGCGCGGTGGCACGAACGGGAAAGATCTGGCCGTCGACGCCGGGCTCGCCGCGCACCAGCGCGCGCACGACGCGGATCGCCTCGATCATCGCCGCTAGCGGCTTGTCTGCTCGAGCGTCAGTCTCGCCGAAGGCGCGCAGCGTCCACAATGCGGCGCCCAGCCCGAGCATGACCCGACCGCCTGCGAGCTCGTCTAGCGCTGCCGCCTCCATGGCAATCACCGAAGGATGGCGCCAGAACGGATTGACGATGCCGATGCCCAGGCGAATCGAGCTCGTCGCACTGGCAATCGCCGACGCGACCGAGAACATGCCCCGGCCGTGACCGCTCTCGGGCAGCCACACCTCGTCGAACTCAAGCTGCTCGGCCGCGCACGCTAGCGCGACCGTCTCGCGCACCGGCCCTTCGTTGGCCAGCGACAGGCCGAGCCTGCTTTGGCTCACTCGAGGACGCGCCGCGCCCAGGCGACGCGCTCGGGTAGCTCGTCGATGCTGAACGCGGGCAGGGCCATCGACGTGGCGCCGATGCGGCGGGCGATCGACCTGACGTTCGCGGGCGCGGCATCGGCGACGATCAGGTCGTCCAGTGCCGCCCTGGGTACAAGATCGGCCGCGGCCGCGGCGCCGCCGCGCACGAGCAATTGGCGCAGACGCTCGATCTGAGGGGCGTCGAGGCCCCAGCGCTCGTGCAGCACGGCATTGCTGTTGAGTACCGAGTACGCCGCGATCGAGCGCACCCGCTCGCGGCTCAGACCGCCGTGGTCGACTAGTGGCGCCCACACCAGCTCGGGCCGTGGACGATCCGAAGCGCTCGCGCCAGCGTCGATCACGCTCAGGCTGCGCGCGAGGTCGCTCTGCGGCACGGCCCACAACAGTGCCCGATCGGCCGCGCGGCCGGCGGCATCGAGCACTCCGTTCGCACGCCCGGCGACCATGACGGGCGCTGGACGTAGCTGCACTTCGAGGCGTCGACCGCTCGCGGCGTCCAGCGGCGCGCCGCCGGCAACCTTGCGCAGCAGTCCGATCAGCGCGCGGATGCGCTCGGGTGCGTCGCGGCGCGAGATACCCGCGGCTCCGGATACCTCGGCGCCGCCCGCGGCCAGCCCCAAAAAAACGCGTTCGCCGGCCACGTCCTGCAGCGTTGCCAGCGCAGCCAGTGTATGAAAGGGATGGCGCAGGTACGGGTTGGTGACCATCGGCCCGAGCGCCACGCGTCTGGTCGCGCGGGCCGCTTCGGCTAACAGCATCCAGCCATCGCGCCACCAGAACGCGTCGGGGATGCCCAGCCAGTCCGCGCCGGCGCGCTCGGCCGCCTGAGCGAGCGCGCGCACCTCGTCGAACGTCGCGTTGTGCAGATGGGTGATGACGCCGACACTCATGTTCAGCGCAGCTTACGCGCCGCGATGGCCAACGCCTCGGCGGCCGGCGCGATGGTGCTCAGCGGATCGTCGCTCAACAGCGCCACGCCAATGCTCGTCGGCTGCAACGGCCCGAGTCTATTGGCCAGCGCCTCGCCCACTCTTTGAGGCGAACCATGGATCACCAGCTCGTCGAGCCGCTGATCGTCAATCAGTCTTCTCGCTGGTTCTGGATCCCCCTGGGCCAGGGCTTGTGCCGCCGCACGGGCGTCCTTCCTGTCCACGCCCAGCGCGCAGCTCGTCACTTCTGGCGCGTCGAGCAAGGCATAGATCATCCTCGGCCGTATGGCTTCCAGCCGAGTCTCGTCGAACAACGCCGCCGGATAGGCACTCACGGCAATCTTGCGCACGCTGTGCGCCCAATTGACGGTCGGCTGCAGCCTTGACTTTGGAATACCTCCCAGAAACACGCCATCTGCTGCTTCGGACGCGAAGCGATTGAACCGCTCCCCGCGCGCCCCGATGAAAATCGGCAAATCCGGCCCTGTGACCGCATAGCGCGTTGGCGTATAGCCCTCCGTTGGCTGTCCTGTGCTGACCGCCCGAATGATCCTGACGGCCTCACGTGTGGCCTCCAGCGGCCTGGTGCGCTGCACGTGCACGGGCCCCAACGCCAGATCGCCGCCCGGCCCGAGTCCCAGAACCATCCGACCATTGGACAGCTCATGAATGGTGAGCGCCGCCGAAGCAATCGTCGCCGCGTGCCTGAGATACGGATTGGTCACGCCCACGCCCAACTTGATTCGGCGCGTGTTGCGCGCGCCCGCTGCCAGCAGCGCGAAGGGGTCGCGCCCCGGGCCCTCGTCGCCCAGCCAGATCTCGTCCAGCCCGGCCGCTTCGGCAGCCTCGATCGTCTCGACGATCGTCCCGCTCGACGCGTCGGGAAAGAACCAGACGCCGGTGCGGACGGTCACCTAGCGCGGCAGCGCGTGCCGCGCGTGGTCGGCTGGGATTTCCGTCTTGAGTCCGAGGCCATTGGCGACGCGATTGATGTAGTTGTAGTAGGCGACGATGTTGTTCAGATCGAGAATGGCCAGATCATCGAGGCCTTGCTCGCGCAGCCTCTCGACCTCCGCCTCGCCGACATGAGCTGGCTGGAGCGTCAGCTGCGCAGCGTAGGCCGCGACGGCATCCAGACGCGGGTCCCCACTGCCTAACGCCTGTGGCGTCTCTGCCGCCGACTCGACGATTGTCGTCGGCACCGCCATATCGGCCAGCCGATGCACCAGCCCCGAGGCGCAATGCGGCGTCCCGTTCAGCATCGAGGTCACATACGCCGCGATCCGCCGCTCCAGGACCGTCAACGACGACGGCGCCGCCTCCACGACCTTGTACAGTCGCAGCCGCTCCATAACCAGCTCCGGATACAGACTGCCCAGCTGCGTGAACTCCGTCACCTCGCCCAGCGAGGCCGCTTGCCACTCATACGCCTCGCGCAACACGCCCTCGGCGTCGTCCCGCGCCACCGTCTGTATCCAAACCATCACCGCACCTCCTCACGCCCGCCAGGGGGAACCCGCCGGCGCAATCTGCCCGCCGAACGGCTCCGGCGCCGATACCCGCTGGAACGCTGCTGCCCCAACCTACAGCTTGACACTCTTGTCGAGGAACTCGTTGGTCACCAGGTCGTTCGGCGTCAGGCCGGCCTTGGCCGGTTTGCCGCGCGCCTGGAATACGGGCACTACATCGGTAATGAGTGACTGCACACGCGCATTGTCGAACGAGCCGAACACGCCGTCGGACCCGTTGCCGACGATGCCCAGGTCGACCATCCGCTTGACCGCGTCGGCCGCGCCTTCGGCAGTAATCTGCGTGCCGCCCTTGATCTGCGCGGTGAAGTTGACCAGCACTCCGTTGATCGGCGCAGGATTACGAATGTAATCAATCGAAGCCCGTTGCAACATAGGAATCAGCGCCTGCAAACAAGCGCGGTTCGACTCGAGCTTGTCGGCGCGAACCGCCAGGGCGTTCTGATACACCGGGAATTCCTTGTCCACCAGCAGGAACTTGACCGGCTTCTTCCAGGCACTCACCTCGTGCTCATAAATATACGGCTCCGAGGTCACAAAGCCCTGCGAAACGAGCTTGCCATCGGCGGCGACAAAGCGTGATGGATCACCAGTATAGGACGTATCAATCTGTTCCTTCTTCAACAGGCCCTTACCCACGAAAACGTCCAGGTAGGTCGCGCTTTCAAAGGCCAACACCTGAGCTCCAGCAGAGCCGATCTCGGCCACACTCTGGAAGTTCCACGCCGGATCGCCCCAGAAGAAGATCTGCGGGTTCTTGGCGTACCACGCCAGCACCGCTTTGGTCGGCTGCGCGGCGGACAGGCCGATCTGCTCGTCAGTGCCGACGAACCCGAGCAGAATGCTGTCGTCCGAATACATCTGTGCCGTCACCGCCTGGAAGCCAATCGCAGGACCGCCCGCGCGCACCTCGGCTGTGACCCCAGTGTTGCCTACCGGGCCCGAGTACGAGTTCTTGTTCGTGTCAATGCGACCGTTGGGTCCAATGAGCTGATAGAACAGCCCGTGATCAGGCTCTGGCCACCAGTTCGTCTGGAACACGATGTTGTCGGGGCAGATGCCTTTCAACGTCGTCGGAGCCGCTGCCACGGGCGATGCCGCAGGCTTTGCGGCGGCCGCCGGCGAGGCAGCCGGTGACGCGGCTGGCGACGGAGATGCGGCCGGCTTGGCCGCTGCCGGCGACGCGGCCGGCGAAGTCGCGGGCGATGCCGCGGCCGCCGGTGGCTTGGTCGCCGCCGGCGCCGTGGTCGGAGCAGCCGGCGGAGCTGTCGGTGCCACGGCCGGTGCCGCGCACCCAGTGACGAGGGCAACAATCGCGAGCGACGACGCGCACAACTTCATGCATCGAGACAAGCGCATGGCGTGAGGGCCCCCTTCGTGCGGTATGTGCAGACGGATCATTCCGTCGAGCGATGTGACTCGTGCCACGAGCCGACCAGGAGCTGGCCAAGCAAGCCGAAGCCCCAGAATACGACGAGCCCGAGTAGCGACGACAGCGCCACCGAAGCAAACAGCTGCTCCGATTGCAGGCGCGCTCGGTAGTCGTCAATCAAGCGGCCGATCCCCGGCTCGCCCTGGCGAAAGAAGAAATCGCCGACGATCGCGCCGATCACCGAGAGTCCGGCTGCGATCCGCCAGCCCGAGAGGATGGCCGGCAGAGCGCCGGGCAGTTGCAGTTTGACCAGCCGCTGCCAACGCGATGCGCCCTGTAGCGTGAACAGGTCGTGGTGTGTCTGGTCGGTCGACTTCAAGCCAAACAGCGTGTTGGTGATAATCGGAAAGAGCGCGATCAGTACACACACCAGCACACGGCTGTTGAAGCCGAACTGAAACCAGAATCCGATCAGTGGCACGATGGCCAGGATCGGGATCGTCTGCAGCACGACCGCCCACGGGTAGATCGACCACTCGACCCAGCGCGCCTGGATCATCGCGATCGCGATCACGCTGCCAATGGCGATCGCCAGCGCCAATCCGACCAACGCAACCTGGGTGGTCGACCACAGCCCGGCCAGGATGTTGGCCAGGTTGGTCGGATTGAGCAGGCCGGTCAGCAGCACGTCTTGCGGCGGTGGCATCAGGAAGCGTCGGCGCGGCTCGAGCGCGACGTAGCTGATCAGCAGCCACACGCCCATGACCAGCAGAAACACCAGCAGCGGCGCGACGATCTGCGCGACTTGTTGGCTGTCGCTCCGGGTGCGTGGCCGTGAGCGCGCGCGCTCCCACGGTTGAGGCAGCGCGGTCATGGCGTGTCCAGCGCCGAGGGCGGTACGTCGGACAATGCGCTTGGCATACCCTCGCGCAGGCGGGCGGAAATCTCGCCGGCGACGGCGGCGAATTCTGGATCGAAGCGCAGCTCCGTCTGGCGCGGGTAGGCAAATGGCACCCGTATTTCGGCGATGATGCGCCCCGGCCGCGCGGACATGACCAGCACGCGCGAGGCCAAAAACGCAGCCTCGGTCACCGAGTGGGTGACGAACAGACCCGCGAAGCGCTCGCGCACGAACAGTCCCAGCAGCTCGCCGTTCAGCCGCTCGCGCGTGATCTCGTCGAGTGAGCCGAACGGCTCGTCGAACAGGAAAATGCGGGGGCGCATGGTCAGCGCGCGCGCCAGCGAGACGCGCATGCGCATGCCGCCCGAGAGCGCCCGGGGCCTGTGCTTTTCGAAGCCCTTCAAGCCCGTGAGCGCGATGGCTTCCGCTGCGCGCCGGCTGCGCTCGGCTTGGGGCACACCTGCCAATTCGGCCAGCAGCTCGACGTTGGCTTGCACGGTGCGCCAGGGCAGCAGCGTCGCGTCCTGGAAGACGTAGCCCAGGTGCCCCTGCGCGCAGCTGATCTCGCCTCCAGTTGGCTGGGTGAGGTTTGAGGCCAGTCGCAGCAGCGTCGACTTGCCGCACCCCGACGGCCCGACGATGGCCACCATCTCACCTTCCCTGACCTGCAGCGACACGCTGTCGACCGCGTGTGTGCCATCAGGAAACGTCTTCGACACGCGGTCGAAGCGCAGCAGCGCAAGCTGCGTCTCACGCGTGTCCACGCTCAAAGCGGCTGCCGGCGGGTCGCCAACCACAGTCCGTAGGGTACTCAACGAGTCGACTATTCGGCTTTGGCACTTCTGCCCAAATCAAAATCCAGCGCCTCGTGGACCATGCGCTCGACGTCGACCGTCTGGCCGGTGCGGGCCGATTCGAGCGCGCCGAAGATCATCGCCGCGGTGCGAATGTTGTCTTCGAGGACGGTCAGCGGTGTCGGGCCGCCGTTGAGCCAGTGCAGGAATTCGTCGACGATCCACAGGTGCGCCTCGCGCTCCGGGGCGGGCGCTGCGACCTCGGTGGTCACCACGCCAGCAGACGCAGTGTGGCGGTGGATGCGCACGGTCTGGTCCACGCCGACGGTCAGCGAGCCGCCCTCGCACTCGGCGCGGTAGTCCTCGAAGCGCCAGGCGTGCTGCTCGCCGGCGGCGGTCGCATTGCCTTCATACGTTGCGCGCGCGCCGTTGGTCATGTGCACGAGACACAAGGCACAGAACTCGCCACGCGAGCTCGACCAGAGCGGATTCCACTCCAGCGCGGACATGCGGGCGCAGTCGGCGCCACTCAGGTGGCGCAGCATGTCGAAGTGATGCGCCGCGCCGTCCACGATCATCGCGTGCGGCAGCTCGTGGCGCCGCTGCCAGGTGTCGTACTCGCGACAGTCGTGCCCGAACCGACACGTGATGTAATTCAGTCGGCCCAGTTCGCCTGAGGCGAGCACCGACTTGAACGCGAGCATCGGCGCGAGGTAGCGATAGTTCTGGACGACCTGCATCTTCACGCCAGCCGCGCGCACGGCTCGGACGATGTCAACGCAGGCGCTCCAGGTATCGGCGAGCGGTTTCTCGCACAGGATCGCCAGGCCGTGCTGCGCGGCCAGGACCGCCGCCTGCACGTGAAACCGCGCCGGCACGACGATGACGCAGAAGTCCGCCTCGATCTCCGAAAACGCAGTCGGCATATCAGCGAAGCGGGCTGCTGACGACAGACCCAGGAAGTCACCAGAGTCGGCCAACGCCACGGCGCTGACATCGACAAGACCAACCACCTGGAGTCGGTCCTGAAAGTGCGGCAGGATCTTGCGGATCCAACCAGCGGCCATCCCGCCGGCGCCGATCATCAGGCAGCGCGTGCGCTCAGGGGCATCCGGCATGCGGCTGCCCCTGAGGCTACACAACTAGGCGAAAGCCTTGCCCATCCATGCCTGCCAGTTGGCCGCCGTCTCGCGCGGATCCGGATCCGGCGTGAACAGATGGTTCTCGAAATGGGCCATGCCCATGCCGTACAGGAACCGATACAGGCCGTCGCTGGTGCGCACGCCCAGGTGGTCCGGTCGGACGTAGTCGACCACGCCATCGATCGGTGCCAACCCGTCCGGCGTGGCGTGCACCTGATCGCCAACTGCGACGTGGTCGCGCAGCCCGAGCGCGCCACGGACGGCGGCGAACATCTTCTCGCGGCTGGCGACCGGCGGGCCCGGCGCGAAGACATTCACGCTCGCGACCTTGCCCGCGAAGTAGGTCACGTATTGGGCCAGCTTGTGCACGTACATCGGGTCGCCACTTTGCAGCGCGGTGTACTCCGCTTCCCAGTCGTCGCCGAGGAATCCGCTGTGGACCATGCGAATCGTGGTCTTGCCACCGGCGCGACCTTCGATGGTCGTCTCGAAGGCCATGAACTTGCCTTCTTCGTCGGTCGCGGTGCGATAGGCAAGACGGCGGTTCGGCTCCCACGCCGTGATCGTCGACTCCATGATGAAGCCGCCCATGTCCATGCGCGCAGCGCCGCCTTGACGCGGCTCCATCTCGCTCTTGCCCATGAACCAGGAATCGATCTGCGGGCCATTGGTGATCGCAGCCCAGACTTGCTCCGGCGTGGCGTCGACGGTCTCCTCCGCGACGATTTCAAACGGGTGTGGCATCGTTCAGAACTCCTTCTTTTCGGCTGACACTGGGATGGACCGCCACGACGAGCCGGTGGTAGCGTCCAGCGTCCGCCGATTCGTCGTGGTATTTGGCAATCAAGGCGCTGACCGCGCTTGTAAGCTCCTCGGCAAAGGCCGCGCGGTCAGCGGCCGATGCGAAGCGGACCTCGCCATCGAGTGCGAAGGTGGCGACCCGCTTGCCGGCGTGCGCAGCGCCGGTGAGCAGGACGCCGACGTCGCGCAATAACTGAGCGGTCAGCGCGAGCAGCCAGGCGGCTGAGAGCCGATCGGGCGATCGGGTTGGATCGGGCTGAACGGCCGCGAGCGCGGCCGGCGAGATGACGTACGACATGGCGGTTGCTCGCAGCACGCGCTCCAGGCAGTTGCCCTTTTTGCGTTCCTCCACGAGCTCGACCAGGCCGTGCTGCTCCAGCGCCCGGAGGTGGTAATTCACCTTCTGGCGGGACAGTCCGAGCCGGGCGGCGAGGGTGGTGGCGGACCCAGGTTGGGCCAACGCGGCGAGCAGGCGCGCGCGCATCGGATCAAGTGAGACCTCCGCGGCCGCGGGGTCGTCGATGACCGCGACGTCGAACATCGCCTCACCTTAGCACCGACAACTTTTGTTGTCAAGACAGCGGTTATGTTCGGCTGACCGGCCTCGGGTTGTTGTTGTCATCCTGAGCGCAGCGAAGGATCCGCTTGCCGAGAACGCGCCAGCCCGCGGATCCTTCGCAAGCTCAGGATGACAGGCTCAGCTCAGGTGCCGCCCAGCGCGCCGCACTGCCGTCGAATCCGACATAGCGGGCGGCCAGGGCGGCGTGCTCGGGGTCGGACAACAGCGACCCAAGGACAGACACGGCTTGTTCATACGAACGCGTCTGGTGCGACTGCAGAATGTTCCACAGCAGCATCGAGCGGTCACCGGTACGGTAGGCCTCGAGCGTGCGCTCCATGTCCAGCCAGAAGGGCATGATTTGCTCGAGCATGATCTTGCGCGGCAGGGACAGCGGCTTGATCGGATGCACGCCGCTGGCGTCGATCAGCGCGCGGAATTCTGCCACCACATCAGCAGGCAGTCCGTCGATCAGGCCGCGGTTTGGCCAGTTGATCTGGAACCGGCCCTCCACGTTATTGGCCAGCGCATCGATGATGCCGACGTGCTGTTCGCGCGTGCGGTCCGTGCCGAAAACGTCAGTCACACGCACCGATGCATCCCGGGCAGCCGAGGCCATCTCGCGCAGCTTCTTTTCCAGATTGGCGACATAGAACGGCCGCGCAATCTCGGTGTCTGGTCCGCCGAATGGCTCGCCGAACCAGCGCTTCTTGGTCGCCAGGTCGGTGTGATACCACCAGTTCGACGTCGTCGGCTGGGTGCGTGGCGTGTCGCCAATCGGCATCAGGCCGTACAGCTGGTACTGGTGGATCGTGCCCCGCGACATCTGCTTGTCGTGCGTCCGCTCGGCAACATGCGTCCGCCAATATTCTTCGCCAGAACGCTCGATCCATTCATCCAACAACGGGTACGCATCGCGCCCGTCATAGAGGAACTGGGTCAGCCAGATGCAGTGGTTGAGTCCGGGCGCTTCCCACGTCACACGCGCCGGATCAAGCCCGAGCACCGCGCACAGGTCAAGATAGCCGTAGTGGCCATGACACAGGCCGATCACCTTGGCCGACGTCTCGCGGTGCAGCAGCGTCGAGCCGTCGAACACCGGGTTGCCGGATTGGATAACCCACGCGTTGGGGCAAATGCGCTCGACGTCGCGCGCGATGGACAGCATCAAGTCGAAGTTCTGAAACGGCGCGTGCAGGTTCGTGCCGCCGTAGTAGTAGCCGTTGTCCGCGGTCAGCTCGCGCTCCCGACGCTGCGCATGGTGCGTGTGCGCCGAAGCGGTATTGACCACAAAATCCGCGTCCCGCAACGACGTCGCACGGTCCTGCGTTTGCTCGAAGCGCATGCGCGTACCGAGCTCGTCTGCGTACCGCCGCGCCAGGCCATACACCGTCTCCAGGCGCTCCTCATTGAGGTCCATGAACGACACTTCACTGTCGTGCAGGTTCGCCGTCAGGCACAGGTCCTTCACCAGACCCAGTGAAAAGACGCCGCTGCCGGCGCCGATGACGCTGATCCTGACCGACCTAGACATGTGAACCTCCCTGAGGTGGTGGAACTCCGCGCAGGGTGAGCTCTTCGGCTCGGTGGCAGCTCACCACGTGATTGGGACGCAGCTCGCGCAGCGCCGGCGCCTCCACGGTGCAGCGCTCAACGGCATACGGACAGCGCGGATGGAAGTAGCACCCGCTGGGTGGATTGGACGGATCCGCGACTTCGCCGCGCAGCGCCAACGGCCGCGCCTGGCCGACACTCCGTCGACGCCGATGCGGATCCGGCGTCGGCACCGCGGCCAGCAGCGCCTCGGTATACGGATGCAGCGGCTGCTCAAAGAGCTCCTCGGTATCCGCCATTTCGACCAGCTTGCCGACATACATCACCGCGACCCGATCGCTGATGTGCTCGACCACACTCAGGTCGTGCGCCACGAACAGGTACGTCAGTCCGAACTCTTGCTGCAGGTCCTGGAGCAGGTTAAGTATCTGCGCCTGAATCGACACATCCAGCGCCGACACCGGCTCGTCGCACACGACCAGCTGTGGATTCGGCGCCAGTGCGCGAGCGATCCCAATCCGTTGCCGTTGTCCTCCGGAGAATCCATGAGGATACCGTCCAACATACTCCGGACGCAGTCCAACGCGGCGCAGCAAGTACGCCACCCGGTCATGTAATTCACTACCGCGCGCGATGCCGTTGACCAGCAACGGCTCGCCGATCACCTCAACCAGCGTCATGCGCGGATTCAGCGACGAATACGGATCTTGAAAGATCATCTGCATGTTCGGCCGCAGTCCGCGCAGCGAGTTGGAGTCGAGCTTGGTGACGTCGACCCACCCCTTCTGGCGATCCTTGAACCACACCGCGCCACTGCTTGGGTCGAAAGCGCGCAGGATCAACCGGCTCGTCGTGGTCTTGCCGCAACCGGATTCGCCGACCAGGCCCAGCGTCTTGCCTTTGGGAATGCTGAAGCTGACGTCGTCGACGGCGCGCACGTGGCCAACAGTGCGCTTGAGCAGGCCTTGCGTGATCGGAAAGAACTTCCTCAGCTCGGTGACTTCGAGCAGTGTGTCAGGCGCGTGCTCCACCGTCACACGTCGCCGACCCGATTGCACAGCGCCCAGTGCCGCGCGCCGACCTCTTCATACCGCGGCTCGGCGCACACACTGGCTACATACAGCGGACACCGCGGATGAAACGCGCAGCCTGCTGGCACGCGATAGGGATCCGGCACCATACCGTGAATCGACTCCAGGCGACCACCGGATTTCTTGCCCAGCTTGGGAATCGAGCGCAACAACGCACGGGTATAGGGATGGCTCGGATTGTCGAAGATTTCTTCGACCGGCCCGTACTCGACGGGACGACCGAGGTACATCACCACCACATCGTCGACCAGCTCGGCGACCACGCCCAGGTTGTGGGTGATGTACTGCATGGCCATACCGAAGTCGCGCTGCAGCTCGAGCAACAGCTCCAGGATTTGCGCTTCGGTGGTCACGTCGAGCGCGGTCGTCGGCTCGTCGGCGATGAGCAGACTCGGACGACACGACAATGCCATGGCGATCACGGCGCGCTGCCGCTGTCCGCCGCTGAGCTGATGCGGATAGCGATCGATCGTCTGTTTCGGTCGCGGCATGCCCACCCGCTCCAGCATCTCGACTGCATGCCGGCGCGCCTCGCCGTTGCCCATGCGCAGGTGGAGCCGGATGCGTTCGATCATCTGGTGCCCGATGGTGTGCACCGGGCTGAGCGAGGCCATCGGCTCCTGAAAGACGTACGCGATCTCCTTGCCGCGAATGGCACGGATCTCGCTGCCCTGCGGATCGACGCGCGCCAGGTCGATCGCGGGGCGGCCCTGCGGATGGTAGATGATCTCGCCGCCGACGATGCGGCCTGGCTTGGGGACGATGCGCAGGATGGACTGCGCGGTGACTGTCTTGCCACAGCCGGACTCGCCCACGACGCCCAGCGTTCGACCACGCGCGAGCGAGTAATTCAAGCCGTCGACGGCGCGCACGGTGCCTTCGTCGAGCAAGAAGTGGACGCGCAGGTCGCGTACCTCGAGCAGCACCTCATCGCTCGACCGCGTCTGGTGCGGCGCCGGCGCAGCGACGACCACGCTACTTGCCGCCGTATGGATCGGCCGCATCGCGCAGTCCGTCGCCCACGAAGTTGAAAGCCATGATGGTCAGGATCAACGGCAGCGCTGGCAGCATCAGCCATGGTGACAGTGCCACCGCCTGTACGTTCTGCGCATCCTGGAGCAGCACGCCCCACGAGATGGCCGGCTCGCGCAGACCGAGCCCCAGGAACGACAGCGTCGTCTCGCCCAGGATCGTCGACGGGATGGCCAGTGTGGAGTGGGCAATGATGTGCGACGTGAACGAGGGCAGCATGTGGCGGAAGATGATCCGCCGCTCGCGGGCGCCGCTCAGCCGCGCGGCAAGCACGAAGTCCTCCTCGCGCAGCGACAGGAACCGTCCGCGCACCACGCGCGCCAGGCGCGTCCATTCGATGAGCGCCAGGATGAGCGTGATCGCGAAATACGTGTACTCCACCGGCCACTTGGGCGGCACCGCCGCCGCCAGACCCAACCACAGTGGTATACGCGGAATCGAACGCAGAAACTCGATCACGCGCTGGACGACCGTGTCGATCCAGCCGCCGTAGTAACCGGAGATTCCACCGAGCAGGATGCCCAGCACCAGGCTCAAGGCCACACCGACGAGCCCGATCGACAGTGACAATCGACCGCCGTGGATGACGCGCGAAAACAGATCGCGCCCGAGCCGGTCCGTCCCCAAAATGAAGAACGTCTGGTCGGGCGCCTCTGGTGCGAGTCGGAGCAAGTGAATGTCCATCTCCCACACGCCCCACAGCTTGTACGTGGGACCGTGGGCGACGATCTGAATTGGATACCACGACGAGGTATCGGCCACGTACTTCAAGCGCAGGGTCTCGGGATCGCGTTCGACCGTGAGCGGATTCACGCCCGGCCAGAAGGTGAATTGACCGTCCGGATCGAAGAACGTGATCGGAGTTGCCCCGGCCAACCGGAAGCGGCTGTTGACTTCGTTGGGATCTTGTGGTGCGACCAGGTCGGCAAACAGCGCGATCACATAGAGCACGATGAGCACGACGCCGCTGACCACCGCCATGCGGTGCTTGCGGAAACGCCACCAGATCAGCTTCCACTGCGGAGTGACGGTGAGCCGGACGTCTTCGACTTCGTCGTCGACGACGGGCGGCGCGATACTCGGCGCGGCCGTCGCGACCGCCGCGGTCTCGTCGTGCGGTGGCTCTTTGAGGATCACCGGCCGTACCTGATGCGTGGATCGAGCCACGCCAGCCAGATGTCGGACAACAGAATGCCCACGATGGTGAGTGCGCTGATGAGCAGCATCAACGCGCCGGCCAAGTACATGTCCTGCGATTGCAGCGCGTTGATGTACAGCGGCCCCGTCATCGGCAGTGACAGGACGATCGAGACGATCGTCGCGCGCGAGATGAGCTCCGGCAGCACGAAGCCGATGGCCGACACGAATGGGTTGAGCGCGACGCGCACCGGGTACTCCCAGATCACGCGTTGCTCACTCAGGCCACCGGCGCGGGCTGACAGGACGTACGGTTTGTGGAGCTCGTCCAGGAGATTGGCGCGCATCACGCGTTGTAGGGACGCGAGCTCGTGCCAGGCCAGGACCAGGATCGGTAACCACAGGTGTTGGAGCAGGTTGCCGAGCTTCGACAAGGACCACGGGAGCTCGCGGAACTCGGACGAAAACAGCCCGGCCAGGTCGGCGCCGAAGAACGCATACGCGAACCACAGAATGGCGAGCGCCACCGTGAAGTCCGGAATACCCAGCCCCAGGAAGCCCAGGCTGCTGAAGAAGTTGTCGAACTTGGAGTACTGGTGCGTGGCGGAGTACACGCCAATCGGAATCGCGATCATGTAGCTGATGGCGATGGTCAAGCTGGTCAGGCCAACGGTCCAGCCCAGGCGATCCCAGAGCAGGCTGGCCACTGGCACGCGCCAGTTGAGCGAGAGCCCGAAATCACCATGAAAGACGATCGCGGAAATCCACTTCCAGTACTGGATAAACAGCGGCTCGCCCAAACCGTAGTCAATGCGCAACTGTTCCAACTGTTCGGCCGCGATACCTTCGCCTTGCTGCGCCAGTGTCGCGGCATAACTGGACAGGAAGTCGCCCGGCGGCAGCTGCATGATGATGAATGAGACCACGGAGATGCCGATCAAAGTCGGCACCGCCAGCACCACGCGCCGGACGATGAACGTCAGCATGACGAGCTATCAGCTGTCAGCCGTCAGCTATCAGCACCATGCTGACGCCGGGCGACTGACGGAAGCTATTCACGGCATGGCCTCCCGCTGGTGTTAGCTGTTGGCTGTCAGCTGTTAGCTGTTGGCTGTTGGCTGTTAGCTGATGGCTGATAGCTGATAGCTGACTGCTGAGTGTTACTTCTTGAGATAGAACTGCGGCGGATTTATCAGCCCATAGTCGCGCAGCGTGTCGTCGTTGATGTAGCCGGGCTTCACGTTGCGCATGTTGTTCTTGACGATCCACACCGAGGCGGATTCGCCAACCACACCGACTGCGACCGGGGCTTCGCGATGCAACTTGATGATGTCCATGAACAGGGCGTTGCCCTTGGCCTCATCAGGCTCGCGTTGCACCTGCTCCCACAGCGACCACATCTTGCGAATGGGGTGCTCCGCGGGCGGCTCCTCCTTCTTATACGGCTGCTGCTGGTAGAAGTGGCCAAATGACGGCGCCCACGGCCCGTCGTCGACATAGGCCAGCCAGCGCCCGGGATCAGCCTTGTTGACTGAGGCGCGATCCCAACCCCAAAAGCCGATCTCGAGCTCCCCGTTGCGGTAGTGCTCCGTATACAGGGACCGGTCGATGCCTTTCATCGAGGTCTTGACGCCAATCGCGGTCCACGCTCGGCGGACCAGCTCGTGCATGTCGTTGACCGCCGAGCCCGGCGCCGTGGTGTGTTCGACGGTCACCTCCAGCGGCTGGCCATCTGGCCGCAAACGGACGCCATCGGGGCCCTTCTTCAAGCCGAGTCCATCCAGCAATGTATTGGCGCGCGCCGGGTCGTACTGCGTCCAGCGCTGCTCCATTTCGGCGTCGAATTCTGGTGAGCCATTGACCGGCGAGTACTGGCGCGCTTTGGTCAAACCGTTGAAGACGACTTCGGCGATCTCCTTGCGGTTGATCGCCACGTTGAGCGCCTCGCGAAAGTCCGGCTTGGCGAACAGGTCGGCCAGTACCGGATCAGGCGTGTTCTGGTTCGGGAAATAGGTTTCCGTGCTGGCCGATCGCCACTGCAGCACGCGGTAGTCGCCCTTGCTCTCGTTTTCCTTGAAGAAGGTGTACGCGCCAATGTCGACGTTGCGCTGCTGCAGGTCGATCTTGCCCTGCGCCAGCCACAGTTTGAACACCTCGGCGTTTTCGTACAGCGAGTGCTCGACCGAGTCGATGTACGGCAGCTGATTGCCCTGGTCGTCGACTTGCCAGAAGTACGGATTGCGCGACATGCGGATCGGATCGTCCGGCAGCACCCGCTCCGGCTTCCAGGCAGTCATCACCGGCAGATCGGGATTGAGCATGAAGCTGCCGATCGGCCCGTCCGTCTGGCCACCCTTGCCCCACAGGTCGACCCAGCTCTGGAGCTTCTTGTCCTGCGCCAGCTTGTCCAGGTCGGCCTTGTTGCCGTACTTGGGCAGGAACTTCTGCAGGTAGCCACGCGGCGCCATGAACGCCGGGTAGATGACGTTCATGTGGCCATTGGCGTTGCCGCCACTCTTGGCAATGTAGATCGGCAGCAGCGGATACGACGCCGCGTACTTGACCTTCCAGGTGGAGTTGTCGACCACGCTCAACGTCGCCATCTTGAATTCGCCGCCGATGCGCTGGCGGATCGAGTCCTGAGGCTGAGGTGTGAGATCAGCGTTGAGCTGGATGTCTTCCCACCAGAACTTGACGTCCTCGGTCGAGGCGTCCGTGCCGTCCGACCACTTGATGCCTTTGCGCAGGTAGAACGTGAACTCCGTGGCGTCTTTGTTCTGTTCCCATTTTTCGATCACGTTCGGAATGACCCGCAACGTGTTGATGTCTGGCGCGTCCCACGCGATCAGACGCGCTTCCATGAGCTTGCCCGGGGCCAGGTAGTCGGTCAGCCCGCGGAACGCGCGACGCCACGTTCCGCCGTACTGGCCGGTCTCCTCGAGCGGCTTGAGCACGCGCGGGTTGTCGGGCAGACGCTTCTCGACGGGCGGCAATTTGCCGTCCTTGACCAATTGGGCGAGTGAGGGTGCTTCCTTATAGCTACGGCCGGCCACGGCCGGTGCCGCGATTTGCGTGGGCTGGGCGACCGCGAGCGGCGGCGTCGTCGCAGCGGGCTTGGGCGCTGCTGCCGCGGGCGCCGAGGTTGCAGCGGCAGGTGCCGCGGCGGGGGCGTCGGTTGGTTTGGTTGCAACGCGGGGCGCCTGGGGCGCGCAGGCCACCACGCTGCCAGCCGCTGCCATCGCCGACAGCATCAAGAACCGACGGCGGTTGAAACGCGCGGACACTGGTCTCCCCCTCCTCGCGTACTCTAGGGTGCTCTGGTTCAATGGCGACCGTACAACGCCCGTGAACCAGTCGCAAGCATCTTTGCCAAGTTTTACCGGCCTGCAAGTCCACCACGATCAGCGGTTAGGTTTTTCAGTGCTCATCCCGGATGGCTGGGTGCGGTTGGACGTCGAAGGCAGCCCGGGCGCCTTCTTTGCCCCCGATCCTGCTGATCTGACGACGGGCATGGCCGTGGAAGGGCGCGACCTGGGCACAGAGGTTTCGCCAACCGATCTTGCGTCGCTGCGCCGTGGCTTCCTGCGTGGTCTGCGCGAGCTGTCCGAGTGTCACATCGAGTCGCGCTCGGCCGAGGCAGTCGGCGCGCTGATCACCATGGAGGCGCGCCACACCTATAAGGATGGCCATGCGCTGCGCAAACGCTGGGTTCGGCTGCTGTATCAGGGCCGCACCCAGGTGCGCCTGATCGCCCAAGCCGCCAGCCCCGAGCAGTTCGCCTTCTGGGAGCCGATGTTCTACACCACGATTCGCACCATGCGCTTCGGCAGCTTCGCCTAGCGTCGCTGCCCACTGCGTCGAGATCCTCGCTGCCGGCCCGCAGCCACCCGGCAGGCTCCGGTCCCAGCCGCAGCCGCCGGAGGCGGAACTCCAGTGGAATCTGGAACGCCAGGCTGCGCGGGATGCGCACGTCCGATCCGCAGCCGCCGGAGGCGGAACTCCACTGGGGGGCTAGGTCGCAAAAACGCAGAGATTGCCAGTGTTACCGCGGAATGATTCCATGATGGAATTGTTCCGTGACCTTGCCTGAGTACGGCGTCGGGTTCCTGCTGTCCACGCTTGGCTTCCACTCGCACGCGGTGTGGGCCACGCGCCTCGAACCGCTCGGGCTCGACAGTCGCCAGGCGGCGATGCTGCTGCAAATCGCCGCCCAGCATGGCAAACCGCAACAGGCGCTGTCCAGAGCGCTGGGCATCCCGCCAAGCCGGGTCGTCGCGCTGGTCGACGACCTCGAGCAACGCAAGCTCCTGCGTCGCCGCGCCGACCCCGCGGATCGCCGCGTGCGTGCCCTGCACCTGACAGCGACAGGCCGCCGCGTGGTGCGCGAGCTGGCGACGATCTCGGCCGCCCACGAACACGGCCTGTGCGTCGGCCTCGAGGCCGACGAGCGGGCGCAGCTCGTCGAGCTACTCACGAAGGCCGCCAGCGGTCTGAGCCTGTCCGCGACAGTCCACTCCGGCTTGGCCGGCGGCGAGTGGCGGCAGCCCTAGCTCGACAAACATATTGCCCGCTGCCGGCATCGAAATGGCATACGATCTGCCCAGCAACTTCTGTTTAGGAGTGAACGATGACCTGGCAGCTCGACCCGATGCACACCCAGGTGGAGTTCGCGGCCAAGCACTTCGGCATGATGACCGTGCGCGGCCGTTTCAACGAGGTGACCGCCACCGGCACCGTCGATCCGGCTCACCCAGAGGCGTCGTCGATCGACGTCGTCATCAACGTGGCCAGTCTCAACACCCACAACGCGCAGCGCGACAACGATCTGCGCTCGTCCTACTTTCTGGAGCTGGACAAGTACCCGACCATTACGTTCCACAGCACCAAGATCGAGCCCGCTGGCCCCGACCGGTACCACATGACGGGCGACATGACCATCAAGGGCATCACCAAACCGGTCACGCTGCGGCTATTGCGCTATGGCGAGATCAACGATCCGATGATGGGCCACCGCGTCGCGTATAGCGCCGAGGGCGAGATCAACCGCAAGGACTTCGGCATGAGCTTCGACATGCTGGCCGACGGCAAGATCGTCGTCAGCCACGAGATCAAGATCATGATCGAGGCCGAGGCGGTCGAGCAGCAGCCCGCCGAGCAAGCACAGCCAGCAACCACAGCAAGCGCTTAGGAGCGTGCGGCGCAGGATCGCCGGGCACTGTCATGCTGAGCGCAGGATCGCCGGGCATTGTCATGCTGAGCGCAGGATCGCCGGGCACTGTCATGCTGAGCGCAGGATCGCCCGGGCATTGTCATTCTGAGCGCAGCGAAGCGGAGCGAAGAATCCGCGTCTCGTGACCGTCTGGGCAAGCGGATCCTTCGGGTCGCAGGCTCCCCTCAGGATGACAAGCGTTTTGCCGCGTAGCGCTCGATGGTCGCGGCGATGAGCTTGCGGATCAGCGCTTCTGGTACTGGCTGGCTGAGCGGGAAGCGCACGGTGCCCTTCTCGCCGACCAAGCCACGCAGCTCATCGCCGAGGGCGTCGGCGGCCGAGCCATAGATCGCGCAGTGGTGCTTGGCGGCGCCAAAGTACAGCTTGCCGCCCTTCCATTTATAGGTCGGCAGACCATAGCTGATGCTCTCGACCGCGCCGGGCAGGGCGTCGACAAAAATAGCACGCAGCTCACGCAAGCGCGATTGCGTCGCCGCCGGCTGGCCAGCGATGTACTCGTCGACCGCCGCCATGCTGTTCAGCCGATCCGTTTGTAGTAGACGATCGTGCCGCACAGGCCACCGTACGGCTTGAGCGCGTAATCCGGAATCTCGCCCACTTTTACAAAGCCAAGCTTCTCGTAGAACGGCCCAGCGCCCTCGTCAGAGGCGGTGTCGAGGGTGAGCAGTGTACGGCCGCGCTCGACGGCGATACGCTCGGCCTCGATCATCAGCGCGCGGGCCAAGCCGCGACCACGGCGACTCACGCGCGTCATCATCTTGGCAATCTCGCCGCGGTGTGGCTGGTTCGGCGGGCAGTCGAGCAGCAGCGTAACCGTGCTCACCAGCTCGCCGTCCTCCAGCGCGCCGAGAACGACGCGCCCGCCCTCCTCCGCGGCATGCAAAGACTTGCTCCAGAACGCCTCGGCGTCCTCGGTCGCGAGCGGATGCATGAAGCTGACCGAGCCCCCGGCGGCGACGGTCTCGATGAGGAGGTCGGCGAGCGCCGAGACCCACTCCGGAGTCGAGCGCAAGGCGACGATGTCAAGGGTGGCATTCATGGCTAACTCCGGGTGACCACGACGATATAGGCACACGTCGAGTTCGATTGATTCACAAAGGTGGTGTCGCATGGCGGGCCAAATCCGAGACAATCGCCGCTCGAAAGCTCGTGGCGGAGGCCGCCCTCGTCGATGATCAGCTCGCCGTTGAGGACCCACACGACCTGACGGATGCGCGCGTACGAGCTGGCGGGCATGCCCACTTGCGCGCCAGCCGGCAGCTCGACGCGCACCAGCTCGATCGGGTGATCGCTATGTTCGAAGATCTGGCGGCGCAGGTAACCGCTCGCCGGATCGCGCCACAGCGCCTGTTCGGCGGCGCGCACCAGGCGCTCCGCATCGCCCTCGGCGCGCGCGATCAGCCGGCCCAGGGTCAGGTCGAATGCACTGGCCAGGCGGACCAGCACCGTGGCGGTCGGACTGGCCTCGCAGCGTTCGATTTTGCTGATCATGGCTTTGGAGACCGCCGAGCGGGCAGCCAGATCGGCCAGGGTCCAGCCACGGGTCTCGCGCTCGAGGCGCAGCCGCTCGGCAATACGCGCCGCCGACGTGTCCACTTTGATCGACACATCGTCCACTATGATGGACCGCGCTCGCAATGCGCAAGGCCTCTTGTCATCCTGAGCCTGCGAAGAGCCTGTCCTTGAGCGAAGCGAGGGAATCCGCTTGCCGGGACGTCCACGGCCCG
>DASXRR010000347.1:0-5445 GCA_036506475.1 Chloroflexota bacterium
CTCGCCGCGCACGGATGTGCTACAACCGGCTTCGGTCAATGCCGCGCTACGCCCCTGTGCTCGGCGCTGTCGCTGTGATCGCGCTCGCCGGCCTGGTCATCTTCGAGCTCACCAACTGGGACAAAATTACGCCTGGCGTCACGGCCCTCGGGACGCCCGTCGGTGGACTGTCGCGCACCGAGGCCATGGCGCGCCTCGCGCCGGGCGTCCAGCAGCTGCTCGATCGGCCACTCGACATCCACGGTGGTGACAAGGCCTGGCGCTCGACACCGCGTGAGCTCGGCCTGCGCCTCGATCCGGCCGAGCTGGCCGGCGCCGCGTACGAGATCGGCCGCCAGGGCAACCCAAAAGACCGCCTGGGTGAGCAGATCGACGTCTTTGTGCATGGCAAAACCGTGTCGTCCGCCAGTTCGACGGACCAGGCCGCCCTCGACACCTCCCTGAGCGCGATGGCCCTGCAGATCGTGCGACCCGCGCGCGACGCGCAGCTCAGCCTGGCCAACAACGCCACGTTCGATTCGGTCACTGCCGAGAATGGCCTGGCGGTGGACGTCGGCGCCTCGCGCGAGCAAATCGCACATGCCCTGAACAGCGGTACTCAGAAAGTCGAGCTGGTGACGCGACCGGTTCCGCCGGCCATACCCGACGAGCAGGTCAGCACCGCCCGCGAACAGCTGGAGCACCTGCTCGGCCCGTCCGCGCAGCCGCTGCAGCTGACGTTTGGCCAGCAGAGCTGGCGCATGGAGCGCGCCGACCTGCTCAAGCTGATCACGCTCAGCGGCGGAACCCGTCCCGGCCAGCCTGCAACCGTGAATATCGACGAGGCGCCACTGCGCGCCTGGGCAGCTCGGATCGGTAAGGAGACCGATCAAACCGTCCAGGATGCGCGCTTCCGCTTCGCCAACGGCGCGCTCCAAGTCACCAGGCCGAGCCGCCAGGGGCGCAAGCTCGATCAGGAAGCGACCGTGCAGGCGGTACGAGTGGCGCTGCTGCGGGGCGAGCCGACGGTGCCCCTGCCGATGGCTGTGACCGAGCCGTCGGTGTCCTCGGAGAACCCGCAGGCATTGGGCATCACCGAGCTCATCGACCGCGGCAGCACGTCATTTGCCGGCTCGATTCCCGAGAAGAAGTTCAACATCCGATTGGCCGCCGAGCGGATCAGTGGCGTCGTCGTCGCGCCCGGCGGCACGTTCTCGTTCAACCAGGCGGTCGGGCCAACCACGCTGGACGCGGGGTTCAAGTGGGGCTTCGGAATCACGTCGGGCAACGACGGACCGAAGACGGTGCCCAGCGTCGCGGGCGGAATCTGTCAGGTCGCGACGACCCTGTTTCAACCCGTGTTCTGGTCAGGCTTCCAGCTCGAGGAACGCTATTGGCACCTGTACTGGATTCCCGCCTACACGTCGCGCGGCGTGGTCGGTCTGGATGTGACCGTCGACCCCGACGCTGGCCTCGACTTCAAGTGGACCAATACGACCGGCAGTTACATCCTGGTGCAGGCCGACAGCGACGACGAAAAGGTCTATTTCGGCCTGTACGGCAAGAAGCCATCGTGGAAGGTCCAGGTCGACGACGCGGTGGTGTCCAATCGCACGCCGCCCGATCCAAAGCCGATCGTCCAGGAAGAGCCGTCGATGCAATGGGGTCGCACGCTGGCCGTCGAAACGGCGCGCGACGGGTTCGACGTCGAGGTCACCCGACGGGTGATCCCGAACGACGGCGCGACACCGCGCACGTTGAACCTCAAGAGCACGTACCAGCCAGCGCACACCGTGACGCTGGTCGGGTCGGCGGGCAAACCACCCGGTGTGAGCATCGACGAGGCTATTCAGAAAGTCTTGGACGCGCAAAAGGCGGCGCTCGAAGCCAAGGCGACGCCCTCCCCTGGCGCCACTGTGGCGCCAGGTGGCACACCAGCAGCAGGATTGACAGCCGCGCCGACGCCAGCTGGTCAATCGACGGCCGTGCCCAAACCTGGCGCAGCGACGCCGGCGCCCGCGGCCACGGCGGGCGTGCCGCAGCCCACGCCGAAGCCCCAGGCGCCGCAGCCCACACCGAAGCCTGGCAGCAATCCAGGCATCGCTCCGACCGCGCCGCCGCGCTGAGTCCCACTCAGGGCGGTGTGTGCTTGCCAGCCGAGTACCGCGCTCGTTACGGTCTAAACGGTGTCACGGGCGGGGAGGCGGCGGTTCAGGCGTGGGCAGAATCGGCGGGGTGATAGCCAGCCGGGACAGCAAGCCTCAGCAGCGACACCTGCCAATGGCGCCGCGGCGCATGTCTCGAAGGCCGCGCCTCGACCACAAGGCCAGGGTCAGGGTCAGGGCGGCGCGCGACCACCGCTTGTGCGCGACGTGTCGGCCGGCGGAGTCGTCTACCGACGCGGCGAAGACGACGGTGGCGTCGAAGTAGCCCTGGTCGGGCGCATCCGCCCGCGTCGCTGGGCATTGCCCAAGGGCACACCGGAAGTGGGCGAAACGCTCGAGGGCACGGCCGTGCGTGAAGTCGGCGAAGAGACGGGTCTGCTGGTCCGCATCGAGCAGCCGCTGGATGAGATTCAGTACTGGTTCGTGTGGGGCGGGGTGCGCCACTTCAAGACAGTGCATTTCTATTTGATGCAGATGGTCGGCGGGGACACGGCCAATCACGACGGTGAATACGATGTCGTGGAGTGGTTCCCGATTGGCGAGGCATTACGGCGACTGTCGTACCCCAACGAGGCGCGCGTGGTCGACAAGGCGCAGCAAGTCCTGGGATCGCCATGACCCTTGTGTACTCCTTGCCATACAGCGCATTTGGGTCGGGGGAGCTTGCAGCCCCCTCGCAACAGGGGCTATTCGCCAATGGGACGCATCCGCACGGCCAACAACGTATCGTGTGAGGCGTCTACCTGCGGCCGTTTAGCCCGAGGGCCACGCCACGCCGGCGCCCCGCGCGTCCTAAGCCTGAGTGCCGAGACGGGGCCGACGCCGCCGTGAGCTGAGCCCGAAGGCCAGGCCACGCCCACGCCCTGCGCGTCCGTCCTTGCCGAGAGCTGCCCATTGGCGAATAGCTCCTGTTGCGGGGGCTGCAAGCTCCGCCGACCCAAAGACGCAGCCCGACTCGGATGGCTGCATGATTAGGAGCGAGCAGCGGCGCGTGCGGCCTCATACACCTCGCGCAGTGGAACGCCGACACGTCGGGCAATGGCGGCGCAGTCCTCGTATTCGGGTGCCGCCACGTCGCGCTGGGGAAGGTGCTTGATCTTGACCCGCACGTCGCCCCACGGGGTCGCGACCAGGCGTGCGGAGCGTTTCGCGATCAAGCGCGAGATGTGTTCGAGCCGGACGCCGAGGGCAGAGGTGTGTTCGAGCACGAGCTCGGCCAGGCGTTCGCCGTCGCCAGGCCGGGCAAGGACACGCAGCAGCACGCCGGGGCGGTTCTTTTTCATCTGGAGCGCCGAAAACGCGACGTCCAGTGCGCCCGCTTCCAGCAGCCGCTCCATGGCGAAGCCGAGCTCTTCGGGGGTGGCATCGTCGAGGTTGGTCTCGATCTGGACGACCTGGTCGTGCTCGAGGCTGGACGTGCCGCCGAGCCACACGCGGATCGCGTTGGGCCAGGCCGGCTCGCGCGTGCCGAAGCCATAGCCGATCCGCTCGATGGCGGCCGCGGACGGCGGCCCCGGACGGGCCAGCACGGTCAACAGCGCGGCGCCGGTCGGCGTGGTCAACTCGCCCGTTTCGCCCTCGCTCGGTGCGGGCCGTGTTTGGAAGTCAGCGCGGCGCAGGAGCTCGAGCGTCGCCGGAGCGGGGACGGGCAGTCGGCCGTGCTGGCTGCGCACCCAGCCCGAGCCTAACGGTAGCCCCGATGCGCAGATGGCCGACCAGTCCACCTCCAGCAGATGCAGGCCCAGGATCACTCCGACAATGTCGACGATGGCATCAAGGGCGCCGACTTCGTGGAACTCCACAGTGTCGACGGAGGTGCCGTGGATGAAGGCTTCGACTTCGGCCAGGCGCTGGAACACCTTGATGGCTCGCTCGCCGACTGAGGCAGGCAAGTTGGCCGCGTCGATGATGTCGAGGACCTCGCGCAGGTGGCGGTGGGGCTGATCGGCCGCATCGAGCAGCACTGTCGCGCGCGTGCCGTGAAGGCCATGCAGCTGGATGGGTTCGGCCTGCAGTTGCCAACCGCTCAATGGAAGCGTGGCAAGACCCTGGCGAAGCGCGTCCAGCGCCAGGCCAGCGTCGAGCAGCGCGCCGAGCAGCATGTCGCCGGAGGCGCCGCTGAAGCAATCGAAGTAGACGCTGCGCAGCACGCTTCAGGAAGCCTACCGGCCGCCTGGCCGAGCCCGCGCTCGGCTGCTATGCTTAGCCGTACATCCGTACATACACTCGCAATTGTACGGGTATCGAGGCTATACAATTTTCGAGGGAGAGCACGTTGTGACCGTCGATCCGATCGCGCCCAGCACACCCACCACTAATGGCCATGCGCCTGAAACTGGCACCTGGACCGCCAAACGCGGCCTGGCCCAGATGCTCAAAGGCGGCGTGATCATGGACGTCGTCACCGCCGATCAGGCCAAGATCGCCGAGGATGCCGGCGCCGTCGCCGTCATGGCCCTCGAGCGCGTGCCCGCGGACATCCGACGCGATGGCGGTGTGGCGCGCATGTCGGACCCGGAGCTGATCCAGGGCATCATCGAGGCCGTCTCGATCCCGGTCATGGCCAAGTGCCGCATCGGCCACTTCGCCGAGGCCCAGCTGCTCGAGTCGATGGGCGTGGACTACATCGACGAATCGGAAGTCCTCACCCCAGCCGACGAGGAGCATCACGTCTACAAGCACCCGTTCAAGGTGCCCTTCGTGTGCGGCGCGCGCAATCTCGGCGAGGCCCTGCGGCGCATTGGCGAGGGCGCGGCAATGATTCGCTCCAAGGGCGAGGCGGGCACTGGCGACGTCGTCGAAGCGGTGCGCCACATCCGCGCGATCACTGGTCACATTCGTCGCCTCGGGACACTCGGAGATGACGAGCTGATGCACGAGGCCAAGGAGCTGGGTGCGCCGTACGAGCTGGTGCGCCAGGTCGCGCGCGATGGCCGATTGCCTGTGGTGCTGTTTACCGCGGGTGGGATTGCAACGCCGGCCGATGCGTCGCTGATGATGCAGCTGGGGTCTGAGGGCGTGTTCGTGGGCTCGGGCATTTTCAAGAGTGGCGATCCGGCGCGCCGCGCGGCTGCCATTGTCAAGGCCACCACGCATTACCAGGACCCAGCCATTCTGGTCGAAGTCTCGAAGGGCCTGGGCGAGCCGATGGTCGGTATCTCGGCGCGCACGCTGCCCGAGACGTCGCAGATGGCCGCGCGCGGCTGGTGAGCTCGCTTCGCTCGCGGAGTGAGGAATGAGGAGTGAGGAATGAGGGACCCACTGCCCCCCTCCCCACTCCCCACGCCCCGCTCCCTGGTGA
>DASXRR010000348.1:0-12912 GCA_036506475.1 Chloroflexota bacterium
AGGATATGCACGACGTGGGTGGCCACGCTCCCCTCGGCGATGACCAACGCCTCCCCTATCTGACGATTGGTCAGCGCCAGACTCGCTTCAAGCTTCGCCAGGCTGATCGGCGACGGGGTCACCTTGCGGCTGTGGCGGCGCATGGTGCCGGGCAAGTAGGTGCACGCGTTGAGGCCGCCAGAGGGCATGGGTTGGCCAGCGATGCTCGTGGCTCACGGCTACACGTGGGTCCTCGGGATGAGCAGAACGCTGGCTTTTCCAGATCGGCCCGCGCAGACCGGGACGTGGTCAAGTCAGACGATCCCGGGCGTCTGGGCATCCTCAACGGGTCCGCCTGAACCCGGCCAGTGCAGGACCTTTGGACCTTCTGGACGCGGGGGACTGATCGACCGCCGCCGCGAGGCTCTTGAGCATGGCCTTCGCCTGCTGCGACCACAATTAGATACGACCGTGATGCTCGAGGCAGACATGGCCAACGCACCGAACTCCGGACGCAGGATGATGACGAGTGACGGGTACAGCACACCCTGTCAATCGCGACGCTCAGCGTGACTACGGTATCTGGAGCTTCCAATGGGTGTGTGGCGTGTGCGACCTGCGTACTCCACGGTATTCCGTGTCGGTGCTGGATCAACGTCCATCAGACACACCGGAGCGTGCCGGTCCAGACGCCATGCTGCTGGGCACACACCGGCAACTGGCCCTGGAGCTGCACGATGCGGAAGTCTTCGCGCGCGCTTGCAGCGTGACCGTGGCGAGACGCGGGCCCAGCGCTGCCGGGTTGGTTGGTCACATCGAAGGCTTGTGGTTAGGGTCGAGGTAGATCGCGGGCTCGGCCTCGAACGCCTTCTTGCAGCCGGGTGCACAGAAGTAGAAGGTCTGCGCTTCGTATTCGGCTGTGTGCTTGGCCGTTGCCTCGTCGACGTCCATGCCACACACGGGATCTTTCGCCATCAGACGGCTGACTCCACCGGATAATCCTCTTCGTTCAGGAGCTCCTTCATCTTGTCGACACTCACCTGCGCTTCGTCGTACTCCACTTTCACCTGCTTGGCCGGGATATCGACGCTCACGCTGCGCACGCCGTCAACGGGCGACAGCGCACCGGTGATCGCGCGCTCGCAGTGCTCGCACGAGATATCGGGGACGTTCAGCGTGACGCTGCTCATACGGATTACTCCCTAAGAAATGGTGATCGTGCCGCGCATACCCGCGGGGTAGTGGCCTGGGACATGGCAGCCATATTCCAGCGTCCCTGGTTGATCGAAGGTGTAGATGAGTCGCACGGTCTGGCCGGCCGGCACGTCGACCTGGCCCGGCTCGGCAGGCATCTGGGCTCCGTCTTCGATCATTTCGCGCTCGTGCTCCTGTTGTTCGGCCGGTGTGCCGATGAAGAACTCGTGCGGCACGGCGCCGGGGTTCGTTATCTCGAACGCAATCGTCTCACCAGCGCGCACCGAAAGTTGGTCGGGCGTGAAGCGCAGCGCTTCGGTCGTGTTGACCTGCATGGTGCGACTCACCGGTCGAGTATTCACGCTGCCCATGTCGCTGCGCGCGAAGGACAATGCGGCCGCGCCGACCGCCAGAGCGACGACAGCGATGCCAACCAGGTAGGCATACTCGGCAATCCGCTCGCCCAGCGACGGATGCAGAATCGCTTCGGCGGATTCGGGCCGCTTGAAGCCCCGCAGACGTAGCGCATTGGTGACCACGCTGACGCTGCTCATCGCCATCGCCGCGGCGGCCAGCACCGGGTTCAGCAGGACACCGAATAGCGGATACAGCAGCCCCATGGCGACCGGAATGAGCACGATGTTGTACGCAAAGGCCCAGAACAGGCCCTGCTTGATCACGCCCACCGTCTTGCGCGACAGACCGATGGCGGTGACGATGCTTCTCAGATCGGCGCCGATCAGCGTGATGTCCGAGGCCGCCATGGCCACGTCGGTGCCCGTGCCGATGGCAATGCCGAGGTCGGCCTGGGCAAGCGCCGGCGCGTCGTTGATCCCATCGCCGACCATGGCGACGAGTTCTCTCCGACCCTCATCCTGAAGGGTCTTGACTTTGTCTGACTTCTGGTCCGGCAGGACCTCAGCCAGGACGTGGTCGATACCCGCCTCGCGAGCGATCGCGTCCGCGGTGGCACGGTTATCACCCGTGAGCATCCATACCTCGAGCCCGAGCGCTTTCAATTGCTCGACGGCGAGAGACGACTCCGGGCGCAGGGTGTCCGCCACGGCGATCAAGCCGGCCGGTTGGTCGCCGACGGCGACGTACATCGGAGTTGCGCCACTCCGCGCCAGCGCATCGGCCCGTTCAACCAGACCGTCCAGGGCGATGCCGTAGTCGGACAGCAGCGCCTGATTGCCCAACAGCACCTCGACGCCCTCAACGCGCGCCTGGATGCCCTTGCCCGCGAATGCCTGAAAGTGCTCTGCCTTGGGCAGCTCGAGCCCCAATTGCTGAGCGCGTTCGACGATGGCTTCGCCCAGGGGATGCTCGGAACCGATCTCGGCGGCCGCTGCGAGTCGCAGCAGATCGCGCTCGGCGAGACCGTTCGCTAGTCCCCTAGCGAGCAGCGCGGAGCGGATCGCGACGACCTGCGTCACGGCGGGCTTACCGCGTGTGAGTGTGCCCGTCTTGTCGAGCACGATGGTGTTGACCCGCCGCGCAGCTTCAAGCGCCTCGCCACCGCGAATCAGAATCCCGTGCTCGGCGGCCTTGCCCGTGCCGACCATGATCGCGGTCGGCGTGGCCAAGCCGAGCGCGCACGGGCAGGCGATGATCAGCACCGCGATCGCGGCCTGCAGCGCGAGCGTGAGCCGTGGCTCCGGTCCGAGGATCATCCAGCCCACAAACGTCAGCGCCGCGAGGATCAGGATGGCCGGCACGAACACTTCAGAGATGCGATCGGCCAGGCGCTGCATGGGTGCCTTAGACCCTTGTGCCTGCTCGACCAGTCGCACGATCTGCGCAAGCGTGGTGTCCTTGCCAACCTTCGTCGCTTTGAAGATGAAGCTGCCGGACTTGTTCAGCGTGGCGCCAATGACCTGCTCACCAGGGCCTTTGTCGACCGGCATGCTCTCGCCGGTGAGCATGCTCTCGTCGAGTGCGGAGCGACCTTCCTGGATCACGCCGTCGACCGGCACTTTCTCGCCCGGCCGCACCCGCACGAGATCGCCGACCTGCACCGCTTCGACCCCAATGTCCTGCTCGACGCCGTTGCGAATCACGCGCGCCGTCCTGGCCTGCAGGCCCATCAGCGCTTTGATGGCGGAGCCAGTCTGCTTCTTCGCGCGCGCCTCGAGCCAACGCCCGAGCAGGATCAGGGCGACGATGATGACCGCCGTCTCGAAGTACAGGTGTTGGGGGAATCCCCACGTTAGGGCAAGGCGTGGCCAGAGGGTGACGAAGGCGCTGTAGCCGTAGGCGACGGACGTGCCCACGGCGATCAGCGTGTTCATGTTGGTGCCGCCGTGGCGCGCGGCCGCCCAGGCAGTGCCATAAATCGGCGCGCCAGCCCAGAACTGGACCAACGTGGCGACGATCAGTAGCACCGGCGCGATCACGTCCATCGGCACGTTGAGTGGGACGAACGACAGCGCCATCATCAGCACGCCGGCACCCAGACTGATGGTCCACTTGCGCTTGAGGTCGTCGATCTCGCGCTGTTGCTCGATGTCGTGGGCGTCCTCAGCGCGCTCGGCAGGCGTATCCGATGGCATCGGCCGCGGCAGCTCGCGCAGTGTGTAGCCAGCCTTCTCGATGGCTGCCCGCATCTGGTCAATGCCGGTCACGGCGGGATCAAAGGCGACATGCGCCTGCTCCGTCGCCAGATTGACATTGGCTTCCGTGACGCCCTCGATCTTGTTGAGCGCCTTTTCGATACGCCGCACGCAGGACGCGCACGTCATGCCCTCCACGGGCAGCGTGACTTCGTGCGTCGCGGGCTCCTCTGCTATGACCATGGCGCGCTCACTTGCGCGCGAGTTGGAACAGCTCGCCCAGCTCGCGGATCATTTCCTGGTCACGACCCTCTTTGAACCCGCTTGGCACGCACGAGGCCAGGTGGCCCTCGAGCAGCGCCGACTCGAACGCTTTGAGTGCGCGCTCGACCGCGTACGACTGCTTGACAATGTCGACGCAGTACTGGTCTTGCTCGACCATCTTGCGAATGCCCTTGAGGTGACCTTCGATCGTCGCCAGGCGGTTCAGGATCTGTTTCTTGTCGCTCTGCATGCGGTCGGGCTCGCTTCTCATTCCCACCCCAGTGGGGAGGGGGTTGCGAGAACTATAGCCCGCCGAGCGTCGGTCCGTCAACCCCCTCCCCCAGGGGGTGCCCCGCTCTCCTCGATGTGCTGCGCGATGGCGAACGGACGGCCGGGGATGCCGCCGCGGCCACGGGCTTGAGCCCGAGCAACGCCAGCAAACACCTCGCGTGCCTGCGCGAGTGCGGCCTGATGGAGTCGCGTCAAGATTGGCGGCACGTGTACTACCGATTGGCAGAGGGCGTGTCACAACTGCTTTACACGAACGACACCTTCATCGAACGCGTGGCAGATCGGATCGCCGCCTGCCAGCGCCCCGAGATGCGGCCGCGCTGATGTCGACCACCGAGCTAACCCCGCACACATCTGAACAGGCACGTGACTGCGAAGCGCCATTGACATCTGCGTCTGATCCAGTGGCACGACGTTGGGCGTGGGCGCTGACCGCCGCCACGATTGCCTGGAACACGCTCGAGGCTATTATCGCCATCGTCGGCGGCGTGATCGCCGGCTCCATAGCCCTGGTCGGTTTTGGCCTGGATTCGCTAGTCGAGGTGTCCCGCGCGATCGTCATCGTCTGGCGGCTTTCACTTCACGGCGGCGATCATGAGGCCAATGAGCGCGCCGAGCGGCGGGCGGTGCGTCTGATTGCCGTCAGTTTCTTCGGGATCGCCGCGTACGTCGCCTTCGATTCCGTCGGCGCGCTGCTCGGCTTACGGGACGAGCCTCAGCCCAGCACTCTGGGCATTGCCATCACTGCGCTCTCGCTAGTGGTCATGCCCAGTCTGGCGTTCGCAAAGCGCAGAGTTGCCAAGCGGGTGGGCTCGGTCGCGCTTCGGGCGGACGCTGCAGAGACCATGCTGTGCACCTATCTCTCGGCTGTGGTGCTGCTGGGTCTCGCGGCAAACGCACTCTTTGGCTGGTGGTGGATGGACCCACTAGCCAGTCTGGCCGTCGCCGGCCTGGCGATCCGAGAGGGCCGGTCAGCGTGGACGAGCGGCGATCTGTGCGAGTGCTGACTAGCGTCAGCGGCGCCGCGATGCCTCCGTGGGCGGCAATGCGCAACGCGAAGCGCCCGCGCCCGAGGTGCCCGCCCTACCGGAAGCGCCATTGCTCCGGTTCGTCACGCTAATCCGAGCCGTCGAGGTGACCACAGCCGGGCCTCGAGGACATTCGTGCCGCGCCGCAACGTCGATGACTCACTCTTCGCGCCCGTCTGGGCAGCCGACGGACCGAACGGATGAGCTCTTGACGGTGCGGCTCGCGAAGTCGTCATCGACAATGGCCGCCTACCAGCCCCGTCAGCGCGGTCGGACGGTCACATCGTCTTCGTCCGCACCGACACCACACCACTGGAACACGCCTGTTGAGGCGGGAGTCGGCTGGCGTCGAGCACCTGCTCGTGGATGTGCGTATGTTCGCCGACATCGGCCACGTCGTTGGCCTGGTCGCCCGACGGCACACGCATTCTTGTCTACGGTGACAGCGGCTCATTTCTCGTGGAGATTGCCAGTGGTGCTCCGACCAAGCTGCCAGGAGTTGCGGCTGCCAGAGTCGCTCATGTCCTGCGCGCAACGCCGCGCTGGATGTAGCCAAGACGACTCCGCTCCAGGCGCTCCACAATGAACGGCTCGTTCGTGAGGTGATCGAGCGGATCGCGCAACAGGTGATCCGCCTCGAGTCGCACCAAGAACGGATCGAGCACGCGTTGTATCCAGCGCACTGGTGCCAGGGGGCTGCGAACGTGCTCGAGCCATACCAGGAGTCCGTCCGGTCGCAGCACGCGCGCGATTTCGCGGATCGCCCGGCCATCGTCGGGTACCGCGCACAACGTGAGGGTGACAACGACTGTATCGAACGATGCCGAGGCAAAGCTCAGCTGCTGCGCGTCGCCAAGCTGCAAGTCTACCTCTTGCCCGAGCTGCCGAGCGCGGGCTCGAGCGAGGTCGAGCATCGACGGACTCAGGTCAATACCGATCAGATGCACGCCCTCCGGATACTTGTCGAGGTTACGGCCAGTGCCCACGCCAATCTCCAGCGCGTCGCCGCGTGCCTGCGAACACACCCACTGCCGGCCGTCCTCGAACAGCACTTTCTCCCAGGTTGCGATCATGCGGTCGTAGCCGCTGGCCATCCGCTCATAGATCGCACGGACCCGCTCGCTCTCTGTGCTATGGCTCACACGCCAATGCTAGTGCTGTGTTCGTACTCCTCTTTGAGCGTACGAATGGACCGCAGTTCGCCGCCCAGCGCGTGCTCGATCGTTTGCCGAACGGTCCAGCCGCCGTGCGGAGGCGGCATGTCCAGCTGGTCATCGGTTAGCCCGAAGAGCGCGCTGATCAACTGCGCCCGCGAGAGGTAATAGTCGACGAGGAGCGGGTAGAGTGCCGCATTGCCCCAGCCCTGCAACAAGCGCAGCTCGTCGCGGATATTCCACACCTGTCCGGTGTGCTGCTTTTCGTGAAAGATGTTGTGCACCAGCAGGTCGCGGGCTGAGCCACCGCGCGCGCACGCGTGGCCGCACGGCTGCTGCAGGTACTCCTCGGGCAGGTCGTAGAGCGCATCAAGCGTGTGGTTGAACCCGTCCTGCAGCTGTCGAATCATGGCCCGCACTTGTACGTTGCGCTCGCTCACATCTTGTTCTCCTTGTCGTTTAGCGCGCTTGCTGCGCCAACCGGCCGTGCTCGAGCGCCCAGATGGCGAGTTGGGCCCGTGACCTCAGGCCGAGTTTGTTGAGCACGTGCGTGACGTGCGCCTCGACGGTGCGGATGGAGAGAACCAGCCGGTCTGCGATTTCTTTATTGCTGAGACCCTCCGCAACCAGGAGCGTGACCTCGTGCTCGCGCAGCGTGAGCGGCGACGGCTCTGGTTGTGCCACCACGGGCAACGCGTCGAAGGCGTGGAGTACGAGCTCGAGTGGCATTGACCGTCCGCGCTCCCATTCGTGGGCGAAAACGGACTGCGAGAGATTGGCTCGAACCACCGTCAGCGCGTGGTCGTGGTCGGCCGCATCCGCGGGCGGTCGCGGCACACGAATCATGTCGCGCACTGCCTCTGCCGCGCCAAGCAGACGCGCCGCGAGGTCGAAGCGGCCGTGCGAGGCCGTGATCTCGCCCAGCGACTCCAGACAGTCGGCGACTCCGGAGGGATAGTGGACCTCCTGGTACGTGGCGAGCGCTTCGCGACACAACGTGAGTGCCTGCTCAGTATCGCCGTCACTCCACGCCACGAGCGCCAGCCGCTGCAGTGCCGACCCAATCCCTTCCTTATCGCCCAGCTGCCGAAGCATGCCGAGCGCTTCCGCGTGCAGGCTTCTGGCTCGTTCCAGTTGACCCTGGCGCCGTGCAACCACGCCGAGATTGTCAAGTGCATGCGCGATGCGATGGACATCGCCCAGACGGCGGAACAGTCCGAGACTTTCCTGGATCAGTGCCTCGGCTGACGAATCGTCACCATAATCGCGCGCCACAAGCGCCATCCGCGTCAGCGTCATGGCGATGCCATGCTCGTCACCAAGCGTGCGCCGGATGGCCAGGCTTTCGTCCAGCAGGGCCTCGGTTCGTTTGTAGTGTCCGCGTTCGCGTTCCAGCTCGCCGAAGTCGCTCAACACCCAGGCGACCTCGCGTCGGTCGTCGAGCGCGCGAAACTCGCTCAGCGCCCGCTCGAACAGCTCGACAGCATGATCACCTTCGCCCTGCGCGCCCGCTAGCTTGGCTGCCCAACCTAGACTCCGGGCGCGCGACGCATCTGGGCCATCAAGGGCGGCGGCGCTGGCCAGCACACGTTCGAGCCAGTCCAGAGCTTCCGTACGATTGCCACGCAGAATCCAGAACCAGCCCAGAGCTCCGGAGATGCGCAGCGACAGGCGTATATTTCCGACGTCGATCGTATGGCGGAGCGCTGCGCGCAGATTGTCGTGCTCGCGATCCAGGCGTTGCATCCAGACGGTCTGACCAGGGGTCAGCAGGTGCGGCGCGGCTTCCTCGGCAAGCGCCGTATAGAAGGCTGCATGGTGCGTCTGAAGCGAATCGGCCTCGCCCGCCTCGCTCAGCGCTTCCCACGCGTACTGTCTGACCGTCTCGAGCAGTTGATAGCGAGCCGGCGTGCCCTGCACATCGGCTACGACGACTGACTTGTCGACGAGGCTGGATAGTGCATCAAACACCTGACTGGTGTGGAGTTCGGCGGCAGCGCAGACCGACTCGGCTGCTTCGAGATCCCAACCGCCCTGAAAGACGGCCACTCGCCTGAGTAGCACTCGCTCGAGTGGCTGCAGCAGCTCGTAGCTCCAGTCGAGCGTAGCCCGCAGCGTCTGCTGGCGACTGGAGGCTGCACGATTGACGCCGCGCAGCATGCTGAACCGATCGTCCAGCCGATGCAGCAGCTCGTCCGGGCTGAGCACGCTCATCCGCGCCGCGGCCAGCTCGATTGCCAGCGGGATGCCATCCAGGCGCCGACAGATGCGCGCCACCGGTCCCGCGTTCATGTCAGACAACGCGAACGTCGGCCGCGCCGAGCTGGCGCGGTCACAGAACAGGCGGATCGCCGCGGACGCGCCAATCTCGTCGTTGCCCGTCAGGCCGGCGCCAGGGAGAGGCAAGGGCGACACGCTCCAGACGGTCTCGCCCTCCACGCCGAGCGGCTGCCGGCTGGTGGCGATGATGCGCATCTCGGAACATGCCCGCAGCAGTTGATCGGCGATTGCTGCGCATGCGTCGACAAGGTGCTCGCAGTTGTCGAGGATCAACAAGCCGCGGCTGCGTTGAATCGACCCGATCAAAGTCTGCAGGAGTGGCTCGCCAGCCGTCTCGGCAATGCCAACAGCTTCCGCGACACGCTGTGGTACGGCGTTGGGATCGACTACGGATGCCAGCTCGATGAACCACGCGCCGTCGCTGTCGGCACGTTGCAGGTCAGACCCGATCTCCAGCGCCAGGCGCGTCTTGCCGACACCGCCCGTGCCGGTCAGCGTCACGAGGCGCTTGTTGGCGAGGAGTTGGACGATGTCCGCGCGCTCCTGTTCGCGGCCGATGAAGGTCGTCAGTCGGACAGGCCACTTGGAAGGTGCGTCGGACATCACGCCTGACTACGACAAGCGGCGCAGCCGCAAGGCGCGTGATGGCTCGCGCAGGACAATGACGCCTTCCGATTCGGCGAGCAGCGCGCGCGCGCCGTCGATGACCTCTTCACTGAGCTTGCCCGTTGACTCCTGCTGCGCGCGATAGGCAAGCCAGGCATCAACACTCGCGTGTTGGGTCAGAAACTCGAATTTGATTTCCTGGCCTGCGTCGAGGCGGCCCGTGCTGATCAAGTGGCCGATTGTAGCCCGTGCCGCATGAATGTTCGAAATCAACGCTGATGAGTCGACGCTGCCGATCCGTATGACAGGACCGCCAGCCAGCCAAACCTCGACCGAGGGGTACTCGGGTTCCGGATGTGTATCCAACACGACACCACCAGCACGAAGCGAGCGATGCACTCTGTTCAGGACGTGCACGACGTCCTCTGGCGGCAAACATCATATGGAACGTGAGAACAGCGCAACGTCGAAGGCGCCTGACGGGAGCTCCAGCCTAGCCGCGTCCGCAGCCACGAACGTGACTCGTCCGCGCAGCGCCTCCGGCGTCCGCTGCTGCGCTTGCTCGATGTCCCTTGCGCGCGGATCAATCGCCACCACCGATGCTGCGCAATCCGCATAGCGCCAGGTGGCGCGGCCGTTGCCACACCCGATCTCGAGCACGGCCTTACCCGAGAAATCGACGAGCTCGTGGAGCGCCCGCAGCTCGGATCCATCGGTGTCCAGTCGCGCCTCGATGGATTCGATCACGCGCCCGCTCGCTCAGCCACGGCATGTTGCTGATCGGCGCGTCGCATCGATGGCAGGGTCTCGTACATGCGGCCGAAGACGATGACACCTGACGCGAACGTTAGCGCGGCGATAGCGGCGATGGCCCAGGTCACGCCGAGGGTATCGGCGAGCACACCGGCGAGCAGTGCGCCAAGTGCGTACCCACCATCCCGCCACAGGCGGTACACACCAACCGCCGAAGCGCGCCAGTCGGGGTGAGCGACGTCGGAGATCGCCGCGAGCAGCGTCGGATACACGAGCGCGGTGCCGAAGCCGAGCAGGCACATGGCCAGCAGCCAGGTCTCGAATCCGCTGCCCAGGATCACCAGCACAATACCGATCGCTTGCGTCCACATCCCGGCTACGATCAAGCTCTTGCGCCCGATTCGATCTGAGAGGACACCGGTACCAAGCTGCGCCACACCCCAAACTCCGAGATAGGCGGCGGCCAGCACTCCGACACGTGCCAGCGCCACACCGGAACCCGCGAAATACAGCGGAAACAGGCCCCACACCATGCCGTCATTCAAGTTGTTGATCATGCCCGCCTGACTGGCCGACGAGAACGCTCGGTCATGCCAGCTGACCTTCATGAACAGCGCCCGGAACGTCAGCTGATTGGAGCGTGTCCGCGCATCGTCGCCGCCGAGCTGCGCAGCCTCTTCGCGCGCGTGCCCAGCCGAGTCGCGCACGAAGAACACCGAGAGCAGCAGACCTGCCACGGCGAACGCGATGCCCAGGTAGAACGGCTGCGGGCGCAGCGCATACGAGGCCGCGATGTACCCGGAGGCGAGCGCGGCCAGCGACATCGCAACATAGCCGGCGAACTCGTTGAGGCCCATGGCGAAACCGCGGTTTGCCGGTCCAACCAGGTCGATCTTCATGATCACGGTGGTCGACCAGCACAACCCCTGGTTGATGCCGAGCAGGACGTTGGCGGCGACCACCCACTCCCATGACGGTGCGAGCATGATGATGAATGGCACGGGTAGGCCAATGAGCCAACCCGCGATAAGAATCCCCTTGCGACCGAGCCGGTCGCTCATCCGTCCGGCGAACAAGTTGGCCAAAGCCTTGACAATCCCAAAACTGACAATGAACGACAGGATCACCGTGCGTGACGTCTGGCCAAAATCGTGCTCGGCGAGCGGCGGTAGGACGGCTCGTTCGAGACCGACCATGCCGCCGACGAAGGCGTTGATCAGCACCAGCAGCGTGAACTGCTGCCAATTGGCGCGGAGACCAAGGCGCACTGGAGTCACACGCGCGTCGCCGCCTCATGCGGCATACCCTGCACCACCGCTCCGCCAGCCGCACGCCATTCGTCCACACCTTCGGTGATGAGCGCGAGGTTCCGATAACCGCGCTGCTCGAGCACTGACAGCCCCGTTGACGCTCGTTGGCCATGGCCGCAGTGCGTCGCGATGAGACGATCGTGCGGCAGCTTCAGCTCGGCGTTGGGCAGGCTGCCAGCTTCAATCAGGTCTGCCGTTGGCATATGCCCGCCAGACCATTCGTGCGCCTGACGAACATCAACTACCACGAGCGGTTCGCCGCGCTCGAGCCGTCGGCGCACCTCGCGCATGGTGAACACGGGTACGCGCTCGACGGGCAAACCGGCGCGTTCCCAGGCGGGCATGCCACCGTCCAGATACCCCGGCAGGTCGTCGTACCCGATGCGGATGAGCTGCCGAACCGCGTACTCATGGACCTCGGTGGTATCCGAAACCAGGATGAGCGGCGTGCCAAACGGCACGACCCAGCCGACCCACGAGGCAAATGCAGCACGCAGCTCCACGTGGAACACACCCGCGATGTGACCGCGCGCGTACTCGTGCACCGAACGCATGTCGACCACTGCCTCGCCGCGGTGATGGCGCTCGTCCACCTCATTGGCAGTCAGCGGTGCAACGCGTGGCACGCCTTCCAGGACGCGCGGGCCACGCCGATTGATGGCCCGCATCCGATCGAAGTAGCTCGGATAGCTGGGCATGCTGGCCAGCAGGCGATCGGCGAATGCGTCTGCACCGGGCACGCGCAAAAGCGGATTGGCTTGCCGCTCGCGACCTATCGTGGTGCTGCTGCCCTCGCCCGCCGCGGCCGTGCAAAACGATCCTGCACCATGGGTGGGGTACACGACGACGTCGTCGCCCAACGGCAAGATGCGTTCGTGCAGTGTCCGGTACAGCTGATGGGCGAGCCCCGTGGCGTGCTCGTGCCCGAGCAGGTCCGTGCGCGACACCGCGCCCACCAGCAAGCTGCCGCCGCTCAGCAGGATGGGCGGCGCTGATGGCCGGCTGGTGTCTTCGGCGAGATAGCTCACGTGCTCCGGAGTGTGGCCCGGCGTGGCCAGGACAGTGAGTTTGACTTCGCCAATTGCGAGTGTGTCGCCGTCGCGCACGGCTTGGTGATCGAACTCCAGATGGGCGTCAGCGCTGGCGATGATCCTCGCTCCAGTTGCCGCGGCAACCTCACGACTGCCCGTCAGAAAATCGTTGTGGATGTGCGTCTCACAGACATGGCTGACGCGCACTCCCTCGCTGCTCGCAACAGCCAGGTACTGGTCGACATCGCGCAGCGGGTCGATGAGGACCGCGGTCTTGTCGCGTTCGGAGATCAACAGATGTGCGGTATTGCCCAATCCGGAGTCGTGGAATTGTCGGACCCGCATTGTCAGGCGCCCTCCGACGACAAAGGCTTTGTGCCGTCAACGAGAATGAAGCCCAGATATGGCACGGCGCGCGCGATGCGCGGCACCAGCCACGCCATCTTTCGCACATAGCACAGGCGTGACAG
>DASXRR010000349.1:0-4342 GCA_036506475.1 Chloroflexota bacterium
GGCGTCGCCAGATAGCGGCGGTGCATGCCCATCTCACGCGCGATGCGCTGCATGCTGTAGCCGGCGGCACTACGGGTGCGCACCTCGTCCCAGCGTGCGCCGCGGCGGCTTTGCCGAATTTCCAGGTTGTCCAGCGTTTGACTGGGCGGCGGCAGCGGCGCGGTCGGTGTCGGATCGCTATATTCGGCGGGCCCGTTCACAACCACGTACTCGATGTGGCGACGACGGCTGCACAGAACTTCGTCCATGGCGGCTCCTGCGTTGGCTGTGAGATGAAAGCGATCCGCCATTTGGACTGCGGCGGGCGCACCTTGCCGACCACCTTCGGATAGGCACCTGCGCGGTCGCTCACGATGATCTCCACGCCTGGGTGACGGCGTAGCCAGTTGGCTAAGACCTGGGCGGTGCGATCGTCGAGCAGGTCAACCGGCCGATGCGTCAAATCGATGAGCAACTTGCCGTAGCGACGCTGCTTGCCGCGCAGGGCGACGTCATCGACGCCAAGGACTCTCGGGCCACGCTCGTCGTAGGCATCGGTGAGTGCATGCAGAAGGCGAAGCAGCGTGTCCGGGCTGATTGGCAGGTCAGTTTTGCGCGCGAGCCGCGCGCCACCCTCGCCGCCAGCCTGGAGCCCGAACGTGCTGAGCAGTTCGGTAGCGCCGTTGGTGCGGCGGGTGTAGTGGGCCAACGCGCCGTCGAAACGCTCGGCGAAGATTTTGCGCGGTCAAGTCGGCACGTCGCAGAACCAGCGACGCGTGCGCACTCGAAGGCGGACCGTCCGGCCGCGCCACGCTAGATCGAGCGGGTGGCGCTCTGATTGACTATGCTGCCGCCGGCTCGGTTCGCCGCGCTGCGGACACGGCACCACCCGGCGCGTGGGATCGACAACGAGGACCAGGCTGCCATCACGCTTGACAACCACCAGGACAACGCTCCGGCGCTCCGACTTTGCCCCACACGACGAGCCCATCGACGACTCTCCTCGACGGGCACGCCAGCGCGATCAGCCGTCGACTGGAAGAGCCCTTGACATCGGCGTCACCAGAATCCCGGAGAATCACTCCTTTTCAGAGCAAAACGACACCGGTTTGCAGCCGGCAGGCCAGGGGTTGCCTTGGCGGGACTGCGTCGGTCAGCGCTCAATAGCATGCCTCGCGCTCGTTAGAGTTGCGGCCGAGCCACCAGCTCCTGCGTCTGTTCGATCAATCGTTCTGCGTCTAATAAGACCTTTTCGGCGTCGTCTCTATCCAGCCAGACCACAGCCTCTGCCACTGGCGCGATCCCTCCCGCTATGCTTGGCCACCTCGTGCGGATGATGTCGGCGGCCTCGCGAGCCGGCGCTTCAGCGTCCGCGGCACGACCGAGCTGGAGCATGTATTCGGCGCTCACAGCGAATCCGTACGCCATTGCCTGCGCGTCTCCTCGCTCGCGCCCGGCGGACCACATCGTTCGAAAATGAGTGAGAGAATCGGCACGGCGACCCTCCAGCCACGCTAATACCGCGTTGGCCGCCACACCCGGTCCCTGCGGGTCGAGCGCCAGTGCCTTGCGTGCGGCGCCTGTAGCGGTCGGTATCACCACCGCGGCATCGGACACGGCGACATTGGCGACCAGATGCGACAGGAGTGCGGAGCCAGCTGCGCAAAACAGCGCGAAAGCCCGCCACTAACACCATGCAGCGACTTCATGCCGTCGGTGGGCGCCACCCCACCGATGTCGGGCGGTTCCGGTTTGGCCCGGAACCGCCGGTTGAACGCGGAGCCAGATCACTTCGGGTCAGTTGCTTTCGGATGGATCGTGCGCACGCTCGACTACGAAGCGGCCCACTGTCCGTCCGAGTGCCAGGCCCACGTCGCTGTCTGTCGGAAAGTGAATTCCCGCATGCCAGCGCGACGCTGCAAGATCGTCCGCTTGCTGGGCAAAGACCTTAGCTTCACGGGGAAACAATGCTGCAAGCACCTCGGACGTCGCTCCCGCGACGCACGCGTGCGCGGACGGATAGCTCGGGTGGTTGTAGCGCGGCAACAGGGTGGTCAGCGTGGGGTCAACGTGATAGGGCCGAGGGGCCCAGTAGGTGTATTTCGCATCGAAGCACGCCACCATCGCGTCGTAGCCTGCCACTGCCAGAAGGGCATACGTCCTCGCGGCGCGCGGGGGGTTGGCGTCAAGCCGGTACTCGAACAACTTCTGCTTCGCCACGGCGTTCCATAGGTTGTATGACGCCAGACTGTTAGCAAATACCGCCTGGTCACTGGCGAGGGATGGCGTGAAGCCGCGAATCTGAGCCAGCTCGGCAGCCTCCTGTTCGGAGTCGAACGCTGGCGGGGACACCGGCCGGAATTGGTTGCCCGAGGCCAGTACCCACGTCTTCCATGTCCCAGCCAGCGGGCCAACCGGCTGCGTGCCGGGGTTCGGGACCCAGTGGCCGGAATTGTCTGGCATGCTGCCATCCCAGGTGGCATCGGAGCCGTCCGCCATCGCGCGCTCGATGACCCGCGCCGCTACCGCTCGTCCAAGCGTCAGGCCAGCCGTTACATCGCTGGGGTACTCGACTCCGGCCAGCAGGCGTGAGCGCCCCGCCTGCTCCGCAGCACCCGCGAACGCGACTGCATCATCGGGAAACAGGTAGGCGAGGATACTCGAAGCCGCCCCGGCTACGACGGCACGTTCAGACGGGTACGACGGACTCCTTGGGTCAGACAACACCGCATGGAGCGTCCCATCGAGCTCGCTCGGGCGCGGTCGGTTGAACGTGTACTTAGCATTCCAGGCTGCGACCGTGGCATCACTAATGGCGATCGATATCAGCGCCATGCCTCGCTGACTGGACGGAGCATTGAGCTGGTCTAACCGACTTGTCGCCATCTCATTCCAGCGGTAGGCGGGTGCGCCGGCGTCCCAGTAGCTCACGAGATCGAGCTCTGGCGTATCTCGCTGCGACTCCAGCGTGTGCAACTGCGCAAGCTCCCCCTGCGTGGTGGCCTGGTCGGGCGGTGCAGCAGGCTGCAGCTCGCTTCCGGATGTGAGCACCCACGTGTGCCAGGTGCCCGCGCGCGGTTCGACCTGCACGCTACTTGACATAGCTGCCGGAGCCGAGCCAGCGCCTGCTGGTGCGGCAATGAGGGCGAGCATCGCGAACGCGGTGCTAAGAATTGCCATCGGGTGTTTCATGCGAATCCGTCCTTTCGGTCGGCGTGTCACGTTGAGCCGTTCGAGTGACGCGAACGGTGCTCAAGGGCGCATTCATGTCGCGGAGCCGAGACTCTAAGAGCGGACTCTGCTCAGAGTGACCTCCTGCCCCACGGTGTACCCAGCTGAATCGATGCGGAGCGTGGCGCTGAATAATCCGTTCCACGCCAACCCCGAACGGCGCCACCCGCGGCGGGTCACGGTGCCCCGGGCTTACAGGCGATCGCGTGATTCTCTGCCACGATCCAGGCGTCCACACCCACGTACATCGGTCCACCTGGAGCAGCGCAGTGCTCTGCGCTAAGACGGCGGCCGAGATCCGGCGCCGCCGCGGACAGCGACACACCTGAGTGCTCCACTGCGGCGACTGATCCTGCCTGGTCCATCGGGAGGACAATTTGACCCGCCGCCCCGTGATCGATGGCTGTCAGACCACCCGCCACAATGCCGTTCGTACCGTATGCGAGAGCGGCAGACACGAGCAGCGCGCCCATCCATGGCAGCAGCCATCGTCCACTCGTGAAAATTAGGCCCACCAGGGCACGTGCTCCTGTCATGGCTGGTCCCCTCCATTACGGGACGCCAGCACACTAGAGGCACGCTGCCCATCCGGTCATCGGCAGAATGCTAGGGGTGCCAAAGATTGGCAGATTGCCAATGCGGTCAGCTGCGCAGGCCATGTTCGGCCACCCACGTTGCGACCTGATGACGTGAAGCCAACGCCAGTTTGTCGAGGATGTGCCCGACGTGAGCTGCAACTGTACGTGGCGTGACCACGAGCCGCCCGGCGATCTGACGATTGCTCAATCCGCGCGCCAGCAACGCAGCCACCTCTTGCTCACGCGGACTGAGCACCGCTGGCCGGTTCACTTGAACGGGCAGAGCTTCCGTAGCGGCAAGCGCCAGGTCCACCGCTTGCTCCACGGGCATGGCTTGCCCTTCCTCCCAAGCTAGCCTAGTCGCCTCCGGGCCGAGAAGCTGGCGCAGCGGAACGAGCCACCTATCGAGCATGGCCTGATCCGTCGGAGTCGGTAGGGCGCCGATGGCCTCACGGATACCGGCGGCCGCCCCGACCAGTTGGACGGCGCGCTCGCGATGCTTCTCGGCGTCAGCCAGCGCAGCGATGCTCTGCAGAGATTTGGCGACGCCCAAC
>DASXRR010000350.1:0-4047 GCA_036506475.1 Chloroflexota bacterium
CGCGCGTGGCGCGACCTCCATCAATGTGCGTGGCCGCGGCGCTTGATTGCCGACGCGCTCGACGACCGCGCGCAAGTGTTCGAACGTCGTGCCGCAGCACCCGCCGACGACATTCACGCCCAGCTCTTCGACGAATTCAGCCATCGCCTCGGCCAGGCCGTCGGGCTCGAGGGGGTAACGCGCCTTACCGCCGCCCAGGTTGATCGGAATACCGGCGTTGGGAATGACGCTGATCGGCTTGCGCGTGTTCTGGACCAGGAAGCGTACGGGCTCGCGCATGTACTCGGGGCCCGTCGAGCAGTTCAAACCGATGACATCGGCGCCCAGGCTTTCCAGGATGGTCAAACTGGCCCCGATGTCGGTGCCGAGCAGCATGCGGCCGTTGGTGTCGAGACTGACCTGAACCTGCAGCGGCACCTTCACGCCTGTTGTGGCGAAGCTCCGTCGTGCTCCCAGAATGGCCGCTTTCGTTTCGAGAATGTCTTGTTGGGTCTCGATGATCAGCAGGTCGGCGCCGCCCTCGATCAGGCCCTGCGCTTGCTCCTCGAAGGTTGCGATCAGCTGGTCAAAGGTGACGTTGCTGAGGGTGGCATCGTCTGACGATGGCAAGAAGCCGCTTGGGCCGATCGAGCCCGCCACAAAGCGTGGGCGACCATCCTGGTGTTCGAACTCGTCGCACACTTGGCGGGCAATGGCTGCGCCTGCGCGGTTCAGCTCCAGGGTGCGCTCGGCCAGGCCCCACTCACTCAGTCTGAGGCGGCTGGCCTGGAAGGTGTTGGTCTCAACGACATCGCAACCTGCTTCTAGAAATCCGCGGTGCAACTGGGCAGGCGCCTCGGGCCTGGTCAGGCACAGAGCATCCATGCAGCCCTCGTAACGGGGGCCACCGAAATCGGCCGCCGTGAGCTCGAGGGTCTGCAAATTGGCGCCCATCGACCCGTCGAAAACGAGGACACGCCGTTTCAGCTCCTCGAGGAAGTCTCGTCTGCCAGCCGACACGACCGGGACCGTAACGCGTCTACTTCAATTGCGCAACGCGCGGCGGGCGGCAAGTAAACAAGCCGCGCGAGCCATAGGCGTGCCCGCGTGCAGTTTCATCGCTATTCTCGCGCTCCGCGCGCAGTCCGACCCGGTAGGGGCTTTGGCAAGGTGACAACGCACTGGCGCAACCGCCGGACCGTCACCCGCCCCCTAGTACCGGGCGGCGCAGCTCTGCCGGTTGTCATCCTGAGCGCAGCGAAGGATCCGCGGGCTGGGGCGTTCTCGTACCGGGCGGCGCAGCTCTGCCGGTTGTCATCCTGAGCGCAGCGAAGGATCCGCGGGCTGGGGCGTTCTCGGCAAGCGGATCCTTCGCAAGCTCAGGATGACAAATCGAACGGCAGACCTGCGCGGCGCCAGATCGTTCCACAAAGTCCCCGAAGGGGTTCCCTCCGGGGACTAACTGGTCGCGTGGAGTAACGGCGGACGGCCCAATCATTGGGATGCAAGCAGCATTGTTGATAGAATGCCAGTCGGGCGATAAGCACTTCGAAAGGCGGCAGCACGCGTGGTTCTCTGGACTAGGATCTTTCAGCGGCTGCTGTTAGCCCTCTATCGGCAACGGATTCCGCTGCTGATGATTCTGTTCATCTGCGTTGGCGCCGGAACCTACTACTTGTGGCTGGGCCGCACCAATCTGCCCAACGAGGCCGCCGCCGCGGGCACCGCGCCCGTGGAAGTCACCGTCCAGGATCTGGCCGGCCAGAACATCAGCAACATGACGCTGACGCTCAAAGAGAAGAACGGCAATCGCCGTATCTCCATGGCCGTCGGCACCACAGAGGCGCTGGCCATCGCCCGGCAGCGTGGCAACTCGCAGATTCCGCCCGACCAGCAGCCGCAGGCGTATGACCTGATGAAGGATGTCGTCACCCAGCTGGGCGGACGCATCGACCGGGTCATCGTCAATGACGCCACGCAGCGCGAATACCTGGCCCAGATCGTGGTCTCGAACAATGGTGAGTCACGCATCATCAAAGCGCGGCCCGGTGACGCAGTAGCGCTGGCGCTGAAGGCTGGTGCGCCGATCTTTGTCGAGGACAAGGTGCTCGATCGCTTCGGCACCAGGGGCAGCGGATAGGCGACGGTGCCGCCGGCCCCTGCCGACGAGCCAATTCCTCAGAGTTCGAAGCGCGCAACCTGTCCCGCTTGCTCAACGCCAACGGAGGGCACCGCCTGGCATCGCTATCGGGTGTGTGGCAATTGCCGCTACCACTTCCAGCTGAGCGCCACCGAACGTATCGACCTGCTGGCCGATCCTGACTCGTTCCAGGCCAGCAATCCGAGCCTGGTTTCAGTCGACCCGCTCGTCTTTACCGACCGCGTTTCGTACCGCGATCGGCTAGATCGAGCGAAGCGCGAGACCAAGCTCAACGAAGCGGTCATCACTGGTATAGCGCGCATCAACGGCCGCGAATGCGTGCTGGCGGTCTTCGACTTCGGGTTCCTCGGCGGCAGCATGGGCAGTGTGGTCGGCGAGAAAATCACCCTCGCACTCGAGCTTGCTGCCGAACGTCGTGTGCCGTTCATCTCAATCGTCGCCAGCGGCGGCGCACGCATGCAGGAAGGCATGCTCAGTCTGGTCCAGATGGGCAAAACCACCGCCGCGGCGATGCGCCTGCATCAGGCGGGCGTGCCATCGGTCACCGTGCTGACCAATCCCTCGACCGGTGGCGTGTACGCCAGCTTTGCCAGTCAAGGCGACTTCCTGTTCGCCGAGCCAGGCGCGCTCATCGGCTTCGCCGGACCGCGTGTCATCGAGCAGCTCACGGGCGAGCCGCCACCCGCGGGCACCCATACTGCCGAGTTCCTGCTCGAGCATGGCCAGCTCGACGCCGTCGTCGACCGTGCGCGGCTGCGCGGTGTGCTCGCGACGCTGCTGCAGCTGTTCCACAATCGCGGCCTCGGCGACAACCGCGCGCTGAGCGAACCGTATCGGCCGCCCGCGGCCCAGCCGACCTCCGCCTGGCAAGAGGTCGTGCTGGCTCGACGCGAGGATCGACCGACCGCGGCCGATTACATTCGGCGGCTGATGCCGCAATTCGTCGAGCTGCACGGCGATCGTGTCTTCGGCGATGATGCCGCGGTCATCGCGGGCATAGGCGATCTGGCGGGCATGACCGTATTCGCCATTGGCCAGGAACGCGGGCATGGCGACCCGGCGCGCAACGGTGGCCGGCTGCGACCCGAGGGTTTCCGCAAAGCAGCGCGCATCATGCGCCTGACCGCTGAGCTGCGCTTGCCGCTGGTGACGTTCATCGATACGCCGGGCGCGCACCTCGACTATGACTCGGAGGCGCGCGGGCTGGCCGGTGCGCTGTCGTCGTGCCTGGCCAATATGAGCGTGCTGCCGGTGCCGGTCGTGAGCGTGGTCATCGGCGAGGGCGGCAGCGGTCCGGCGCTGGCGCTGGGCGTGGCTGATCGCATCTTGATGCAGGAGCACGCCGTGTACTCGGTCATTGCGCCCGAGGGCGCCGCGGCGATTGTGCATCGCGACGCGGCGCGCGCACAGGAAATCGCCGACGCTTTGAAAATGACCGCCTACGACTGTCAGGTACTGGGCGTCGTGGACGCGGTGGTACCTGAGCCGCCGAACGGCGCGCACCAGGACCCTGACTATGCCGCGCTCTTGCTGCGCGGCGAGATTGTCAGCGCGCTGATCGAGCTGCGCCGCCGCGATGCTCGGCGTCTGGTCGAGGAGCGTTGGCGCAAGTTTCGGCGGATGGGCGAGTTCTCACGCCTGGTCGAGGGAGCCGAAGGTCAGCGTGCCGAAGCAGTGCGCACCGCGATGTTGCGCGCGTTCGGCTCACTGGCCCAGTTGCGCGACCGTTGGCCTCGACGGGGTGAGCAGCCCGCCCCGTCCTAGGAACGCGGCGAAATCCGAATCCTTCGCAGCAACCGCTTGCCGCGTTCCTAGGCGCAATCAGTCAAACCAAGTTCGGCCGTGGTCCGGCTCGGCTATGTGGCTCTTCAGCCGAACTCCTGGGCAGTTAGCCGACGTAGTAGTTC
>DASXRR010000351.1:0-8702 GCA_036506475.1 Chloroflexota bacterium
CTCAAGCTCATCGGCGGCGCCATCCTCGGCGGCCTGGCCGGCAAGCTCATCGGCGACGCCCTGGCCCAGACCGGCGTCCTCAACAACTTTCCGATCGCGCAGGCCCGCACGCGCGAAATCTGACGTGCCTCTCTGTCATCCTGAGGGGAGGAACGAGCACGAAGGATCCGCGAGCACACACGTTTCAGCAAGCGGATCCTTCGCAGGCTCAGGATGACGGAGAGGCACGTCAGATTTCGCGCGTGCGGGCCTGCGCGATCGGAAAGTTGTTGAGGACGCCGGTCTGGGCCAGGGCGTCGCCGATGAGCTTGCCGGCCAGGCCGCCGAGGATGGCGCCGCCGATGAGCTTGAGCACGATGCGAAGGGCCTGAATGCCGATCGCCAGCTCGATCCAGCCCTCGACCGGGTAGTAGTAGCCGACGACGGCCACGAGCGACCCAGCCGCCCCGGCCAATAAGAGGATGGTCAGGCTGAAGTGGCGATACTTCGTGCCCATCAGCAGCGCCTCGACGCCAAGTCCTTGCAGCAGACCCAGCCACAGGACGACGGGTCCGAACGACGTGAATGGAATCTCAATCAACGACGCGATCAGCTCGCCCAAGAGAGCTGAGCCAGGCCTGCGAATGACGTACGCGACGAGCACGCCGCCGACGACGTAGAAGCCGTCCATCACATCACCCAGCTGTGGCACCGCATCGGCTGCCACCTGCCAGGCAAGTCCCCAGGCGTAACTCCAGAAGACGCCCAGTGGCACCGCGAGCGCGGCCGCGACGATGAAGTCGCGCAATTTCCACGGTTGACTCATCCCAAAATGTTCCTCCCGTCAAGTGCCAAGGGCGCCCGACCAGACATGCAGAATGCCCAGCGAATAGCTGGCCCACAAAATCGCGGCGCCGCCGAATCCGGTCAGCACGATCAGCCAGCCATCTGAGGCCGCGAACGCAATGCGTCGGTAGTGCGTCCGCGGGCGCGCCGACGAGAAGCCGCGGGCATCCATTGCGAGTGCGACTCGCTCGGCGCGGCGGATCGCATTGGCCAGGAGGGGAATCGACAGCCGCGACTGCTCGCGCAGCCAGCCCAGCGCGCCACGCGACCTGCCCACGCCACGCAGCCGATGCGCCAGACGGATCGTCTCGAACTCGGTCTGCAGCAACGGCAGAAACCTGTACGCAGCCAGCGCCGGATACGCGAACCGAGCCGGCAGATGCGCCTGCTGGACGAGGCTGCGCACCAGGTCGGTCGGATCGGTCGACATGATCAGCAGGACGGTGAAGGCGGCGATAGCCACGCTGCGCTCGGCCAGCGACAGCCCGATCGTGGCGCCTTCGAGCGTGCCAATGAAGGGTCCCCAGCGGAAGAGCACCGTTGCTTGCTCCGGCCGCGATGCAAACAGGGAGTTACTCACGACGAGGCTGAGCGCGATCAGCCAGAACGGCAGCATCGCTTTGGCCATGACGGCCAGGGGCAGCCGGCCTAGCCTGGTGCCGACGACGATCGCCACTGCGACAAACACCAACGGCGTGAGCGGATCGAAAACGACGGTCATCAACAGGGACAGCAGCAGGTGCGCGGCGAGCTTGGCCGTCGGATTGCGCCGGTGGAGCCACGAGTCGACCTCGTAGAAGCTGAACGGACTCACGTCAGGGCAACCGTTCGCGCGCGCGCCATCTGCAGCAGACGCTGCTTGGGCGGGACCTCCTGCCCGATCTGCTCGAGCAGCTGCGCATCGGCGATCAGCGCGTCAGGCGGACCGTCGAAGGCAACCTGGCCGTCGGCGAGTGCGACAACGCGGTCGGCGCTCTCGCTGACCAGGCTCAGGTCATGCGTGGCGATGACCACCGCCAAGCCCTGCTCGCACAGACGCGCAATTTCCGCGATCAGCGCCTGGGCGGACTGGCGATCCTGGCCAAACGTCGGCTCGTCGAGCAGGAGTGCGCGCGGGCCGAGGACGAGCGACGTCGCGACACTCAAGCGGCGTTTCTGGCCCTCGCTGAGCGAAAACGGATTCGCGCGGCGCAGCGCTGACAGTCCAAAGGTTTCTAGTAGCGCATCCGTGTGGCGTCCAATCTCGTCCGCGCTCCAGCGTAAGGCGCGTGGGCCGTAGGCCATTTCGTCCTCGACGGTGTCAGCCACGAAGCCGGCTTCGGGATTCTGGAACACATGGGCTACCAGGCCCGCCACCTGCCTGGCACTGGCCTTGGCCAGCGGCACGCCCGCGATCGTGACTGCGCCACGTTCGGGTCGTAACAAGCCGGTGAGGACGCGCAGCAGGGAGCTCTTGCCGCTGCCGTTGGCGCCGACGATCGCGACGAGCTCGCCTTCGCGCACCGTCAGATCGACGTCAGTCAGAGCGAGGTGGCTGGTCGCCGGTCCGATGTAGCGCTGCCGCAGGCCGTGGGCATCGATCACGACGTCGCCGCATGCGCGCGCCGCGCGGGCATTGACTAGCGCCGGCGCCGGTTGCTGGCGAAGCCAGGTGGCCGCCGCCTCGAAGGTAAGCGGCAAGGGGCCAGATGCGCCCAGCGCCAGCGCGAGTGAGACAGTCGTCGGAAGGCGTACGCCTTGTTCGGCCCAGCGGCGGGCGCTTTCAGCCGTGCCGAAGGCCGTCGTCAGGGGCGCATCGGCAACGAGTCGGCCGGCGCGGTCGAGCAGTAGTCCACGCTCGAGCCGCGGCGCGGCCAGGTCGAGATCGTGCTCGATCGTGACCAGCGTCGGCACGCCCGAGTCGTCGACGGCGGTGTACAGCTCGCGGGCACTGCGCGGATCGAGGTGTGCGCTCGGCTCGTCCAGGACGAGCACCTCGGGGCGCATGGCCAGCGCGGCCGCGAGCGCGACGCGCTGCTGCTGGCCGCCTGACAGTCGATCGATGCGCCAGCCTGCGCGATCCTCCAGCCCGACGGAGCGCAGCGCTTCGCGAACCCGCCGCGGCATGTCGTCGGACGGAACGGCCAGGTTTTCAAGGCCAAAGGCGACTTCGTCCTCGACCGTCAGCATGGTGAACTGACTGCTCGGATCCTGAAACACGATGCCGACATGCTCGGCGAGTTCGCCTGGGGCGTAGTCCAGCACGGCGCGGTCAGCTACCGCGACGCTGCCTTCAAGGTCAGCGTCAATGCTCAATGGGATCAGGCCACACAAGCACAGGCCGAGCGTGCTCTTGCCCGACCCACTCGGACCCGCGACGAGCACGCGTTCACCTGAGGCGACGTTGAACGAGACGTCGTCCAGGGCCAGGGCACGCCGCGTGAGATAGCGTGCGCGCAAGCCCCGGACGTGCAACATCGCTAGACGATTTCCTGGCGCTCCCGACCGAGCGCGAAGTTGTTCAACACGCCAGTGCGGGCGAGGGCATCGCCGATGAGTTTGCTGACGAGCCCGCTCAGGATCGCGCCGCTCAGCAGACGAACGACGAGCAGCACCACCAGGAAGCCCGGATTGAGCTGGAAGTAGCCGAGCCGGTACCAGTTCCAGGGCAGCGCAACGAGCATGGCCACCGCGCCCGCGAGAACGATCGTCGTCAAGGAGTAGTCGCGCCAGCGGCGGGCGCCGAAGACGAGCTCGGCACCGAGTCCCTGCATCAGGCCGGTGACCAGCAGCGGAGTCCCTGCCGCGGCCCCGAACAACACTTCAGCCAGCGCAGCCAGAAACTCGCCGACCAGCGCCGCGCCGGGCCGCCGAATGATGTACGAGGCGAGCACGCCCGCGATGAGCCAGAACCCGAACAACGCCTCCTGGCCGATCTGCGCGCCCAGACTTGCCGCCGCGAGCCAGACCGGCACCCACTGCATGTACAGGAACCCGAACACGACCGCCAGCACCGCGACCAGGACGGCGTCGAGCGTCCTCCAGCCACGGCTCCGCACTGGCTTGACTTCGTCGATTGTCGTTGCCATTACATTTCCCCTTTCATGACGGGTCTTCCCGCGGCTCGTGAGCTGACCTCGCCAACTTCCTCGCGCTGCGCGCGCAATCGGGACTGGAACTCCGGGCGGAAGGAGTAGTCACGCAGTGGTCATGAGCGGCACGCAAAGGTGTCATGCGGCCAGGCTGGGACTATTTGCCGACAACGTCACCGTCATGACGCTGTGCGTGGCCTGCGTGCGCGTCTCGGCGAAGGACCGCCGCAGGACGTCGAACACCTCGCCGCCCGGTCCGTACAGGTGCGTGCAGAAGTGGCGCCCGACCACCTTGACCACACCCGCCTGGCGGGCGCGTTCGATCTCGCCGTAGATGGTGTCCATGTAGCCGCGCTCGCCGAGTGGATACAGGGCAAACTGGGCGGCCACGGCATCAGGCAGGATGTACGCCTCGTCCGACCAGTTCTCCTCGCCACCGCTTGGCCCCTCGTACGCGCGCGGCACGCACACGTCGCCTTCGGGCTCACCCGGGCAGCCCGCCGAAAACGTCGCGCTCAAGACCACATGTGCACCGGTGCATGCGGCCCGCCCGAAGGCCACGCGCAGCGCCTCGAACAGGTTGGGCTCTTCGCCCAGCAGGCACGTCGAGACGTCGTCGGTTTCGACCTGTACGCCTAATTGCTCGAGGTCCTTGACCGCGTTCAAGATGAGCGGGACGAAGTCCTCCCGCATCGGGTAGAGCGAAAACCGAACGCCAATCATGTCGAGCCGTGCCTTTCCTGAGCGCACATAAAACGCCGCACGGCTGAACCGCGCGGCGTCTGCTGAAGCTCTCGAAAAGGCATCCCTACGCTGGTATGACCCAGATCAGGTTCGGAGGGTTGGCCCAGCGAATGGACCTCTCAGCGCCGCCGCGCACCCCAGCCCCGTTGTGTTGTGTGTGGTTGTCTGGGGTAGCGTACAGCATCGCCGTGGCCGAGATACAGATTCGCGCCGCCGAATCCACCGACGCCGATGCGATCTACGAGATCTTCAGTGGTCAGCGCTCGGTCGCGAACACCCTGCAACTGCCGTGGGTGTCGCTCGATCAGCGCCGCGCGCGCCTGACCGTCGATCCCAACCGCCATGCGCTGGTGGCCACGATCGACGGCCGGGTCGTCGGCATGGCCAGCTTGCATCTCGAGACGTCGGCTCGACGACGTGACGTGGGATCGCTCGGCATGGCCGTGCACGACAGCTTCCAGGGACAGGGCGTCGGCACCGCGCTCATGCGCGCACTGATGGAGCTTGCCGATAACTGGTACGGGTTGCGCCGCGTCGAGCTGACCGTCTACGTGGACAACGCGCCCGCGGTGCGGCTGTACGAAAAGTGCGGTTTCACGATCGAAGGCACCGCTCGGGAGTACGCCCTGCGCAGCGGCGTGTACGTCGACGCTTACTTCATGGCCCGGCTCAGGCCAAGCTCCGCTAGCACCTGATCGGTATGCTCGCCCAGCGCTGGGATCGCGCCTGCCGGCCGTGGCAGGCCGCTGATATTGAACGGGTGATGCAAGGCTCGGACGTCGCCCACTGGACTGGGCACGTCGAACCAGCGGTCGCGCGCCGCCAATTGCGCATGCTCTAGCACATCAGGGAGGTCGTTCACGGTGCCGAACGGGACGTCCGCCTGGGTTAGGCGTGCTTCGACCTCTGCCCGAGTGTCATTGGCCAGCAGGTCTTCGATCAGCGGTTCCAGAACGGCTCGGTTTCGTAGGCGCAGCTCGTTCGTGGCAAAGCGTGGGTCGTCTGCCAGTTCGGATCGCCGCAGGACGATGGCGCACAGTCGGCGCCACTGACCGTCGTTCTGCACCGCCAGGTTGACACCGCCATAGGCGCCATAGGGCACGATGAAGTTGTGCCGTGTGCCGGCTCGTTCTGGTGGCGAGCTCGAGTAGAGCGCGACATACGCCGCTGGCATGACCCACTCGACCAGAGCCTCCAACATCGAGATGTTGATCTCTGCCCCGTGCCCGGTGGCCTGGCGTTGGTAAAGCGCCGCCAGGACGCTGCCAAACGCGTACATGCCACTGGCGATGTCAGCCACCGAAATGCCGACCTTCGCTGGCTGCTCCGGTGTGCCGGTCAGCGCGATCACGCCGGCTTCACCCTGCAGCAGCAGGTCATATGCCTTGCGGTCGCGGTGTGGGCCGTCGGGGCCGTAACCCGAAATCGCACACCACACCAGCTTTGGGTTGCGCTCGGCCAGGACGGGATAGGTGTAACCGAGGCGCTCGGCGGCACCGGGCCCCTGGTTATGGACGACCACGTCGGATGTATCGATCAGCCGGTCGAAGGCGGCTTTGTCTTCGGCGTTCTTGAGGTCGAGGACGACGCTGCGCTTGCCGCGATTGAGCCAGACGAAGTACGCACTTAGACCATTGACGGCAGAGTCGTAGGCTCTGGCGAAGTCACCCGTGCCCGGGCGTTCGACTTTGATGACGTCGGCGCCAAGATCGGCCAGGTGGCGCGTCGCCAGCGGCGCGGCCACCGCGTGTTCCCACGCGATCACCCGCACGCCTGCCAGTGGCAGGCCGGCTACGGCGCCGTGTGCCGGCAGTGCTCCCAGGTGCAACGATTGGTATTGCACCACAGACGGTAGACGGCCATGCAGCCGAGCGCCTCATCGATCGAGTACACGGGCCGCTGGTCCTCGTCGCCCCACAGCTCGCGGAGTTGGGAGTAGACCTGTTTTACGGCGACCGGGCGCACCTCGGGCGCCAGCTCGTCCAGGTGTTTCCGTAGCAGAAAGCGCTCGACTACGGCGGTCGGATGGCGGGCCAGGTGCTCCTGGGCGGCGCGTTCTACGACAGCTTGCAGTCCGCCGCGCGCCCAGCTGCTGGCGGGAGCGGGATCGGCGTCGATCCAGATCTCCTCGCCGCAGATTTCACAGATGGCTGCTTTTTCCTGCATCAGTCGAGTGCCTCTCCATGGAGAGGGCAGGATCGGGGCCACGCGCTGGCCGTCTTACTGGCCGTCTAGCGGAAGGCAGCGGTCGGGCGCAAAGCGGTGGTGCGCATCAGCGCCACGCGCTCTTGGAGATCGCGCAAGCGCGCGTCGAGATCGTGCGCTTGTTCCCAGTCGCAGCGACCGAGCGCTTCATGCAGCTCCTTGCGCACGTCGTCGAGCTCGCGTTCGCCTGGCACGCCGGGGTAGCCCAGGGCGTTGGCGACGTCCTTGCTCAGGCGCTCCATCGGACCTCGGCGCCGGTAGGCGTCCCACATGGCTTGCGGCAGCTGCACCAGGCCCACCGGATCGCCAGGATGCGGTCGCGCCCAGGCGCGCACCCATTCGGCATAGCGCCGACCTGCCCACGGCACGACGTTGAACTCGAACGTCTCGCGCGCCACAGTCGCCCAGCTGCCCAGGTCGGTCTCGGCCATCCTTTTGGGGAGACGGTACCAGTTTGGGAAGTTAGCTGTTAGCGGTTAGCTGTTGAGCCGTCAGCAGTCAGCCGTCAGCAGTCAGCCGTCAGCCGTCAGCCGTCAGCAGTCAGCCCGTCAGGCGGTCAGCAGTCAGGCCGTTAGGCGGTCAGCCGTCAGCCGTCAGCAGTCAGCACTCCGGCCGTCAGGCTGTCCGCCCGCCCGAAACCTGCCCAATCCCTCCGAAGGAGTTCTGTCATTTCCGCGCGGCGCGTGCACTGACAGCGGCGTTCGGAACCAGGGCTCGGCCCGCTGACGCCTGACGGCTGACGGCTGACCGCTGACGGCTGACTGCTGACGGCTGACTGCTGACCGCTACTGCGCCAGCCGCTGCAGCGTGGCGGCGAGGACGGTGGCGCCGCGGGCGGCGTCCTCGGAACTGGTGAACTCGGCGGCGCTGTGCGAGCGGCCGTCAGCCGTCAGCGTCAGCCGTCAGCAATCAGCCGTCAGCAGTCAGCAGTCAGCAGCCAGCAGTCAGCACTCCGCCCGTCAGGCGGTCAGCGGTCAGCAGTCAGCCGTCAGCAGTCAGCATCTCCGGCCGTCAGGCGGTCAGCAGTCAGCCGTCAGCCGTCCGCCGTCAGCCGTCAGCCCGTCAGCAGTCAGCACTCCGGCCGCCAGGCGGTCAGCCGTCAGCAATCAGCAATCAGCCGTCAGCAGTCAGCACTCCGCCCGTCGGGCGGTCAGCGGTCAGCCGTCAGGCGGTCAGCAGTCAGGCGGTCAGCAGTCAGGCCGTTAGGCGGTCAGCCGTCAGCAATCAGCCGTCAGCAGTCATCCGTCAGCAGTCAGCACTCCGCCCGTCAGGCTGTCCGGCCGCCCGAAACCTGCCCAATCCCTCCGAAGGAGTTCTGTCATTCCCGCGCGGCGCGTGCAGTGACAGCGGCGTTCGGAACCAGGGCTCGGCCCGCTGACGGCTGACTGCTGATTGCTACTGCGCCAGCCGCTGCAGCGTGGCGGCGAGGACGGTGGCGCCGCGGGCGGCGTCGTCGGAACTGGTGAACTCGGCGGCGCTGTGCGAGCGGCCGTCGACGCTGGGCACGAACAGCATGCCTGTCGGCACGCGGCTGGCCATGACCTGGCTGTCGTGGCCGGCGCCGCTGACCATGTCGATATACCGCACCCCCAAAGCTTCGGCAGCGCTGGTAATGGCTGCGCGGACCGAGGGATGCATGTCGTTGGGCGGCACGTCGCCGACCATCTCGTAGTGCACGGTCACGCCACGCTCAGCCGCGACCCGCTCACCAGCCAGGCGAATGGCGGCGCCGAGCTGCTGCTTGACCGCCTCGTCGGGATGGCGCAGGTCGACGCCGAAGCGCACCAGCCCGGGCACGATGTTCCACGCCCCCAGGCTGAACATCCCAATAGCCAGTTGTCACCACCGCGGGCCGGC
>DASXRR010000352.1:0-7095 GCA_036506475.1 Chloroflexota bacterium
CCTGACAGTCCTCCCCATCGGCGCGCTAGCCTCGTGTGGCGCGCCTAGTTGTACTCAGCAGTCACGTTGGTGACAATCGGCTGATTGAAGGCTGGCCGCCCAGAGCGGAGTGACGGCGTCGATTGTTCTAGTGCTCGAGCCAGGGCTGCTGGGCTTTGCCACGACTGGCTCGACGATCAACGCCGCGCCGTGCTGCCAAGTTGCGACGCGCCCTGAACAAAGACGTCGCCGCGCTATCCGACGAGTCGGAAGCACCGGTGTTCCGAGCCCTCCGCCACCAGCTGGGTGTCGCCAGTGATCGACCGGTGGGCGATTGTGAAGCGGCAGAACCCGCTCGTTGACGTGATTCGTGCGGCTGCACCAGCGAGTTGGCGCATCGCCGTCCCTTCAACGTTGGACCACCAGTCACGGGGTTCGACGACTCGGTCGAGCGCATTCGCGCGGCATACCGATAGAAGTAGGTTCAGGCGCGCCACGCTGCCTTGCGCGTCTTGCTTGCGATCGGCGGCACGAGTTCCATTGTGGACGACTTCGAAGCATTTGATCGTGCGCTCATCGGGACTCGCACGCGTGCTGCCTCACAGGGTTCTCCATCCTCCACCTTGTCCGCACACGCGCTTCAGCGGCAGGTTCCCGACGCGCTCTAAGAACTTGAGCGGCGTACCACGAGGAAGTTGAGCAGGGCGGCGGCCCACTAGATTCCAAACCGCGGTAGCACGAAAAGCAGCGGCAGCCGGGCTGCCGCTGCTTTAGAACTGCTTTTGAAAAGCGCTACTGGATCACGACGTTATCGCCAACGCCGCCGTCGAGCACGTCCAGCCCCGCATTGCCAATCAGCACGTCATCGCCCGCTCCACCAAGCAGGGTGTCATTGCCTGCGCCGCCGATGAGCACATCGCTCCCGTCGCCGCCATCGGCAAAGAGGCTGATCGCACCCGCCGCGACACCTGACCCATCGAGTACGTCGTCGCCAGCGAACAGCTGCAGGCTGAGCACATCCTGGACCTCGGCGCCCGTGACGTCCAGCACGGCGCCCGCGTCGCTAAAGACCGTCACTCCCGCCGGGCCACCAGCCACAATGACAACGTTGTCACTGTTGCTGCCATTGACCACGACGGTGTCGATAGCAGCGTCGCCTGCCCCAATGGCGTTTGCCAGATTGACCACGACCTGGGTGAGATCGGTGCCATTGACATCATTGAGCGTCGTCTGATCGGCGGCGCCAAGTGCGTTGACCTCGATCCGCTCGACATCGTCCAGATCCATGACGATGCTGCCTACGTTGCGCGTGAAGCGGACACGGCTGCCGTTTGCGGAGATGTCGAACAGCTCACCCGTATTGCTGCCGTTGAAGCGCATCGTGTCGAGCCCATCCTGGCCTTCGACGGTGTCGCTGCCGTCGCCCGGATCCCAGATGAACACATCGTCACCTGCGCCCATGAATACCACGTCGTTGCCCTGCTGGCCGTCGACGGTGTCGTTGCCATCGCCGCCCAGGAGCAAGTCCGCGCCATTGCTGCCCAGGATGGTGTCGCTTCCTGGACCACCATCCACGGTGATCTGGATGAGCGCCGCCAGATTGCCCGTCGCGCTGAACGAGTCGTCGCCGCCGTTCATGTTCACGACGAGTTTCTCGGCGGTGCCGATGTCCAGGCTGAACGGCGCCGGAGTGAGACGGTCAAAACGTACGCGCGTTCCGTTGGCCGTGGCGGTAAAAGCCTCGGCGCCATTGCCGCCGTTGACCTCGATGGTATCGGTATCGGGGCCGCCCTCGTTCAGGTCGGTGTCGTCTCCGGGATTCCAGACGATGCGGTCGTTGCCGGCTTCGCCGAACACCTGATCGTCGCCGTCGCCGCCCGTCAGCGTGTCATTGTCGGCGCCACCAAACAGGAAGTCGTTGCCACCCTGGCCGAGAAGGATGTCGTGGCCGGCTTCACCAAACAGCTGGTCCGCACCGGCGCCGCCGACGATGGTGTCGTTGCCCGCGCCGCCGAACAGGTCGGCCGCCGGCAACGCGCCGTTGGCCTGGTCCATGCTCAGAGCGTCGTTGCCACCACGGCCGAACATCTGGACCAGTACCGTGTTGGTAATCGTCGGTTGCGGACCGCGAACAGTCACCGCGCCGTTGTTGACCAGGAGCAGCCCGGCTGCATCGCGGCTCACGGTGAGGGCGTTGTCGCTGTCGTTGCCGAGGACCGCCAGGATGCCGGAGGTCGGGATGAACACGGCGCTCACGGCGGTGCTGGCGAGGGTCACGGTCGTAGTGCCGGCAACTGTGCGAGACTGATCCGCGGCGCGTACAGCATCCAATGCTTGCTCGAGTGTGAGCCCCCGAGGCCGACCCGTGGGTTGTGTCAGCTCCGGCGCGCGTACGGAGTGCGCTGCGGCTGGAGCCGCGAACCCGACGCTCAACGCCGAAGCGAGTGTGATTGCCGAAATGAGCCGCGCGGAATTACTCACGCGCGGGGTGTACCATTTCATAAGAATTCTCCTGTTGTGTTGGTGAAAACGATTTATTGCGCCGGCGCCCAGAACTGGTACGTTGCTTTGTAGGGGACGCCCACTGACTGGCCCGTGAGGCACGCTCCGGCCGGTGCGACGCCACCCGCGGTATTCAGGCGCTGGACGTACTGCACATTCGCAAATTGCCCCGGACCGGCGTTGCTCGTCGCTTGCAGCAGGAGCCAGGGAATGTCGCGCTGCGGATTTGGGGCATCGCGGCGGGCCTGCACGGCCGCAACGACCTTGCTCCCGTCGCGGATCGACTGCCAGGTCGGACCGACGTAGTGGAGCGCGACGATTTCACCTTGTTCGTCGAAAATCCCGGCCGCGGGCTCGCGGAACTTCCAGGCAGCATCCACACAGTCGTAGATCTGAACACCGCGTCCAACGCTTCCCAGAACGCGGTTGTAGCCGTCCGGAACCCTGAGTTCGGAAGGGAGCTTGGACTGATCATCGATGGCCAGAGCCGGCAAGGTCGAGCTCAGAGCGAGGGCCACCAGGGCGGGGATGACGGAGAGTAGGCGCTTCATCGTCTGTCCTTTCGGGCGATCTATGTGTGATCGGGCCCTCAGACTAGGCTTGCGCCGGGCAGTCGTCTGCTAGGCAAGTGCATCAATTCGTCGAAACCGCGAGCTACGGCGGCGGAAGCCGATTTTGGTGCACTTCCCTAGCAGACACGCCACCAGTCCAGGCCTACTCTGCGCCAGGTGCAGGCGAGTGACTGGCCGCTGGTCCTGGCGGGCCCGACCGTGCGGCGGGTCGAGCCGAAGTTGGCGTCGGTCTGGGTGGCGCTCAAGCAGCCCGCAACCATCAGGTTGGAGATCTGGCATGGCCTCGAGACGGCCGCTACCGCACGGCCGCCGTGGCGCATGTTCTCGCTGTCCACCGACCCGCGTCAGGCCGCCAGTAGCGCCGTCGCCTGCGATTACCTGTTCCTGCCACCAGCACTTGCGCCAGGCTTGCAGGGCCCGGCCGTCGAAGAAGTTCTGCTGATGCGCGATGAGATGGCCAACCTCGCCTGGGCTATCGAGCGCGTCGTCGAGAACCGCGCCGGTGCGTCCGTCAATCGACGCGATGGCGATCGACGACACGAGGAAGCGGCGCCCCCAGCTCGTACCGACTCACGACCGAGGTGCCCGACTACTGGATCCCGCTAGTCCCGGTACGGCAGCCGAACGAGAACGGCATTCGCCGCCAGCGCGGTGCGCTGGCACGGCCGGGTCCGCAGGGTCCCGCGCGACCACAGGTCGGATCATGAGTACCCCCGGACCGCTATTTGCTGTTCGACGAAGAGGTGCCGCGCAGCGGCGCGCGCATTAGCGCTGCGTACCAGTATGCGCGCTGGATCGATGGCTCGACCCACGTCTGGCGCGGTCGACGCAAGGAGACCGGTCGCGGCGAAGGCGCCAGCGGCCTACGCTACGACGTCGTGACGCAGAGGGTGTCTGCGCCGCTCAGGCAGCAGCCTGAGCGGCTTGACCGATTCCCTGCTCCACAGCCCAGGCTGCAACCTGCGCACGATTGTTGAACCCGAGCTTGTTCAGTACCCGCTGGACGTAGTTCTCCGCCGAACCCTCGGTGAGCACGAGCGCGGCTGCGATCTGGCGGTTGGTGAACCCGCGGGCAAGCAATGCGACAACCTCACGCTCGCGACGCGTCAGTCTTTCGAATGTCGTCGGCGAGGAACTGACCGGAGCAGATGACCTCCGCAGCTGTTGGGGAGTGGCCAACCACGCCAGGCACTCGTCCGCCGCATCCTCCAGAGTGGGAAGCTGAGCTGCGGCGCTCGCACTCCGCAGCTCGACCGCCCGCGCCGCGATACGGGCGGGCAGAAGCTGTCGCGCGTACGGGCGCCGAGCCGTTCTGGCTCCGATCTGCGCGATTGCGATCTTCGCGATGGCCTCCAGACGCGCGGCACGTTCACCGTCCCCCTCCACCGCGGCAAGCGTCGCGACAGCCGACAGCGTGTAGGCGAGCCGTCGGCGATCCCCCTGCTTGCGCGACATGCTGAGCGACTCCGAAAGATGGCGGCGCGCCAGGTCGAGCTTGCCGAGACCAATCTGCGCCTCGCCCAGGTTGTACAGCGCCATGGCCAACCAAGGCGCATGTCCTAGCGCTCGAAACTTCGCAACCGCATCCTCGAACATGCGCGCCGCGTTCTCGTACTCGCCCTGGACCTGGAACGTATTGCCCAGGTTGTCCATGAACTCGGCGACGCGGTGGTGCTCGTCGATTTCCCGTGCAATCGCCAGTCCTTCAGAGAAGATGGCCCGTGCGGTGTCGATGCGACCTTCCAGGTACTCGAGAAAGCCAAGATGGCTGAGTACTCGTGCCAGACCAACGCGGTCGTTGAGCGCGCGGAACAGAACATGGCTCTCGTCCAGCAGCGTTCGCGCTTCAGCGTAACGACCTTCTACGAACTGCTGGCGACCCAGGCTGTCCAGCGCCGTAGCCAGCGTCTGGGCGTCCTCAACTTGCCGCGCTACCGAGAGGCTGCGCTCGAGAAGAGACCGACAACGGGAGTAGTCGCCGAGCCGCTCGGCCAGCACGCCTGCCGCGTGAAGACCGCGCGCCAGAGTTAGCGACGCGGGCGCCTCATCGACCAGTGGCAGGATCGGCTGCAACCGGTCGCGCGCCTCAACAGCGTCGCCGCGAGCCATCCATACGGGCCACAGCGCAGCGGCCAACCTCAAGTTGATGTCCGCGTTCGCCTGCGCCTGGGCCCAACGCTCGACCGCCAGGAGGTTGCCGCGCTCGCGTTCCAGTCGCGCAAACCACCTGGGCTGGTCGGGCCCGACAAGGTGAGGTTCCGAAAGCTCCGCCAGGTCCACGAAGTAATCGGCGTGCCGCACCAGGATCGCGCCGGCTTCCTCACTCAGGCTCAGTTGCGCTCGCGCAAACACGCGAATGATCTCGAGCATGCGCAGCCGCGGTTCACCATCAGCTTGCTCGTCCCGCCAGAGCAGGTTCTTGTCGACGAGGGATGCGATCACGTCGACTCCTGCGCCCGCGACGGCCTCAGCGGCTTCGAGCGTGCAGCCGCCGACGAACACGGACAATCGGCGGAACACCGCCTGCTCTTCCGCATCGAGCAGGTCGTAACTCCAGGCGACTGCCTGGAGTAGCGTCTGCTGGCGCGCGGGAAGGTCGGGGGCTTCGCTGGCCAGCAGCCGCAACGGCATCTCGTCGCGACCTTCGCCGTATTCAGCGGATACGAGTCGCCGTACGAGCGCGCGTGGCGGGAACAGCCTGGTTCTGGCGGCCGCCAACTCGATGCCGAGTGGCAATCCATCCAGGTGCAGGCAGATATCGGCCACCGCCACGGCATCCGCTTCGGTCAGCTCGAGGCTGGGCACGACCGTGCGCGCCCGCTCCAGGAACAGTTGGCCGGCCGGTGAGGCCTCCACGGCCTCACTTGCGGGCCGACCATCCAGCAGTGGCAACCGCAGCGCTGGTACGGGCAGCTCGGCCTCCCAGCGCAGGTGAAGTGGAGCGCGGCTGGTGACCAGCACTTTGAGATCCGCGCATGCCGCAAGCAGCCGGCCGATGTCGGCGGCGGCATCGAGCACCTGCTCGAAATTGTCCAGCACCAGGAGCAGCGACCTGTCACGCAGGAATTCCTCGACGACTTCAGCTGGTGCGCGGCGGCTGAAGTCAGCAAGTCCAAGTTCGCGCGAGATCCTGTCCATCACCAGACGCGCATCGGCGACGGGCGACAGGTCGACAAACCGCACACCATCGTTGAAGTCCGGCGCCACGCTGGCCGCCAGCTCCACGGCCAGGCGCGTTTTGCCAACACCGGGCGGACCCGTCAGTGTGAGGAGTCGCACACTGGTGCGCAGGAGGCGCTGCCGAGCAGCCGCGAGATCCTGTTCGCGTCCGATGATCTGGCTGGGCTGGGCCGGCAGATTGTGGCGCGGAGCGCTGGTCGGCCATTCCGTGAGGGCCACCGTCCCGAGCTTGTGCAGCGGAGCAGCTGCCGACACTACAGACCGGTGCGCTGGTCCGGCGCTGGCATGCAGTGGCGCAGTGTGTCGAGATCGACGAGGCTCAGCCACGATCCAAGAAACTTCCCACCCGGTGGTGTCCTGCAGACTTGTCCACCGCCGGCCAGCATAGACGCGCTCGCACGCGTCCGGCCCCCACCAGGCGACCGAGCCGGCCCCTGGTCACCTGGCGGGGCGTGAGCTATGCGCTCCCTCCAGACGCGCGGCTTCGCTACGCCCGGATCAGTCCCCACACGATTGCTGCCGATGTCATTGCTGACGAGGGTCCGCCAGACCTGCGACGGCAGTCGTCGCCTCCGTGCGCCTGCTCACCCGCTGCGGCGCGCCCGCGGGCAGCCGCTCCGCACACACCGCCGCAAGGCTCTGAATTCTTGCATGCAGTGGCACACACTCGCTGCACTGGTGCTCGCCGCCCCGAGTACGGTTGTCGCCACCAACATGCGCACAGCAGAAGTGCTCTGGGCGCTCAGGTGGACATAGCGGCCCTTGCAACTCCCAGTTCGATCCCACGTACTTCAAGTACGCGGGTGGCCACGCCGCAATGGTGTCGTTGCCACGAATAAGGGCACACGCAGGTCGTGCGGGG
>DASXRR010000353.1:0-14183 GCA_036506475.1 Chloroflexota bacterium
TTCATGGCGGCGTGAATCGTGCAGACAAATTCGTACGTCCCCGGAGCCGTAAACATCTGGCTGAAGCTGCCGCCGATCGGGATGCGACCGGAATCCCAGCTCTTATCCGCCGCGGTGACGGTGTGCACCGCTTCGTCCTCATTCGACCACGTCACCGTGGTACCCGCGCGCACCGTGATCTCAGAAGGAAGAAACGAGTATTGCTGCATCGGTATGCGTCCCGTTGCCGCCAAACCCGGTGGTGCGGTGGGCACGGCACCACTCGCCTGGTCGAAATAGAGATTCCCCCGAAATACCCAGTCGCGGCTACCGCCCGCATCCGTGTGGCAAACCGAGCATGGAGCGGAGTTCCGAGCGGTGGTGGAGTACGTCTTGTCTGGACGGAACGCAACATACTCCCACTCGCCACTGCGGTTCATTTCGTAGGCAGCGCCGAAGCCGGACTCCTTGCGCATCACGAAGATGCCCGTGAGCGTGTCCCGCTGATACCGGCCGCTGTCATCGAGGACGACGTTGCCGCCTTCGTCTTCTACTGCGCGCCACGTCTCCATGACGAGGATGGAACCGTAAGGGAAGTTCCCGGGGCTGGCTGCGGCCGCCTTGTCATTGGCGTAGATGACGCGAACCTGCTTGTTGTCAGGACGGTCCATCACGAAGAACGTCTGGTAGTCAGATTGGTAGCCCTCTGGGAAGCCAACGCGATCCTCCGCGGGTGCTGGCCTCGGAGTCGGTGTCGGACCGGCGGGCGGCTGTTGTTCGAGCGGGGTCGCGCCGAGGCTCAACGCCGACGATACGAGCAAACAAACGACTGTTGGCGGCACGACCAGCCAGGCGCGTCGCATACATGACCCTCCCAATCCGGGCTTGCGCCAACCTAACCACGCCGGCGCCCGCCATGCCAGTGCCGTGGGTCACAGAATTCTACGCACGCACATGACTTCCGTCACCTGCCCGATGCGCGCTGCCATGACTTTCGTCACTTGCGTACGGCTTGATTCCTGCTAGCCTCAACGACCAGCAGGAGGTCTAGACCGACGGACGATCGACGACTTGTGCAGCGCGCTGGGCTGGTGCTGCCAGTGGCCGTCTGGGTGCTCGGTCTGGTGTCGCCACCGCCAAAGGGCCTGACCCTCGAATACGTCGCCACGTATTCGTTGCTGCTCGCTGCAACCGCGCTGGTCGATCAAACCGCGCCGCCACGATCCGCACCTATGTGGCGCCGCCTCAGTTGGCTGCTTGTGGAGATCGTGCTCTGCGGTCTGGTCGTTCGCACCCAGGGCACTTTGATTCGACCCGCGCTGATCTACCTCTTACCAGTTGGTCGAGCGATCTTGCTGCTGGGCGAGCGAGACGGACTGGTAGCCAGCTTGCTGGTGTGGGTCGCGTATGCCATCAACATCACGCCAGGTGCGTGGCCAGACCGCCTCGGGGACTTCCCAAACTATCTGTCATTCTTCCTGGCTCCGTACGCGGTCGCCGTGGTCTTCAGCCTGGCGATCGTCCGGCAGGAGCGCGCGCGTCAGAGAATCCAAGCGCTTTACGATCAACTTCGCGTTGCTCACGACGAGCTGCGGGCCCTGCATCAGGAAGTGCGCAGCGCAGCGGTCGCCGAGGAACGCAATCGGCTCGCACGCGAAATTCACGACAGCCTGGCGCACTATCTGACCGTCGCCAACGTCCAGCTCGAAGCTGCTGAGAAGCTTGGAGCGGAGCGCGCCCAGGCGGCCCTTGAACATGTCCGCCGCGCCAGACGACTGACATTGGAGTGTTTGCAAGACGTCCGCCGCTCCGTGGCAGCCATGCGCGCGGCGACACTCGAAGAACTGGCGATCGAGCCGTCTCTCCGGTGTCTTGTTACCGAATTCGCGGAGTCCACGGGTCTGTCGGTGCAAGTACGCGTGGAGCTTGGCCATGACGCATCCCTTTCCCCGGAGCTCGCCCAGGCACTCTATCGGGCAGCCCAGGAAGGGCTGACGAACGTCCAGAAGCACGCCGAAGCAAGCCAGGTTGACGTGACGTTGTGTGGTTCGCGCGATTTCGTGACGCTGGAAATTCACGACAATGGCGTCGGCACGTCAGTGACCGCGAATGGCCACAATCCGGGCTCTTCCGGTTATGGACTGGTCGGTCTGCGCGAGCGTGTCGCGCTGCTCGACGGTGAGCTCTCGTTCGGCCCATCGTCGCGTGGGGGTAGCTGCCTCAGGGTATCGCTTCCGCTGAGACGCACCTCAGTCGGCCGCCAGGATCGCTGAGTGCCCGAGCGCCTGCGCATCCGCGTGTTGCTCGTGGATGACCAGCGACTCATGCGGGAAGGTTTGCGCACGCTGCTCGAGCTCCACCAGGACATGCAGGTCGTGGGCGAAGCGGGCGACGGAGCCGAAGCGGAGCGTTTTATCAGATTGTCCACAACAGACCTCCAGCCGCACGTCGTGCTCATGGATTTGCGGATGCCGCGCATGGATGGTGTCACGGCAACCTCCCACATCAAGCGCCAGTGGCCCGAGGTGCAGGTTCTGGTGCTCACCACGTTCGACGACGACGACCTGGTCTTTCGCTCGATCGAGGCTGGCGCCTGCGGGTATTTGCTGAAGGATGTTGGATCCGATGCACTCGCCGATGCGGTGCGCTCGGCTAGTCGTGGCGACGCACCGTTGCAACCGAGCGTGGCGCGCAAGATTCTCAGTCGTCTGCGATCGCCCGCAACGGTTACGGCGCCACCAGCGGAGCCGTTGCTGACAGATAGTTTGAGTGAGCGAGAATTGGCCGTTCTCCGTTTGCTGGGACGCGGTGCAGGCAATCGGGAGATCGCGGAAACGCTGGCGCTGACCGAAGGTACAGTCAAGAATTACATTTCTGCAATTCTTGCCAAGACGGGATTGCATGACCGCACGCGGGCGGCGCTGTACGCGGTCCGCCATAATCTGACGGACCGCGACAGCAGTGAGTGAAATGTCGCCCTCAGGCGGTAGACAATCCGGCCGGTTGAGCGGATGGTGCGCGTCGGGGCGACAATTCTCCCGGCGTTGCGCCGACGAGAGCGCTCCCTAGCGCAGCAGGCACGTATGGCAAGAGGGCGGCATCCAGTCCATACGCCAATCCACTCCTGGAGATCAGGCAGAACAGCTCGGCGGCGAAGAAGGTCTTGTCTGTATACGCTCCGTGCGAGATGAAGGACTTCTCCATGATGATGTTGGCGCTCAACCACATCGTGCCCCAGGCAGCAATCGGCGTAAACAAGCCGAGTGCCAGGAGAAGACCGAAGATCAGCTCGCCGCTCACAAAGAGCCCGGCCCACGTATCGGGTCGGCCAACCACGACTCCACTCAGGAACGCGTTGTATGGTACCTCGAGGAGCCAGAGCGGTCCGCGCTGGACCGCTGCATTTGCCGAGTTGAGAAAATTGCCGCCGTTGAAGGCCCAGGTGTAGTCGTTCTGTCCGTTATCCAGGAACGCCCAGCCGACCACGAAGCGCGGCAGAAGCAGGAGCCAGGCTGTCGGCGATGAGACATCCTGACGTGTGCCGTAGACGATAAGTCCGGCGGCGATGATGAAGACCACCGGCCAAAGGAACGGGCCCGGGTTGGAGCGCCAGAAGTACGCCATCCAGACCGCGACTGCCGCGACAATCGCACCGGCGCCCGCGTATTGCCGCTGCGCTCGCGCAATCAGGAATGCGCCTATAGCCAGCAGGCCGATCAGGCTGATCCAGATCGAGAAGGTCAGGATCGCTGGACCGCTGATGCCGAGTCCGCCTGCGATGAGCATGACGACGAGCAGCAGTGCAACAGTTGCGATAAGCGACCGGATGATGGATTCAAGACTCGCCAGGTGCTGGAGCATGCCGTCGACCCTCCAAAAGTGCGGTCGGCCGTGAGTGTGTCGCACCACTGCGCGCACCGATAGTCACCAGAGTCATGACTCTGCTCGTGCAAACATGACGAGAGTCACAGATGGAAGTCCCGAGACTATCTGTGTGATGTGCAGAGGCCCACGTGCACCCTCCCGCACCGTGAATATCGCTGGTCACCGCGGCTGTGTTCGAATTTTGGGCGAACTCCGCGGTCGCGGCCAGCCGTTCGCCAATTGTCGGATCACGGCGCCGAGGCGACCGTTCGTGAGCTGATCGAAGTAGCCGTCTGCCGCTGCCTGCTGCAGGGCGAACCCGTAGGTCGGGTAAACGTGTACGGCGCTGGCCAGGCTCGCCAAGGTCAGTCGTCTGCTCACGGCTACAGACAGCTCGTTCGCCAGCTCGCCCGCTCGGCGGCATACGATCGTGCCACCCAGGAGGCGCCCGTTGGACAGGTGGACAAGCTTGATGAAACCTTCAGTCTCACCCTCGGTGACCGCGCGGTCCACGCGCTCGATCGGCCAGCGCACAACGCGTGTCGCCGCTCCGTAGCGCTCGCGTGCCTGGCGCTCGGTGAGACCGGCCTGGGCGATCTTGGGCTCGGTGAACAGCGTCCACGGGACTGTCTCGAGTCGGCCGCGGCTCCGGCCGGGAAGCAGCATGTTCCGCACGGCCAGCACCGCTTGCCAGCCCGCATAGTGGGTGAACTGGAATGATCCGATCGCGTCGCCGCAGGCGTAGATGTGCTTTTGGCTCGTGCGCAACCAGTCGTCCACCACGACGCCTTCGCGTGACCAGGCCACACCCGCACGATCGAGTTCGAGGCCAGCTACATTGGGCCGCCGTCCAGTTGCAACCAGAAGTGCGTCGGCTGCCACGTGCTTGGCGCCGATGTCGACGACGATCTCGTCATCCGCGGAGCGCACGACGCGATCGGCTCGAGTCGCGAGTTTCAGCTGCACTCCGTCACGCTCGAGCGCTGTTTGGAGGACCGCGCTTGCTTCCGGGTCGGCCAGGGCGGCGACGCGCTCGTGTCGGTCAATAATCGTCACCTGACTACCCAGGCGTTGGAATGCCTGTCCGAGTTCAACCCCTACGGGTCCGCCGCCGAGCACGATCAAGCGGCTTGGGAGCTCAGTCAGATCGAACACTGTCTGGTAGGTGAGGTAACGAACGTCGTCGAGGCCGTCGAGCGGCGGAATCTTTGGATGTGCGCCGGTGGCGATGAGGATCCGCTCACCGCCGATGCGCCGGCCCTGGACATCGAGCGTACGTGCATCCACAAATCGAGCGTCGCCGTGAATGACGATGATGCCGCGGCTGGCAAGCACGTCGGGCGTTTCGAACCGGTGCACGCGCTCGATGGCGTGGCGCACGAACGCCATCGCCGCTGCGAAATCCATTCCTGCGCGCGCATCGCTGAGGCGCAAGCTCTGGGCGTCGCGCAGCGTGTGGGCGAGCTCTGCCACGTGCAGCAGCGCCTTACTGGGCACGCACCCGGTCCAGGTGCAATCGCCACCCACGCGGTCGCGCTCCACCAGCGCGACGGAGACTCCAAGGCGCGCCGCGAAGTCTGCCGCCGCCAGGCCGGCCGAGCCAGCCCCGACGATGACCAACCGATAGCGCTCTATTCCCCTGGCCGCCCCACTTCCCGCCATCAGTGACCTGGCCGAAGGGACTCGACGAGCTCGCGCACCCGCATCATGACCGATCGCGTGTGCCTCCGCGGCGTGGCCCCGTGTGCTCGGGGTGCTCCGTGTGTTGGGCGTGCAACTCTCGCAGAATCCGCTCGGCATCGGCGCGCCGAAGTAAGCCAATCAGCTCGCCGTCCGAAGTCGTGACCAGTATCCGGTTCGCCTTGGTCTTCGGCAGCTCCTGCAGGCGCTCCACCAGTTCGGCCAGGAGTGTGTCGGGTCGGTACGTAACCGGGCCGGGGTCCATGACGTCCTCGACTGCCGCTTCGGGATCGCCCTCCAGATCCCTGGCGCGGACCCGCCCCAGCACGATGCGCCGATTGCTCACCACCACGCAGAGGTCCTGTCCCACCTGCTGTAGGCGGCGGCGCACCTCGCCGACGCTCTCAGCAGGGCCGCAGATTGCCACGTCGCGGTCGGCCACGTCGCCGATGCGGGGCACGGCCGCCAGCTCACCCTCGCGGGGTAGACCAGCCGCAAACCAATCCGCTTTGCCTGGTGTGTAGCGGTAGACGTCGGCAAAGCCGAGCGTTTCTTCGAGCCGCAACGCGGCTCGCGCACTCATGTCTCAAAGATAGTCGTTGCAGTAGACAATAACCGGGCGATCGCGCCGCAGGCGCCGCTCGGCCTCGGCCCGCGTCAACGACCTCAACGGGAGGTTCATCGCCCCAGGCAGGTGCTCCTGCTTGTACTCCTCGGCGGGCAGGACTTCAACCAGCTGCGCGCCCTGCTCCACGAGACGGCGCACGTCGTCGCGGCCGATTTCAGTTGGCATGCCGTTTCTCCTCTCGAATGTGTCGATCAGCGCGAGCTTCATGCCCTCTGGGGGGCGGCTTGCCTGAGATGCCGCTGCAGGATGGCCAGCAATTGCGGCTTGGGGCGGAAGCCCACGATGCGCTCCGCGGGCTTGCCGTTTTGAAACAGGATCATGGTCGGGATGCCCATTACGCCGAAGCGTGCTGGCGTCTCGGGGTTCTCGTCGATGTTGAGCTTGGTAATCCGCAGCGTGTCAGCCTGTTCGGAGGCGACTTGCTCCAGGATAGGGGCGATCATGCGGCACGGGCCGCACCACTCGGCCCAGAAGTCAACCAGCACGGGCATTCCGCCCTGGATGTCCTGAGCGAACGTCGCATCGCTGGTGTGTTTGATCGTAGTCACCGAGTGTTCCTCCGCAGTACGCGTGGCGTCGGCACCGGCTCATGGATGCCGCGTTACGCTCAGCATGGCAGGTCACAACCCGTTCGATCTGTAGGCCAGATCACAATTGCCTGGGTGCTCCAGGGCTTACAAACAGCGCTATGGATGGAGTTACGCCATGGTGATCAGCGCGGCATTCCCGTTCGAAAAGGAACATGCGACCGTGCTCGGCGAGCACCGCCGCTTCCTTGACGCCCTGCTCGAACAACTCGGGGTCCGAGAGCGAGTGACGTTTGTGATCCACGACTGGGCTCGGCGCTCGGTTTTCGCATAGGTCCAGCCGCCATCACGAAGCGTGAACGACTGGGTCTCTAGGTGGAGGCGCTGGTGCAGCCGCTGACCTGGGACGACTTCCGCCCGCGGATGCGGCCGGCCTTCGAGGCGCTGCGCTCGCCAGCGGGCGAGCAGATGGCGCTCGAGCAAAACGTGTTCGTCGAACAAATGCTGCCGCGTGCGATGATGCGCACGCTGTCGGACGAGGAGATGAACGAGTACCGCCGGCCGTTCGCGCAGCCGGGCGAGGGTCGCCGGCCGACCTTGACCTGGCCGCGCCAGATACCAATCGATGGTGAGCCGGCAGACGTGGCCGGGATCATCGGTGCGTATGCCAAGTGGTTGCCGACGTGCTCCATCCCCAAGTGTTGATACAAAGCGAGCCAGGCGCGCTGCTGGCGAGTGGTACGCGGGCGCTCGAGTTCTGCCGTGGCTGGGCAGCGCAGACTGAGGTGACGGTCCGCGGCATCCACTTCTTACAGGAGGACTCGCCCGACGAGATTGGCAGGTCGGTGGCGGATTGGCTGCGCAGCCTCGGCTGATGCCGTGTCGCGACGCTCACTCGACCGCGGCGTGCAACCGAGCGAACAACTCCTCCGGATATGGGTTGCCGAGCGAGACGACTCGGCCTTCCAGGACGTACGTAGGCACAGCCACCACCTGGTCTGGCGGCGGCTTACCGTGGAGCTGCTCGAGATCGATCACCTGCACTACGACGTGTGGGTAGCGCGCCGCCGCCTCCGCTGCCAGACGCACCGCCTCTCCGCAGTTGGAGCATTCGCTGGAGACATACACCTCCAACAAGGGAGCCTCCGTTCGCTGGACTGGCCTGAGACTGTTCGATTGTGTGTGGATCGGTGTGTCCGGCATAACAGCCGCAGCGTACTCGCGCCACTACTGCGTATCCGTAATGTCGCTTACCGAACGTGCACGGGCGGCACGTTTCGGCGTGGCTCAGTACGTTGGCTTACTGGTGGCGAATTGCGGCCCGTGGCAAGTTATGTCGGGGGAGCTGCGTCGCGATCCGCCGCCGGCTCGCAGGGAATGCGCGGTGAAGCCACAGCCCGTTCGGTGTGCTGTGCTCGATAACCGGATGCGCGATCTGGGATCATCAACAATTTCTTGAGGTGATGGCATGTCGATTCCGACCGAGCCTATTGGAAGTGTTCCCCGACCCCCGCGCCTGATCCAGGCCGCCGGAGATCTCCAGACGGGCAAGATCCCATCCTCAGAATACGAGGCCATACTGGACGCTAGCCTCCGCGACACGATCGCTCAATTCGAGGCCACTGGCTCGCACGTGATCACAGACGGTGAGCAGGGAAAGCCCAGTTTCGCCACTTACCCGCTCCACGGCCTACAGACATTGGCGCCTGATGGCGTGGTCATCCAATTTGCCGACGGACACATCCGGCAGCTTCCGCGCTTGACCGCCGGCCCATTCCGTTACGCCACACGAGCAGATGCGTATCTCCAACGAGCACGGCCACTTACGCAACGGCCACTGAAGCAGGCGGTTATCTCGGCCTCCGCTTTGAGCTTGCTCTACCCCAGGCAGGCGTCGAAGGCTATTCACGCGAGCAGTTCCTCGAGGATCTGGTGAGCGAAGCGGAAACCGAGATCCGAGAGTGCCTGCGCAAAGGCGCCGCTAGCGTCCAGATCGATTTCACCGAGGCACGCCTTTCGCTGAAGCTCGACGCCTCCAAGCAACTGCTGCGTGGTTTCATCAACCTGAACAATCGGGTGCTCGATCGTTTCTCGCCCGGCGAGCGCGGCCGGATCGGCGTGCATACGTGCCCAGGTGGCGATAAGGACTCCACCCACAGCGCCGACGTCGATTATGCGGAACTGCTACCCGACCTGTTGAACCTGCACGCGGGGCGGTTCTACATCCAGCTTGCGAGCGAGCCGGACCGTCCGCGCGTGCTTGGCATAATCCGCGAGCACGCCGGCGCGGAACAGTTGATATTTGTTGGGGTCATCGATCCGATCAACCCCACGGTCGAAACGCCAGAGCAGGTGCGCGACCGGGTGCTGGAAGCGGCCGAGTATATTCCGCTGGATCGATTGGGCAGCACCGACGATTGTGGCTTCGCACCCTTCGGCGACGACACCTCCACTGCACGTGAGACCGCGTTTCAGAAGATCCGAGCTCGGGTGGTGGGAACGGAACTGGCTGCACGGCAACTCGCCGTGGCGTAGGCGCGCGTATCCCGCTCGTGCGGGCCAACCGGGTCGGGATGCACACTAGTATCGCGCTTACATTATGTGCCGCTTGCATGCACTCCGGCCCACGAACAGCGCGATCACGTCCCGCTCGGTATTGACGTATGTCGAACGACGAAGCCGTCTTCCGCAAGGGACTCGGAGCGGTGCTCGTGGGCGGCAGCGCAGGCGAGCGATAGCTCTCATGCCGATCATCGGCTGCTGACGGAGCAGATCGGCCAAAGCAAACGGGGTGCGCAATTACAGTCGAGCCCCGCGTCACGCTGCCCCGCTGATCTGCGTGCTGCTTGCCTCATCTCGCTTGAACACGAGTCTGGCGCGCGCCGCGTGCCGCGACCGTGAGCCGCCTCACAATGTCCCGGACTTCACTGCAGTCGGTAAAAGGCGCCGAGGATCGTCCCGTAGACGAGGTGAGCGAAGAGCACTGACAGCGGAGTGCGGCGGCCGTAGTTGAGCGCCAGGAACCCCGGCGGGTCCAGCTGTCGAGTCGGCTCGGGTCCGCGTTGCTCGCTCGCCATACGCGGATGCAGCCCCGGGAGCATCGGCATCACTACCACGATCACGAACAGGCCGTGAGCCAGACCGACAGCGAGGCCTAGCCACCAGGTTGCGAGGCCCCAGCTCTGGAAGGCAGCGGCATAAAGCAGGGCCAGGAGCCAACCGTTCACCAGGTGCACGCCCAACCCTACGAGCTTGGCGCGATCCCGGTCGGGCGTGAACATCGTGCCGAGCATGAAGGGCAGGTTCATGCGGGTCAGACCCAAACCCTGGCTGCCGGCCATGAGGCCGGTCAGAAACAGGGTGCCTACAAAGCCCCATAGCAGGAGGTCGCCCCAGTTCACGGCGCGTCGTCCAGGGCACGCGCGGGACTGTGTTGGAGGCTGTAGGCACTTCCTTGCTGCTCGAAATGCGCGTCCAGCGTCAGGGCTGCGTTGATCAGCCCGATGTGCGTAAACGCCTGCGGGAAGTTCCCCAGTGCGGCGCCGGTAAATGGATCGACCTCCTCGGCGAACAGGCCAAGGTCATGGCCGTATGCGAGGATCCGCTCGAAGGTCCGCCTCGCGCGTTCCAGGTCGCCGCCTCGGGCGAGACACTCGACCGCCCAGAAGCTGCAGATGCCAAACGCCCCTTCTCCAGCCGGCAGGCCATCGTCGGTACGGACCTCGTAGCGATAGATCAGATCATCGCGACCGAGCTTCTCGCGGATGCGGTCGCAGGTAGAGCGCATACGCGGGTGCTGGCCGTCCACATACCCGTACAGCGGCAAGACCAGCAGACTCGCGTCCATCTCGTCGCCGTCGAATGTCCGTGTGTAGCTGCCGACACGCTCGTTGTACCCGCGCGCCTCGATCTCCGACCGTATCTTCTGGCAGTCGGCCCGAAACGTGTCGACGCACACCCGCACCTGTCCGGCCTCGTGCATCTTCACGAGGCGGTCGAGCGCCACCCAGCACAGCACTTTGGAGTGCGTGTGGTGGAACCGCCCAGCGCGGCCTTCCCAGATCCCTTCGTCGGGCTCGCGCCACTGCTTGCTGACGGTGTGGCCGAGTCCATCGAGCAATTTGTTAGTGTCGCGGTCGAAGCGCCGGCCGCGGCGTGCGAACCGCGAGACGGCGTCGATGACCTCGCCGTAAACATCGAGCTGGAACTGGCCGTGGGCATCGTTGCCGATGCGCACGGGACGCGATGCGGCGTACCCCTCAAGATGCGCCAACTCTCGCTCGGGGAGGTGAGCCTCGCCGAAGACGTCGTAAACGACCTGGAGCGCGGGCCAGGTGAGCCGCGTTGCGTGCAGCATCCACTGCAGGAAGGCCTCCGCTTCCTCGTTGTACCCGAGGGCGAACAGCGCCCGAACAGTAAAGGACGCGTCCCGCAGCCAGCAGTAGCGGTAGTCCCAGTTGCGCGTACCCCCGAGGCGTTCGGGCAGCGAGGCAGTCGGCGCGGCGACGACGGCGCCGGATGGCGCGTACGTCATCAACTTCAACGCGAGGGCACTGCGCACGACCGCCTCGCGGTATGGTCCCTGGTAGCGACAGCGGCCCGCCCATTCGCGCCACCACTTCGCTGAACGTTCGACGCGCTCGCGGGCGACGTCTCCGAGCGGCGGGACTACGTGCGGCGCCTCTTCGGAATAGCTGAACGACAGGTACTTGCGCTCGCCGGCAGCGACCGACACCAGGCCGCTGGCGGCATTGCCATCGCCAGTTGGCCGCACAGCGAGCTCACTGGATAGTACGAATGCGGCCCCCTTGAGCTCGCACCAGAGACCAAGCGGCCCTCGATCCTGCAACCGCGTCGGGCGTCGTCCGAAGTCCGGCTGGGGCTCATACAGAATCTCGAGTTCGACCGAGCCCTGGAGTCCCTCCACCTCTCGCAGCACCTGGTGATCTGGCGTCAAGGCACGGCGCTTCTCGGCTTCCGAGGTCACCGGCATGAGGTCGCGCAGCATGACCGAACCGCTGGCTGTGCGGAAGGTTGTCTCGACGATGTTCGTATCCGGCAGGTAGTTGCGGCTCGTCTGGAACGGCCCGGTTGGCCGAATCCGGAAGCGCCCGCCGCAACGGGCATCGAGCAACGCGCCAAAGATCGATGGACTGTCGAAGCGGGGAAGGCACAGCCAGTCGAGGGAACCGTCGCGCGAGATCAGGCCCGCCGCGCGGCAGTCGCCGATCAGCGCGTAGTCACTGATCGGCGGATAATCGTCGATGGCGCATGCCGACTCGAGGGAGTTGTGGCCACACACACGACACACTGTGCACTTGTTCGCACGTGACCGTCCATAAGCTTGCCTACAGATCGACTTCGATTCCTCGACTTATTTGAGCGGGCTTATTGAGACTGCGGGCAGCCGGGCGATACGCTGCGAGCGGCCGGCGATGGCGGCAAAACACTCACACTACGCATATGCGCACCGCCAGACCGAGTAGGAAGTGAATCCAGGTCCAAGGCATCGATTAGCAGCGGCTGCGCAGCCAGGCACGGGATCGGTCAACCGTCCGGACGGGCGTTTTCGCATTGCAGACGACCACGCGCACGGTACGCGTGAGTCCAGTCGTCGTCACATGCTGACGAGATGCACTGGCTCACACGCGCTTGCATGTGATGTGGAGGCCCTCCTCCCACGTGCTGCCGCTTTGGCATATCTCCGCGAGGCCCGTGATCGTGTCTCCCTCGGCGCTTAGGGCTGAAGCAGCATCAGATCAGTCAAGGTCGTGTCCCGTCTAGCCGTTCCCCTGAGCGATACCACTGTATTGGCCGTCCACTCCCGACTTGGTTAAGCTGTCTGACCGAGAACATGGCACTCGACGCACCAGAAGCCGCTGACGCCGCCGAAGCCATCCAAGAGGCTGCCGAAGCGCATCGCGCTGAAAACGAGCGCTTTCGCCGCCGCGCCGCCATTGCTATCGGCGTCCTCGCGATGCTGTTAGCGATCTCCAGCCTCGGCGGCGGCAACGCCACCAAAGAGATGCTCAACGCCAATATTCAGGCATCGGACACGTTTGCCTTTTATCAGGCCAAGAACATTCGCCAGACGAGCAATCAGCTCGCCGCCGACTCGCTCGAGGCACTCCTGCTGTCGCAGCCAGGTATGAGCGATGACGCGCGCGGCGAAATCCAGAAGCGGATCGACGGCTACAAGGCCACGGTCACGCGGTACGAGAGCGAGCCTGCAACGGGAGAGGGAAAGCGGGAACTGCTCGAGACCGCCCGCGCGTACGAGCAACGCCGCGATCGAGCGGCCAAGCAGGACCCGAACTTTGACTTCGCTCAGGCGCTCTACCAGATCGCGATCGTGCTGGGCTCGGTCAGCATTGTCGCCGCCTCACGCCGACTGTTGCTGGTTGGAATTGGCCTCGGCCTCATCGCAACGGCACTGATGCTCAACGGCTTTTTGTTGCTCGTCGACCTGCCCGTCGGCTGATGCCGAGACCATGCCCCGAACTCAGGCAGCCTTGCGGACAGTCACCACATTGCGTCGCGTGGCTCTTGGCCGCTCCACGGTGAACTGCGCGACCAGCGTACGCAACTGCTCATTCGTTCCCGCGAGGTCGTGCGAGCGAGCGGCCTAGGTGGCTGCATGAGACGAAAGGTCAAAATGCCCTGCGTCACCTCAGCCCCATGCTCGACGCAATCACCAAAGCGTTGCTGCGCAAGTACAGGGGTGATCTCCGAAGGCCGCGCGACGTAAAGCGGGAGCATGCGTTGCTGCAGGAGTTCAGCGGTATCGGGCCGGTAGGAGCACACATCTTTCTCCGCGAAATCCAGCTGAAGCGGCCTGATGAGTTCGTTTTGCTCGGCGAGCGGGATGAACGCATCGGGCGATATAAGGCTGCTCAGCCAATTCGGCTGTGATAAGGCGCAGGGCTACTTGATCAGTCGCCCACTCTTCGCTCCAGATGCTCGCGACTGGCTCACCAGCTGTCCGAGCAACATCACTCCTATTTCGCGCGCTGCCTGAACCCGACCAGTCTGTTTGAGGCGCTGCCTGCGGTCCTCCGCTCCCAGTCCCGGGGCGTGCAGGAGATACTGCGCCAGATTCGTGCGTCAACGATTCCTTGATGCCACCGGCCTAGTGCACGGTGCTACAGGGTGCCGATGATCACAGCGGGTCGGCACGGGAAGCGTTGCCCCAACGGGAAGGAACCAATCAGGTCATAGCGAAACAGCAGGTGCCGTCTCAGAAAGCTGCTCGCCTAGGCCTCGGCGGGAGCTGCCGGTGGCGGCGACGCTCGTAGCGGAGCTTATGCCTGCACAGCAGCGTGGAATGATGGTGGTCCTTCTCGAGAGCTTCTGGGCTTATGGCAGCATAGCCGCGGCTTTGATCGGGTTTCTTGTCATTCTGGCGCTGGGCTGGCGCGCTGCTCTGCTGATCGGAGCCATCCCTGCGTTCTATGCGTTTGTCATCCGGCGCGCACTCCCCGAGTCACCCTGCTTCCTCGCCAGTC
>DASXRR010000354.1:0-9933 GCA_036506475.1 Chloroflexota bacterium
GACTCGCAGGATGCGGCCCATGATGCCGCCAGGTAGAACGTCGGGCCGATCGGCCAGGTGGGACATGACGCCTAAGGGTAACGTCAACCGCCCGACGGCACATAGAGACATGCGCATGGCCCAGCGCGTACGTTGCGGTTGGCCAACGCCGGTGCCTGAACCGCACGAGGCGTGCCTCGCGCGTTGCATACTCCAGGAGTGGAGCCGGGGCTGATCGAAGTGTTCGTCGAAATTCCACGTGGCAGTCGCAACAAATACGAAGTCGACAAGGAGCGTGGTGTCCTGACGCTCGACCGGGTGCTGTACTCGTCGGTGCACTATCCGACTGACTATGGCTTCGTCGTCGGCACGCTGGCTGAGGACGGCGATGCGCTGGACGCGCTCGTCGTGGTAGACGAGCCGACGTTTCCGGGCTGCCACATCATTGCCCGGCCGATCGGCGTCCTGGACATGCAGGACGAGAAGGGTCCCGATCAGAAGATCCTGGCCGTGCCGGTCGGCGATCCACGGTTTTCCAGCATTCGCGATTTGCATGACATCGATCAGCACTGGCTGCGCGAGATCGAGAACTTCTTTCAGACCTACAAGGCGCTCGAGGACAAGTGGACTGACGTCGTGGGCTGGGAAGACGCCGCGGCGGCTTCGCGTGTGATCGAGCAGGCGCGCGACCTGCACGCGCGCGGCCTCGAAGACGCAGAATTACCCTGATGGCAGCTCACTCGCGGCCGGCCTGGGGCTGCTCGTGGTGCGGCGGCGCGGCCGAGGATGAGCAGTCGCTGCTCGATCATCAGGAATGGTGCCTGGGCGACGCCATGGCCAATACCCAGCTGCTGCAAGAGGTGGCCGAGCGCAACAGCGAGCTGACGCAGGAAGCGCTGGTCAAAGCCGCCCGCAAACGCCGGCTGCACACGCCTCCACACGGCTAAACCAGTCAGAATCGCCTCTCCCTGTGGGGGAGAGGCCGCCGCAGGCGGGTGAGGGGCAACCCCTCACCCTAACCCTCTCCCCCGAAGGGAGAGGGAACTCACGCGATGACCCGCCCGAGCGCTGAGAGGATCAACTCCTCAGCGAGGCGGCCAGTGCGGTTCTCGTGATCGTGGATGGGGTTCACTTCGGCGACTTCCATCGACGTGACCTGACCCGTCGCAGCCAGCAGCTCCATGGCCAGGTGCGCCTCCCGGTAGGTCAAGCCGCCCGGCCACGGCGTACCTACGCCTGGCGCTTCTAATGGATCAACGGCATCCATGTCGAGCGACACATGGATCCCGCCTGGCCCGGCCAACACGTCGATTGCTGACCGCACGGCGTTCACGACGCCGACCTGGTCGATCTCGCTCATCGTGAACATGCGAATGCCCAATTCGCGGACGATTTCCCGTTCACCAGGGTCCAGCGTGCGCGTGGCAAACAGCACGACGCGCTCCGGCCGTACATGCCGTTCCGAGAAGCGCAACAAAGAAGCGATGCGCGCGTGGCCCAGCATGGCCGCCACCGGCATGCCATGAATGTTGCCGCTCGGCGTCGTCTCGGGCGTATTGATGTCGCCGTGAGCATCAATCCACAACACACCGACGTCGTCCTTTATGTCAAGCAGTCCGGCCACGGTGCCCATCGCCAGCGAGTGATCGCCACCTAGCACCAGCGGAAATCGCTGGGCGCGCAGCATCGACGCCACACACCCCTCGAGCTCGAGGCAAGTGGCCTCGATCTGCGCTTCATACTTGGCCCGCGGGTTGCCCATATCGAGACCCTCGGGGCCAGGGACTGGCAGGTTGTTGTGATCGGCAACGCCCAGACCGAGCGCCTTCAGGTCGTGCTCCAGGCCCGCGTAGCGGATTGCCGACGGCCCCATGTCGACACCGCGTCGACCGGCACCCAGGTCCATCGGCACGCCGACGATGCCTACCACGCCTGCGTGCATCAACGGGCCGAAGGTGGCTGCTCGCCGGCCGAGTAGTCGTAGAAGCCTCGGCCAGTTTTGCGCCCGAGATAGCCGGCCGCGACCATCTGCCGCAGCAGGGTTGGGGCCGCGAAACGCGATTCCCTGAACTCGTCGAACAGGATATCGGCGATGTACAGCGTCGTATCCAGACCGACGTAGTCGAGCAGGGTGAACGGACCCATCGGATAGCTCGTCCCGAGCATCATGCCCACGTCGATGTCTTCCTTCGACGCGAAGCCCTGCTCGAGCATACGCACGGCTTCGGTCAGGTACGGGATCAACAGGAAGTTGACGATGAAGCCAGCGCGATCTTTGCTGACGATGATTCGCTTTCCGAGACTCTCACCAAACTCACGTGCGCTGGACAGCGTTTCGTCCGAGGTGGTCAGCGTACGCACGTACTCGATCAGGCGCATGACCGGCACCGGGTTCATGAAATGCATGCCCAGCACTTTGTCCGGTCGCCTGGTCGACGTGGCCATCTGAATGATCGGGATGGACGACGTGTTGCTGGCCAGGATGGTGTGCGCTGGGCACACCTGGTCGAGCTCGGCGAACGTGCGCTTCTTGAGCTCCGGGTTTTCGGTCGCCGCTTCGATGACCAGGTCACACTGCGCGAGATCTTCGAGCTTGGTCGTGCCCGACAGGCGGTCCAGTGCGGCAGAGCGCTCCGTATCCGCGAGTTTGCCGCGCTCGACAGCGGTCGCCATCGATTTCTCGATGCGCGCACGGCCCTTGGTCAACAGTGGGTCGTCGATCTCGCGCACGATGGTGGCGTAGCCGGCCCGCGCGCACACCTCGGCGATGCCCGAGCCCATTAGCCCGCAGCCGACCACACCGACGGTGCGAATTGGCACTGCCCGTCAGTGTAAAAGACGCCGAATGCCTGTCACGTTCTGGCACGACGCCCGTCCGACGCTGCTGGGCGTGGCCGGCCTGCTGCTCACCTTCAGCGCACCAGCGCATCGACCCGACCTGCTGGCCTTTGGCGGCATCGCCGTGGCGGCAGCGCTGATGTGGCGGCCGCGCACTGGCCCGCTGCTCATCGGCGCCGCGTTGCCGTTCTACTTCTTCTCGCGCCAGCTTGTTGGACCACTATCGGTCTCACCGCCAGGGCTCACGCTGCTGCTGGCCTGGCTGGGCGTCGCTGTCCAGGGCACGCGCGCGAAGCTCACACTGCGTGTCCCGAGCAGCAGTTACGACGCTGCGCTGGCGCTGTTTCTCGCCGCTGCGCTGCTCGGCTTAGTGGTCAGCGAGTACCCGCTGCTCAGCGCGCGCGAGCTCCGTGCCCTGATCTTCGAGCCCATCCTGTTCTTCTGGCTCCTGCGCTGTATGCCAGGATCGTCTCGGCTCGCCCTGGGTGGCTTCCTCAGTGCGGCAACGCTGGTGGCCATCGTCGCTGTCGTCCAGGTCGCATTCGGCATCGGCGGCACTGAAGCCGAGGGCGTGCGTCGAGCGCAGGCCTGGTATCCGTCGCCGAATCACATGGCGCTGATGCTCGGCCGGGCCTGGCCATTCTTGCTTGCGCTGGCGCTCGGCCGCCTGCGCGTGTTGGCTATCCCTGCCGCGGTGGTCGGCCTGGCCATGGTGCTGTCGTTTTCGACCGGCGCCTGGATGGGCGGCGCCATGGCCACGGTCGTCACCCTTGGCGCGCTGGGCCGCCGCCGGCTCGCGCTCGGCACCGGCGCGGCATTGATCGGCGGCGTGCTGCTGACGAGCGCCTTGGCAGTGGTTGGCGCGCTGCCCGAGCGACTCAACCCGTTGCGCCAGACGAGCGGCTTCCGCGTCGATCTGTGGCTGTCGTCACTGCAAATGGTGCGCGATCATCCTTTCCTCGGCGTCGGCCTCGACAACTTCGTGTACCAGTACCAGAACTACCTGCGCGAAGGCGCCGTGGCCGAGCCGAACCTGTCGCATCCGCACAACTGGATCCTCAACGTCTGGCTCGAAATGGGCCTCCCTGGCCTTATCTCCCTTGTGTGGCTGGTATTTACCTTTGCGCGTCGTGCCGCAAAGCAGCGCACGTGGCTAGCCGCCGGCGCCCTCGGCGCCATGGCCGACATGCTCACCCACGGCCTGATCGACAACAGCTACTTCCTGGTCGACCTCGCCTTCCTCTTCTGGCTCACTTTGGCACTTGGCGAAGAGCCCAATTAGGCCTGTCCTTTTTCCACGTTGTCCAACGAACGCGAGCGCGCGCCCGAGCCGGAGAACGTACGGGCTAGAATCCTCCCTACGTGAAAGCGCTCGTCACGGGTGGGGGCGGCTTCATCGGCTCCCATCTGTGTCGTCGGCTGCTGGCCGACGGCCATTCTGTGATTTGCCTGGACAACTTTGCCTCCGGTTTGCGGCGCAACGTGGAGCCGCTGCTCGAGCACCCGAAATTCGAATTGCTCGAGTGCGACGTCACCGACGGGCCGCTCCCAGCGAGGCTCAAGGCTGACCGGTATTTCCATATGGCCAGTCCGGCCAGTCCCAATGCGCGCAGTCCGCGCAGCTACATTGCCCTGCCCTTGGAGACGGCGCGCGCAAACTCGGTTGGATTGCAAAACGTGCTTGACCTCGCCAAGAACGAAGCCGGTCGAGTGCTGTATGCATCGACCTCTGAGATCTATGGCGACCCGCACCAGCATCCGCAGCGCGAGGACTACTGGGGCAACGTATCGTCGACGGGCCCGCGCAGCTGTTACGACGAGGCCAAACGCTTCGGCGAAGCTCTGAGCATGATCTACGTTCGCTCGCGTGACGTCGACGTGCGGATCATTCGCATCTTCAACACGTACGGGCCGAACATGGACCCCGAAGATGGCCGCATGCTGCCCAACTTCATCACCCAGGCGCTGCGCAACGAGCAGCTCACGATCTACGGTGACGGTCAGTTCACGCGCTCGTTGTGTTTCGTGCAGGACCTGGTCGAGGGCCTGCTGGCGGTGACGGAGTCGAACCGGCCCGACGCGGCCGGCCGGGTCTACAACCTCGGCAACCCTGAGGAGCACACCATTCTCGACTACGCGAAGCTCGTCCTCGAGCTCATACCGTCGAGCTCGTCCAGCATCACGTATCTCGATCCGGTGCCCGACGACCCGGCTCGACGTCGTCCGGATATTGGCCGTGTCCAGAGCGAGCTCGGCTGGCAACCTCGAGTGCCACTGCGCGATGGCATCGGCAAAACGATCGACTACTTTCGCGAGGTCACGGCCGCCGCGTGAGCAGTACTCTGGCGGGTTGGCGGCCGCCGGCCGTTGTCGCCGCGCGCCCTGGCCTGGCGCGCCTGCTGGCGTGGGCCGTCGGGCTGATCGCCATTGGCGCCGCGGTCGCGCTGCCCGAGCCATGGATGGTCGTGCTGGGCGGCATCGGCCTGATCGCCACGGTCGGTGCCTTCATCCAGCCGCTGGTGGCCGTACCGCTGTTGCTGTTCGCGGTGCCATTCGGTGGCCTGGCGCGCACATCCACCGGCACAGAAACCACGGATTTGTCGCTCGGCGCGGCCGAAGTCGTCGTCGCCGTGCTCGGCGCCGCCTGGCTTGCCCGAGGCGTCAGCCAGCAGCGCATCAACGTGTGGTTGGGTCCGCCCGTGCTGGCGGTGTTGGCGATGGCCTCGCTGGCGCTGCTGTCGATCGGCTACGCGGACAGCAAAGGCCTGGCGCTCAAGGAAGCGTTGAAGTGGCTGGAGCTGCTGCTGGTCGTGTTCGTCATAGTCGACCTCGTGCGTGAGCGTCGCCATGCCTGGTGGATCCTCGGCGCACTGTTCGCTGCCGGCTCAGCCGAGGCCCTGTACGGGGCAGTTCAATTCGCCACTGGCGCCGGGCCGGACCAGTTCGCGGTCCAGGGCGCGCTGCGCGCCTTCGGCCATTTCGAGCAGCCCAATCCGTTCGCCGGCTACCTGACGACGATCGCCCCGCTGGCCGGCGTGATGGCCCTGACCAGGAGTAACCGCGTGCTTCTGCGTGTCGCGTCGCTGGCCGCCTTCGGCGCAATCGCGGTCGGGATCGGGCTCAGTCAGTCGCGCGGGGCATGGCTGGGCGCCCTGGTTTCAGTTGGGGTGCTAGTGCTCACCTGGAGTCGCACGACCCGACTGCTGCTGGTGCCCGGGGCGATCGGCGCGGTATTGGCGGTCACGTTGGCCATCTCCGGGCTGCTGCCGCCAGCGGTGCTGGACCGCATCGCCCAGACGATCGAGTATTTCGGCGTCTTCGACGTGCGCAACGTACAGGTCACGGCCGAGAACTGGGCGGTCGTCGAACGCATGGCGCACTGGCAGGCCGGCTGGTACATGTTCCTCGATCATCCGTGGCTGGGCGTCGGCGCCGGCAACTATGGCGCAGCGTATCCGGCCTACTTCGTCGGGCCATGGCCTGAGGCGCTCGGGCACGCGCACAACTACTACCTGAACATGCTCGCTGAGCTGGGCATCATTGGAGGGTTGTTGTTAGTGATGATGCTCGGCCTCGTCTTCCACTACCTGGGTGGGACGTTGGTCGATTCGGAGGCGCAGCGCGACACGTTTTGGCGCGCATTACTGGCAGGTTGTGTGGGCGGTCTGGTTGTCTTTTGCGTCCACAACATGTTTGACAGCCTCTTCGTGCACAGCGTTAACGTCCAGGTGGGGGTCCTGCTCGGGTTAGGCCTGGTAGCCGCGAATCAGTTGCGGCGGCGCCCGCTGGCAGTCCTGACCCGATGACGACACGAACGCCGACCGAAGATCTCGATCCGGTAGTCGAGCTTGCCCAGCGACCACCAAACGGTGAGGTCGAAGAGAGCGACACCACCCGGGCGCCAGCCCTCGGCAAACGCTTCTTCAACCTGCGCACGCTCATCTCGTTCGCACTTGGCTTCGCGATCATGGCCTTCCTGTTCACGCGGGTCCAGATCGACGTTGGCGCCATCCTGGATTGGGTGCGCCAGGCCAATCCAGCACTGCTTGTCGCGGCCGCGCTGGCGTTCTACGCCACCTTCCCGGTACGTGCCCTGCGCTGGAAGCGCTTGCTCGGCAACGTTGCGCTGACGGATCGCGGCCGCCTTGGGTCGGCCCAGCGCGCCGCGAGCCTACCGGTCGCGGTCTTGTCCGAGATCATCTTCCTGGGCTGGTTTGCCAACTGCATCGTGCCGGCCAAGCTCGGCGATGCGTATCGCGCGTACCTGCTCAAGCTGAATGCCGGCGTCTCATTTTCGACGACCATCGGGACCATCCTGGCCGAGCGGATCATCGACGTCGTCGTGCTGTTTTTGCTCATGCTCGCCGCGACCGGGCTGTCGTTCGGCCGCGCCCTGCCGCCCGAAGTCCTGCTCCTGCTCCAGATTGGCTGTGCGCTGGTCATCCTCGTCGTGATCGGCCTGGTGAGCATGCGCCGTCTGCGGCCGCTGGTCGAACGCGTCCTGCCCAATCGACTGCACGCGCAGTACGCTCGGTTCGAGCACGGCACGCTCGGTTCGTTTCGCGGCCTGCCGGCGGTACTGGTCCTGACCGGGCTGGCCTGGACCGGCGAAGTCGCGCGCCTGTATTTGGTGACGTTGTCGCTCGGGCTTGGCGGGATCTCGCAGAGCGTGATCGTGTTCGTCGCGCTGGCCTCGGCGCTCATGACCACGCTGCCGCTCACCCCGGCCGGACTGGGCTTTGCCGAAGGCGCAATTGTCGGCGTATTCCTGCTCGCCGCGAAAGCTGGCTTCGCGCCCGGCGTCGACGAGCATGCCGCGGCCAGCATCGCGTTGCTCGACCGTGGCATCAGCTACTGGAGCTTGATCGCGGTTGGACTGGTTGCGTATCCACTGAGCCGGCGAAAATAGCGCGCTGATGCGCATTGCGATCGACTACTCGGCCGCGGTCAACCAGCGGGCCGGAGTGGGCCGCCTGGTGCGCAACCAGGTGCTCGCGCTGGCTGAAGTCGATCAGATCAACGACTACCGGCTCATTTACGCGCGACCAAATCGGGGCAGTGCGCCGCCGCAATTTCCCAAGGCGCGCAATTTCAGTCGCCGCGAGATCGGACTGCGGGAGCGCTGGCTGACCATCATGTGGCATCGCGCCAAAGTGCCGCTTGCGGCGGATTGGCTGAGTGGTCCGGTCGACGTGTATCACTCGCCCGACTTCGTGCTGCCGCCGCTGCGGCGCGCGCGCGGCATCCTGACCGTGCACGACCTGGCGTTCCTGATGCGGCCCGAGTGCGCCGACGCGCACCTGCGGGCGTACCTCGAGGAGGTCGTGCCACGCTCGGTGCGGCGCGCGGACTACATCATTGCCGACTCGGAGAACACGCGAAATGACCTGGTGGTGCTGCTGGGCGTTCATCCGAACGCAGTGAGCGTGGTGCCCGGCGGTGTCGAGCACCGCTTCGTGCCCGTTACCGACGCTTCTGCCCTGGCTGAAGCGCGCGCGCGCCTGGGGGTCGGCGACAACCCGTTCATCCTCGCCATTGGCGTGATCGAACCGCGCAAGAACCTGTCGCTGTTGATGGATGCGTTTGGGCTGCTGAAGCGGCGCCAGATCGGCCCGCCGAATTTGAAACTGGTGCTGGCCGGCGGCAACGGCTGGCTGGTCGACGGCATCCTCGAGCACCATGCCGCCTCGCCGCTACACGCTGACATGCTGTTGCCTGGGTTCATCGCCGACGAGCTGTTGCCCGCCGTGTACTCCGCCGCCGAGGTGTTGGCGTTCCCGTCGCTCTATGAGGGCTTCGGTCTCCCCATCCTCGAAGCGATGGCGTGTGGCACGCCGGTCGTCGCCTCGCGCGCTTCGTGCCTGCCCGAGGTGGCCGAAGGCGCCGCGATCATGGTCGACCCCGACGACGTCGAAGATCTCGCCGGCGCCCTCGAACGGGCACTAACCGACGCCGACCTCCGCGCCCGCCTGATAGAACGCGGCCACGAACGCGCCGCTGAGTACACCTGGCAACGCGCCGCCGAACGGCTGCTCGACGTGTATCGGTTAGTGGTTAGTGGCTAGTGGATAGTGGTTAGATTCCCTGGCCGTGGAGATCGTTAGCTTCCGTGACCTCATCGCGTGGAAGAAGGCGATGGACCTGGTCGTCGAGGTCTACACCGTGAGCGGTCATTGGCCCTCGGCGGAGGTGTACGGACTGACGAGCCAGGTGCGGCGCGCTGCGGTATCTGTCCCGTCGAACATTGCCGAAGGGCAGGGCCGCGCAACGCGGGGCGAATTCGTGCACCATCTCGGCATTGCCTACGGCTCGCTGATGGAGGTTCAGACGCAGTTGGCAATTGCCACCAGGCTGGGCTTCATGCCCCCAGAGGCAGCGCAAACGGCCGCTCAACTCTCAGCGGAGGTGGCCAAACTGCTGAACGGTCTGGTGAATTCGCTCACTCGAGAAAACTAACCACTAACCACTATCCACTAACCACTGAAATGCGAATTGGAATCAACGCCCTCTTCCTCCAGAAGCCAGCCACGGGCATGGGCCAGCACTTGCTGCACTTGCTCGAAGGGTTGGACAAGCTCGAGGAGAAGGACCAGCAGTACGTGCTCCTGGCGCCGCGCTTCAGGCGCGCGTATACCGTGCGCGCGCCGCAGTTCTCGGATCGCTTCCGCGAGGTGGAGGCAGTGTCGACGCTGGCCAGGTTGGGCGAGAACGTCGAGCAGGTGTGGTGGGAGCAAGCCGGCATCGTGCGCGCCGGCGCCCGAGAACGAATCGACCTGCTCCACTGTCCGTACTGGTCCAATCCGCTGTGGTCGCCCTGGCCGACCGTGGTCACGGTCCATGACGTGATCCAGTTCGTGCTCAAGGAGTACGCGTGGCGCAAGATCAGCCGCCTGTACTTCGGCCTTGTCTCACGCGCCGCCAGACGCGCTGACGCGATCATCACGGTCTCGGAGTGCTCGAAGCGCGACATCGTCAAGCTGCTGCGGCTGCCGCCCGAGCGCATTCACGTCATCGGTAACGCCGTCGACGAAGACACCATCTATCCGGTCCGCGACGCCTGGCTGCTGGCCAATGTGCGCGAGCGCTACGGCATCGGCTCGCGCTTCATCCTCTATT
>DASXRR010000355.1:0-5722 GCA_036506475.1 Chloroflexota bacterium
TGGCTTCGCCGACGATATCGCCGGTTACGTAGGCGCCGTTGCATGGGCCGGAGTCCGTTGCCGCGGGGCGCTGCGCAACAGTCACGGCCGCCGGTGGCGGAGTGGAATTGACCCGCACGTCGGTGGCGCCAATGGAGGGACGGATCGAAGTGAAGAGTGAAAACGCGAGGAGCGCGAGTGCGGCAATGGCAGCGAGGGGGAGCCGCGCCTGGTGTCGAGCCCGAGCGATCATATGGCCATCCTGCGCACAGGCTGGCGCGAAACGCTGTGAATTAATTCACACCAGACGGCGGCTCACCACTTGGGCATATGCGGCAGCCAATCGGGACGGCGCTCGCGCATCGCGGCCACGTCGTCGCGACCCAACGCCGCACCACGTTGTTCGTATGCCTGAGCAGCGGCCGCCAAGCGATCCTCGTCGATCGATACACCCAGTCCAGGCGCATCCCACAGATCCACGGCACCCTCGTGAAACGCAAACAGCGCGGTCTCACGGACGACGTCGCTAGCGGCGTTCCACGGGTAGTGTGTGTCGCTCGCGTACAGCAAATTCGGAATCGCGGCGGCCGCATGAATCATCGCCGCGAACGAGATGCCCAGGTGGCTATTGGAGTGCTGCGACAGGCCCCAGCCCAGGGTGTGGCAGATCACCCCGAGATGTCGAAAGGCGACCATGCCACCCCACATGTGATGATCGCCCAGCACCACCTGCACCGCCCGCAGACGAAACGCCAGTGGAATGTGCTCGAAGGCGGTGACACACATGTTGGTGCTCAAGGGAATGGGGGTGTGCAGCGCCACCTGGCTCATGGCTTCGATGCCGTCGGCGGGATCCTCGAGGTACTCGAGCTCCGTCTCGCGCAGCCGTTCGGCCACACGAATCGAGGTTTCGACCGACCATGCCGCGTTCGGGTCGATGCGCAGCCCGGCCTTAGGCCCGAATCGTGCTCGCATCAGCTTGACCGTGGCAATCTCCTCATCAGGCTCGAGGACGCCACCCTTGAGCTTGAACACGGTCATGCCAAAGAGATCGTGAAATCGCTGGGCCTGCTCGACCAGCTCTTCGGGCGTGATCGCCCGGCCCCACTCGTCGGTGCCTTGCTCCTTGTAGAACAAGTAGGCCGAGAACGGCACACGTCGCCGCGCGACGCCGCCGAGCAGGTCATACACGGGTCGACCAGTCGACTTGCCGATCAGGTCGAGCAGCGCAACCTCGATGGTCGAGTACACCTGCGGCCTGCCGATCAACACGCGCAGCGCCTCGAGCTGGTACGGATCGGCACCGATCACATGCTTCGCGGCTGCGCGCAGCTGTTGGACGTACAGTCCGCCGCCGGGTCCCTCGCCGAGCCCTTCGAGGCCATCTTCAGTTCGAATGCGTACGATGGCGCGCAGAAACACGGACTCATGGACGCCGTGGTGATTGAGCAGTGGCGGGTCAGGACAGGCGACCGGCGTCACCTGCATTTCGCTGATGCGCAGCCGCGACCGAGGCGGAGTTTGCACAAGTGTCACAACCGGATCAGGGTACCTTCGGCGGCTTGATGGATTCCACGTTAGGTGTAGCCATATTCGGCGCGGGTCGCGCGGGTGGGGGCCACGCCCGCGCGGTCGCGCAAACTCCAGGAACGCAACTCGTCGCGGTATTCGATGTCGACGCGGAGCGCGCCGCGGCGTTTGCCGAAAAACACGGTTGCCTCGCCTTCACCGATTCCGACGCGGTCTTGAAGCGCGACGACATCCAGGTCGTCACGGTCGCGCTGCCTAACTTCCTGCACGAGCTGGCCGCCGTAGACTCGGCCTCGGCCGGCAAACACATATTCCTCGAAAAGCCGATGGCTGACACGGTCGAGGAGTGCGATCGCATCCTGGCCGCGGTCGAACGTGGCGGGGTGCACCTGCTGGTCGGCCATAGCCAGCGCTACTTCGCGTCTACTGTCTGCGCGCGTGAGCTGGTTCAGGGCGGCACGCTCGGCCAGCCCGTGTTCGCAACTGACACCTGGTACAAGCCGTTCGGCGTCGAGATGCGGCTGCCGTGGTTCCTCGACCGCGCCACTGGGGGCGGCATGTGGCTGATGAATGGCGCGCACATGATCGATCGGACGTGCTGGGTGCTCGATGCCGAGGTCGAGTCAGTCCGCGCCTGGATTGGCTCGCCGTTCCACGGTCTGCCCGCGGATGACGCGGCCATCGCGTTCCTGCGCTTGCGCAACGGCCTACACGTCAACATCACACACGCCGGTTACAAGCGGCGCGGGGTCGAGAAGTGCGAAGCCGAGATCACTTGCAGCGACGGTATGCTGCGGTTCGATTCGTACTCGAACCGCATCGCGGTTGACCGCGAAGGTAGCTACGAGCCGATCGAGCTGACCGCCGTCGATCCCTTCACCGAGGAGCTGCGCAACCTGGTGCGCGCAATTCGCGGCGAGGAGCCATTGCGCGTGCCGCCCAGCTGGGGCCGGCATATCGTGCGGGTGTTGTTGGCGGCCGAAGAGTCTGCGCGCTCCGCGCGCGAGGTTTGCCTGTAGACGGGCACGGTGAAGCTCACGCGTGCACCAAGGTTGAGCCCGCGCGACTCGGCCCAGATTTGGCCGCCGTGACCCTCGACGATGCGCCGGCACAAGGTCAGGCCGAGTCCGCCACCCTTGATGTCGCGGTGGCTCGTGTTGTCCACCCGGTAAAACGGCTCGAAGACGAGGGACAGCGCCTCGGCGGGCAAGCCGAGTCCAACGTCTGAGACCGCTACTTCCAACATGCCTTCGATAACGCGGACGGACAGCTTGATTTCGCCGCCAGTTGGGCTGAAGTTGCGTGCATTCGATAGCAGGTTGGCCAATACCTGTTGAATGCGGTCGGGTTCGATCAGGGCCTCCGGCAGATCGCTCGGGCAGTCGAGCGTGATCCGATGCTGTCCGCCGCGGGCGACGACGCTGACCGCGTACTGGGCCAACGCGGCCACGTTGGTCGGGCGTACGGCAAGCTGAACACCGTTGGACTCCATGCGCTGATAGTCGAGCAGGTTGTGCAGCAGCAGCGAGGCGTGCTGCCCGTCGCTGCGCATCGTCTCCAGGAATTGGCGCTGTTGCGAGCGCGGCCACTCGTGGCTCAACAGCAGATCCGAGAAGCCGATGCAGGTTGCGAGCAAGGCGCGCAGCTCGCGCGTCACAATCCCCAGGGAGTCCATCGGTGGGCAATGATGTCGGCCGCTGGTTGCGAAACGACACCCCCAGCCAGGGGAAAAACGGGTCAATTAGAGTAGAACGCATGCGGGTGACGGTCGTCGGACTTGGGCCGGGTCCAGCCGACCTCCTGACCGGTGCCGCCGTACTCGCTCTACAGCAGTCGCGTGTGGTCGCACGCACACGCCTGCACCCCGCGCTTGATGCCCTGGACGTGGAGAGTCTCGACGACGTGTATGACCAGGCGGTGTCGCTCGCCGACGTAGAAACTGGCCTGGTCGAGCGATTGCTGGGCGCTGCGGGTGACGTGGTGCTGGCGGTGCCTGGCGACGGGCTGCTGGGTGAAAGCGTGGTGCAGCGGCTGCGCGACGAAGGCGCACAGGTTGACGTCGTGCCCGGCGTGCCGCTGGGCGTAGGTGCCCTGGCTGCCGCGGGCGTGGACGCTACCGACGGTGCGCAGATTGTCGAGGCCACGTCTTTGGGTGGCGCGGGCACCGGTCTGCACATCGAGCTGAATCCGCGTTGGCCGGGCGTTGTCACCGGGGTGTTCAGTCGGCAGGTGGCCAGTGACCTCAAGCTTGCACTTGGCCGCGTATATCCGGCCGAGCATCGCGTGTTGCTGGTGCATCACCCTGGCTTGCCTGACCAGGCGCTGTTGCCGCTGGCGCTGTCGGAGTTGGACCGTGGTGGAGGTAGCTTTGACCACTTGACGCACCTCGTCGTGCCGAGCGTGCCGGTCGAGGTGCCAACGGGCTCGGCGCATGGCCTGCGCGCGATCGTTGCCCGCTTGCGGGCGCCCGAGATCGGCTGTCCGTGGGATCTCGAGCAGACGCATCGCTCGCTTACGCCGTACGTGATCGAGGAGGCCTACGAGGTCGTCGAGGCGATCGAGGACGACGATCCGGCCGGCCTGGCTGAAGAGTTGGGCGACGTCTTGTTGCAGGTGGCGCTGCACGCCGAGCTAGCCGATCAGTCGGGCGAGTTCGAGTGGAACGACGTGCTGCGCATGCTCAGCGCCAAGCTGGTGCGCCGGCACCCGCACGTCTTCGGCTCCGTCCAGGTGGGCGGTGCGTCGGACGTGGTCCGCAATTGGGATGTGTTGAAAGCGGCGGAAAAGGCCGACTATGCGCCGCCACTCTCGGCGCTCGATGGGGTGCCGCGCAGCCTGCCTGGTCTCAAGCAAGCCGCCGAGCTGGGGCGCAAGGCGGTCAAAGCCGGCTTCGATTGGCCGAGCCGCAACGGCACCGTGGACAAGGTCCGCGAGGAGCTTGTGGAGCTGCTCGAGGCAACGTCGCTCGACGAGCGGCGCGAGGAGCTCGGCGACTTGCTATGGATCATCGCCAAACTGGCCTGGCAAGACGGCATCGATCCCGAAGAGGCACTGCGCGCCGCCAATCGCAAGTTCACGATACGCTTCCAGCTCATGGAACAACTCGCGTCGGAGCGCGGCTTCGCGCAGTTGTCGTCGATGCCGCACGCTGACCTGCTTGCGCTGTGGGATGAAGTGAAACTGCGCCTGCGCACATGACCGACGTCGTCCTGACGGTGGTCGGAGAGAGAGTGGCGCTCGGGCCGATCCGCCGCGATCAGCTCCCCCTGTATTACCGCTGGAACAACGACCTGGATGTGCTGCGCACCACCTCCAGCGTCCGCGCGACCACGCTCGAAGCATTCGAGCGCCTGTTCGACGCCAGCATTGGCGCCGATGACCAGCTGCACTTCACCATCTACGAACGTGAGTCGGTGCGGCCTGTCGGCGGTGTCAACTTGCAGCACATCAACCATCGCGATCGCAACGCGCAGTTCGCCATCGCGATTGGCGAGAAGGACTGCTGGGGCAAAGGCTACGGCACCGAGGCGACGCGCTTGATGTTGGACTACGCGTTCAATGCGCTCGGCCTGCACACGGTGCTGCTGTGGGTGCTTGCCTACAACACGGCTGGGATGCGCGCCTATCAGCGCGCCGGGTTCGTCGAAGCTGGCCGCTGGCACGAGGCGCACCGCCTGGGCCAAGTGGTGCACGACGTGGTGTTCATGGAGTGCCGGGCCACGGCGTTCGAGAGCCCCGTACTGGCCGCCGTCCTGAAGGCTTGAGTACACTGTCGAACACTCTTTCGGGGAGTAGCGCAGCCTGGTAGCGCGCGTCGTTCGGGGACGCGGAGTAAAATCATTTCGGCTCAAAACTGAACATCGGGCAGTAGCGCAGCCTGGTAGCGCGCCACGTTCGGGACGTGGAGGCCCCCGGTTCGAATCCGGGCTGCCCGACCCTTCGAGAGAAGCAGATGAAAGACATCGGCGAGCTATTTGAAGCGCTGGGCGCTTGCTGACATTCGCCGTTGTGGTCATCAATCCGCTCGCCCTGCTCTTCTTGGTTGCGACGGTCGGACTGACGATGTTCGGCGCACAGCAGACGCACAAGACGGTAACGATAGCTGCAAGCGCGAGTGTGCGAATACGCCAGGCGGCATCAGCCCGCAGAACGCGAGCGTGACCTTATCGGCACGTACCTCGAAGAAGTCGACGGCAGATGCAACCTATTGACC
>DASXRR010000356.1:0-6900 GCA_036506475.1 Chloroflexota bacterium
CCGATCTATTCAACACGCGGTTCGACGGCGACAGACCATTGAAGTCGATCGTCGTGCTGCCAGTGCCCGGCGTCGGCGTACTCGTAGCGGTCGGTGTAGGCGTGCGCGTCGGCGTCGGCGTATTCGTTGGCGGAATCGGCGTGGCCGTCGGCGTCGGCGTGGGTGTATTGGTTGGCAGTCCGACAGGGGTTTCGGTCGGTGTCGACGTCAACGTCGGCGTCGACGTCGGCGTCGGCGTCGGCGTCGAAGTCGAAGTCGGTGTGGCAGTTGGGCCGGACGGCCCGTCGTCAAGCAGCAGGTTGTCGAAGTTGGTGTCCCAGCCATTCGAGCTGCCCAGCGTGATGCTGGAGCACACTGCGCTCCAGTTCGTCGTCAGCGTCGCACGCTGCCCAGCGCCAAGCACCACTGAAGCCGTGGTCTGGCCAGTACACGCCGCGGTGATCGTGCTCGACCCGCCGCCGCCGTTGAAGGCCTCCACGGTCAAGAGCCGCTTCGGCGTCAGCAGCGTGATGGGTGCCGACGTCGGCCCAGCGCCGTTGAACCCGACGCTGTTGGTGTTGAACGAGCCGTATGGACCCGACAGGTACCACCGGTTGGTACCCCAATCGGCCACGCCCGTCGGGTACTGACCATTGAGTATGCGATTCGCCGGCGACAAGGCATTGAAGTCGATCGTCACCGCGCCGACGATTGGCGTCGGCGTCGCCGTGGGTGTGCCCGGCGTTGGGGTGGGTGTCGGCGTGTTCGGTGGCGGCGGCGGTGCGCCGTGGATGTCAGCCGACCACGAGGCACCACTCTTGAGTGTGACTGTGGCCACGCCGGCGAAGTCATTCGCCGTGGTCCCGGTGTTTTCGTCGAAGCGCCAGTTCCCAACCAGGCCGCTTGGCGCCCCGATGAACTGATTCGAGAAGCTGCTGCCAACCTGGGATCCAGTGCGGGCAACGTTCCACACCCGCACGTCGTCCAGCTTGCCGTTCCAATAGTTGCCGGTCGTGCCGTTGCGGCCAATCGAGAGCGACATACTGTTGCCCTCATCGGTCGCGTTGATGACGCCCGCGGCGACCTGGTTTCCGTCCAGGAACAGGGTCACCGTGTGGGTCGCGGCGACATAGACCGCCGCCGCGTGGTGCCACGCGTTGGCCGAGACACCATTGCCCATCAAGTCATAGCTGACCAGGCTCTGGGCAAAGTTGGTGCGCTGGCCGGCGAACAGCATGCGCCAGCCGACACCCATCAAATAGGGCGCTTCGCCACCCTGGTTGCTGTCGCCCTTCATGGCGATGTACGTGAAGTCGTGGTTGTAGCCGGTCGCGCTCTCGTCCTTGAACCAGGCTTCGAGGGTCCAGTCGCCGAGGATATTCAGCGCTGGCTGCTGCAGTGATTCGGCGTACCCTCCGCCGGCGACCGCGAGACTGCGATTCGGTGGGACCGACGTCGAGAAGGTTGTCGTGTACGTGGCGTTCGACGCGCCAACGAGGATCGGGTGCTGCGCGGCTCCACCGTCTGACCAGGAGCTGAAGGTTGCCTGGCCCATGGCCTGCGGCGACGGCGCGTATAGAACGTGCTGCGAGTTGGCGACCGTCTGCTGCGTGCGCGGTGTCGTGCCGGTGGTGCCGTCGTACACGACCGTCATGCCGGTCGGCACGCTGTCAAACGTCAGCGTCACCAGCCGCGGATGGATCGAGACCGTGTCGGTGTCGGTCAGACCGGCCGGGTTGGTGACGGTCTGCTGCAGCTCGAGGTAGACGTCGTCGCCGTGGTCGGGTACGACGAAGCTGCCGCTGCTCGTGCCGTTGAACGTCTCCAGGAAGTGCGTGTGGCACGAGCCAGCCGGGCAGTGATGGACGATGATCTGCCAGTGCTGAGACGATGCGGGCAGGGGCGTGCCGTCGTGGTCGACGGCGGTACCGCTGAAGTTGACGGTATCGCCAGCGGCGTACTGCAGTGAACTGGACGGCGACGTGATCGCGGCGGTCGGTGGTCGGCTGCCGGCGGTGATCAGGACGGACGAGTTGGCGCTGGCGGGCACGTTGTTGGTAACCGTCAGGGTGGCGTTGTAGGCGCCCGCGATGGTGTACGTGTGGCTCGGGTTGGCCGCGCTGGACGAGGCGCCGTCGCCGAAGTTCCAGCTATACGTCAGCGGCCGGTTGTTCGGGTCGCTCGAGCCCGCGCTCGAGAACTGCACGGTCAGTGGCAGCAAGCCGTTGGTCGGGCTTGCACCAGCGGACGCGGTCGGCGGCGAGCTGGGATCGATGAAGCGAATGCGCCGCAGCTGCTGTGTGTTGATTGCGATGTAATAGAGGTAGCTGTCCGGGCCCTGGTAGATGGCGACGGGCCCGTCGCCGCTGGGCTCGGCCAGGAAGTCGGTCACGCTACCGGGCACGAGCACGTCGCTGGCATCGGCCTGCAGGGTCTTGATGAACCCGTGGCCGTAGTCGCCGTAGAACAGGCGGCCCTGGTACTGGGCGGGGAAGTTGTTGCCTGTCTCGAAGAAACCCATCGTGATGGCGGTGCCGCCGCCGTAGTGCTGGTACGACAGGAACGGGAAGGTGCGCGTGCTCGACTGTTGGTAGAGCGTCTGGCACACCGGATAGCTGGAGTAGCCGTCCTGAACGAAGTTGCCTTCATAGCACGGCCAGCCAAAGTTGCGACCGGGCTGGCCGACGTAGATGTCTTCCCAGGCGTTCCAGCCGACCTGGCCGATGTATGGCACGTTGCTGCCCGGTCGGAAGGTGAACCGATACGGGTTGCGCAGACCGTAATCCCACACCTTTGAGCGGTTGGCGCTGACGTCGCCGTTATAGAAGGGATTCGTCGCGAAGCCGTTGCCGTTCTTGTCGAAGTGCAGCAGCTTGCCGCCGAGCGAATCCAGGTTCTGCGCGCGCAGCGCCAGCGGGTCGACAATCGAGAAACTCGCTGCGTCGCCCGCGGTCATGAACAGGCTACCGTCAGGCGCGAATGCGACGGTGCCGATCGAGTGCGACAGTCCATCTGAAGGAATGCAGTCGAACCCAGCCGGGAATGCTTCACAGCCTGAACCGACCCAGTGGCCGAGGATGACCACCTCACTGCTCGGCGACGCAAGATCGCCCTGGACGGTGTAGCGCGTCAGGCGCGCGGTCTTGGTCGTGGTGTAGCGATTGATGTCGTCTTCGTACGTGAACAGCAGGTAGATGTAGCCGTTGTTCGGAAAGTCGGGATCGATCGCGACGCCCAGCAGACCACGGTCGAAGTAGTCGTTGACGCGGTCGCTGATGTCGATCAGCGGCGTCGACAGCAGCGCACCGTCCTTGAACACGCGCACGCGGCCGTGCTTTTCGAGAATGAACATGCGGCCATCGCCGACGAACGCGAAGTTGGTCGGCTGATCCAGGCCGGACGGGATGACGATGTCCTGGGTGAACTGCGCCGGCAGGCCGCTGCCCTGGGCCTCAGCAACCGGTGCCTCGAGCAGTTGCAGGCCGTGCGTGGCACTGGCCACCGTCTCGATCGCGCTCGTCAGCGGGTCCTTGCCAGGCAGGGATTGGCGCGACTTCGTGTCGAGGTCGACGGTGCGCGGGCCGCGCATATCGCCGGGTGCCTGGTCTTCGCCCCGTTCCCAGACGCATCCGCGCGCCGCGCCCCTGGCGTCGACTTCGTTGCGCTCGATCGCGCGTCCCTGCTCGCCTCGACCATCCCAGCGGCCGTGGCCGTTGCGGACGAGCTCGTCGGCGATGGCTCGACCATCGAGCGTTACACCGCGGAACATGCGCCGGTTGCGACCGTCGACGGCGATCGTCGAGTCCTCTTCGAGGCGCAGGCCGCCCTTGACCAGGGCTTTCAAGTCCTGGATGGCTTGCTTGCCGCAGGCGGTGTTGCCTTGCGGGGCCTGGATCCCCACCAGGCCGACCGCGACGCGCTGGCTCTGGCCCTGCGCATCTTGGATGTTCACATCCAGGGTGTCTGCGTCGACCACCCGGACGAACCCCCGAACTTCCTTTGGCCCAGGTGCCAGAGCCATGGCTCCGCCTGGCCCGATATGCTGCGCGTCCACCGTAGTGGGTGGGCGCACGCCCCCGGCGATGACCACGAGGACGAGGCCAACCAGGCCTACGAGGGCGCGCCGCAACGACATGCTGATCAGAACTCCTTGGGGAGAGAAGTGCCGCGGTACTTCCGCATCTGTTCTAGGCGGCGCGCCGTTGAGCCACTGTGTATTTAGGAGGTGAGAAGTGGTTGTCTACACCGACACCGTGGTGCGCAAGTCCAGCGCACGCGCCGGCGCGTGGCCATTGGTCGACAGGCCGTAGTGCGCAACGACCTTGCGCACTGCCTCGATCACGTCCAGCATGTCCTGCTCCGTCATCTTGGGGTACAAGGGCAGCGACAACAGGCGATCGCTGACCGCGGCCGCATGCGGCAGATCGTCGCGCCGGAGCTTGTAGCGCCGAGCATAGAACGGCTGAATGTGCAGCGATCGGAAATGGATGCCGGTCCCGATGTTTTCCTGACGCAGCGCCTCCATGAACTCATCGCGACTGATGCTCAGCTTGTCCAGATTGAGCAGGATCACGAACAGGTGCCAGGCGTGGCGACCGGTCTCGGTGCGCCGCAGCACCTCGATTTCGGGCAGGTCCGCGAACGCGTCACGATACAGATTGGCGTAGCGCTCGCGCGTTTCGAGGAAGCCTTCCAGGCGCGGCATCTGGTGAATGCCCAACGAGGCCTGGACGTCGGTCATGTTGTATTTGAAGCCCGGCAGCAGCGTGTCCCAGTGCTGGTAGCCCGCGTTGGAGTAACGCTTCCAGGCGTCCTTGCTGATGCCGTGCAGCGCGTACAGGCGGCACAGATCGGCAAATTCGTCGTCGTTGGTCAGAACCGCGCCACCTTCGATGGTGGTCAGGTTCTTGATCGGGTAGAAGCTGTAGCAGGCAGCCAGTGAGCCGCTCATGTTGCCCACCCGCTCGCCGCGGAAATCGGCGCCAATGGCGTGCGCGGCGTCCTCGATGATCTTCAAGTTGTGGCGCCGGGCGATGTCGCGGATAGCGTCCATGTCGCACACCTGGCCCGCGATGTGGACCGGGATGATCGCCTTGGTGCGCGGGGTGATGGCGCGTTCGACCGCCGCCGGATCGATGTTCAGCGTCGTCGGATCGACGTCGACCAGCACCGGCTTGGCACCCTGGTGGATGACCACGTTGGCCGTGGCCGGGAAGGTGATGGCGCTAGTGATGACCTCGTCGCCACGCTTGATGCCCCCGGCAGCGAGGGCGATATGCAGCGCCGCGGTGCAGCTATTGACGGCAATGGCGTGCTTGGCGCCGGCGTAGTCGGCTAGCTGCTGCTCGAACTTCTTGGTCTTGGGACCAGTCGTCATCCAGCCGGAGCGCAGGCAGTCCAGGACTTCTTCTTCTTCCTCGCGACCGATCAGCGGCAGCGCGAAGGGCAGGAAGTCGGTACGGATGGGCTCTCCGCCAGCCATGGCCGGCTGCTCGGTGAGCTCCTTCATGCGCTTGACCGTGTAGAACTTCGTGTCCGAGCAATCGCCCAGGCGACCGCTCTGAATGACGCGCGCAATCTCGACGATGCTGTCCTTCAGATCGCAACGGGCCTCGAAGCCGAGCTTGTCCTTGATCTTGCCGAAGTCGACGCGATAACTGCGCTTGTCGTCGTTATCGGGGACCGTGGTGACGGTCACGTCGAGCTGCGGCAGCGCATCACGGACGACCCAGGCCAGATCGCCGATCTGGTAGTTGGTGTTGTCCGAGCCAACGTTGAAGGTCTCGCGGTCGACGACGCTCGAGGGCGCATTGAGCGCAGTGATGTATGCCTGCGCGGCGTCCGCGACATGGACGAAGGGCCGCCACTGGTGGCCACCGCCCAACACGTAGATGGCGCGGCGTGTCACTGCGTTCATGACCATCAGGTTGATGGCCAGGTCGAAGCGCATGCGCGGGCTCAGGCCGTACAGAGTAGCCATGCGGAACGCGGTGATGCTCATGCCCGGCGCGGGCAGCGCGAACAGCGCCTGCTCGGCCTCGGCCTTCTTCTGCGCGTACAGCGAGACGGGATGCAGCTCAGAGCGCTCGTCGACAATCGGGCTCGGGTTCGAGCCATAGACGCTGCACGACGAGGCATAGATGAAGCGGCGCACACCGGCGCGCGCGGCGCGGCGGGCCAGCTCGGTGGTAGCTTCGAAGTTGACACGCTGGGTCAGCTCAGGCTTCAGGTCACACGACGGATCGTTCGAGAACGCCGCCAGGTGAATGACCGCGTCCATACCTTCCAGGAAGCCGTTGTGGTTGGCCAGCTTGGTAATGTCGCCCTCGATCAGCTTCAGCCGCGGGTGCTCGAGCACGGGCACCAGCGGTTCGCGGCCGAACAGCAGACGATCGAAAACGGTGACCTCATAACCCTCGTCGAGGAGCTGTGGGACAAGAACGGAACCGAGATAACCGGCACCGCCAGTAACGAGGACGCGCTTAGACATGCTGTTGAACTCCGTGCTGAGGGATGAGCGTCACGCTGAAGGTGAGCTCGGTCTTGCTGACGACGTAGCCGGCGCGGTGATAGAGCGCCAGTGCGGGGTAGTTGTGGGCTTGAGTCTTGACGTGCGCGTATGGCACTTGTTGCTCTGCTGACCAACTGAGTGCCTTTGCCACCAAGGCTCTGCCAACGCCTTGCCTTCTGAATGCAGCATTCGTGGCAATAAGTGGTATCCGTGCCTCTTTAGCGGTCACCGAGTTGGAGACAAAGCCTGCTGGTTGCCCATTGATTTCGCAGACGAAGATCGCCTGGGCGAGTCCGCCGAAGAGGTTCTTGACCCACTCGCGGTGGAGCTTCACGTTCGCTTCTGCGTCGAAGAAGGGATCGGTGACGAACCTGCTGCGCACGAACGCCGTGGCCGCCAGGTCTTGCAGC
>DASXRR010000357.1:0-10541 GCA_036506475.1 Chloroflexota bacterium
AGCAGGTCGCCGTTTTCGAGGTTGCCGTGGACACATTCCACGGGTTCGCCCATGGTTTGGCCGAGCACCGCCACGAGCAGGATGACCTGCGGCACCAGCGGCGGCGCGAGGCCAGTTGGACACGCCGTGGCGGCTGGCGCCGTCTCAGCGTGCGCGGGAGTGGCAGCGCTCACGGTCACCGCGAGCGCCGCAATCAGCGGCCAGCAGATGGACCGCCACAGAACACTGCACCGCTGCACTGGCCGTGGAATGGCGCGCCCGGAGGGACTCGAACCCCCAACCCTCAGTTCCGAAGACTGATGCTCTATCCGTTGAGCTACGGGCGCAGGCGCCAGCGCGAATCGGTACCACCGATACTGACGCGCCGTACGTCGTCGATGGCAGTTCGCACATCGGACGTCGCACTTGTCGATTTCGGCCTCAATTCTACTCCAGGCAAGGCGGCGCCTGAGCATGTCGGCGACATTCGCGCGTTTGTCAGTCGGGCTGGCGTGGTCGAAGTCGAGGACGGCGACGTCGGCTTCGCCACAGTCGACGCATGGATGCGCATGCAGGTAGGCCAATACGGCGGCCCGCAGCGCATCGCGGTCACGCGGATGGCGGACGCGCGCCTTGTCGCTGTAGTACTGCTTGTGTCGCGCGTAGTGCTCGCGCTGGTACGCGCGAGTGCACTCTTTGCAATCCCAGCGTCGGCGACCGGTCGCGGCATCTCTGAGGTTGAATTCAGTTAGCTCGAGTGTCTGCCCGCATCCGGTGCAGGTTCTCATGCCTGCGAGTATCCACAAGCACCGTCACGCGAACCGTCACGGGAAGCGCGAAAAGCGTCACGCGAACCGTCATGTGTGTGTCACAAAAACGGCCGTACCGTCACGCGCACCTTATGGGGTGAGCGACCGGGCTCGAACCGGCGACCTCCAGGGCCACAACCTGGCGCTCTAACCAACTGAGCTACGCCCACCACGCGGTATGCGGTTGGCCTCGCCACGCTTTGCCGCGACCATCGGATTTATGACCCGGACGGCGTGAAAAGGCCTCGCAATTCTACTGAACAACTTTATCGACTGGCGAGGGTCCTCAACATCGCCGCACTCGCTCGACGACGCTGAGGCGGATAGTATGCTGGCCGCTGGCGCGCCAGCTCTGCCGCGCGGGGGATCCAGTCCTGAGCATTGCACCCAGCCTCTCGGACCAGCGCCGACTCATCCTGCCGAGCGTCTCCGTGGTCATCCGCGCCAAGAATGAGGCGCGCTTCATCGGCGCGACCCTCGGCGCCATCTTCCAGCCGGATGGCCTTCAGCCGCGCCAGGTCGTGGTCGTCGACTCGGGCTCGAGCGACGGCACCCAGGACATCGTGCGCTCGTTTCCGACCACGCTCATTCAGATCCGACCCGACGAATTCACCTATGGCTATGCGCTCAACCTCGGCGTCGCCAACGTCGATGCCGAAATCGTCGCCACGCTGAGTGCGCACTCGCTGCCCGCCGGGCCCGAGTGGCTCAGTGCGCTCGTCGAGCCGTTCGGCCGACCGCGCGTCGCGGGCGTCTACGGTCGGCAGCTGCCGCGTTCCAACGCCACCATTCTGGAGTTAGTGGGCATGCGCCTCACGGGCCTGCTCAGCGACACGCCCAAGTTGCTGGCGCGCCGGCCACTGTTTTCGAACGCGAACGGAGCATTCAGGCGCGCGCTGTGGCTCGAGCATCCCTTCGACGAACGCGTCGGCGGCGCCGAGGACATTGCCTGGGTGCGCAGCATGCAGGAGCGTGGCTACCTGATCGCGTATCAGCCAACGGCGGCGGTCTATCACTCGCACGGCGAGCCGCTGTGGAAGCACCTGCGGCGGGCGAGTCGAGACGTGCCGACGGTCATCGGCAACGTCCTGCATCTGGGTTCGGGCGCAGGCAGCCGCGCCGCGGCGCGGACCGAACCCGTCACGCGCGCCGCCCCAGACTGACGCAGAGCGCCGGCTTCAGGCGGCCGGAATTCGCGCGCTGGGCGCGGCAGACAGGCTGGGCAAACGGACCCAGAACGTCGAGCCCTCGCCGAGCGTGCTGTGCACGCCAATGCTCCCGCCGTGTGCTTCGACCAGCTGACGCGCCACGGCCAGGCCCAGACCCGTGCCGCGCACCGCCAGCGTCGAGCCGTCTTTGCCGCGATAGAACTTCTCGAAGATACGCTCGCAGTCCTCGGGCAGAATGCCCGGCCCACGATCGCTGACCTGGATCTCGACCGATCCGTCGCCCAGCACGTCAGCGCCGACACGAATCTCCGTCTCGGCCGCCGAGTAGCGCACCGCGTTCGACAGCAAGTTGTTCATCACCTGGCCCAGCCGATGCGGATCGGCCGCCACGACGCCCGCGCCAGCGCGCACATCCGCCACAACGTGGTGCGTCCCACACGTCTGGCCGAAACGGGAAACGACGCGCTCGAGCCAGCTCGACAGCTCGAGGTCCTCGAGTTTGAGCTCGATGCGCCCAGCATCCAGACGTGAGGTGTCGAGCAGATCGTCGACCAGTCGCAGCATCAGCGTCGAGCTGCTGTGGATCTCTTCGGCGCTCTGGCGCACCAGGTCCTCATCCTCGCGGGTGATCAGGCCGTCGACCATCAGCTCCGAGTAGCCATGAATGATCGTCAGCGGCGTGCGCAGCTCGTGCGACACCTGGCCCAGGAACTCATCCTTGAGCCGGGTCACCTCGCGCAGCGACTCCATCTCGCGCAGCGCCTCGGCCTGACCTGCTTCGTGGTGCAGTCGAGCGGTCTCCTGCGCCAATCGCGCTGTCTCGAACGCCACGGCCCCGTAGTCGGCCAACGTTTTCAGCACCAGCTGCTCTTCCTGATTGAGGAACAGCGGACGCCCGGCGAGCAGATCACGCCAGGCGATGAGCACGCCCACTGGTCGACCCGCGCCGGCACCAAATGGGATGGCCACAACGGCCAAACGCGGCGCCTGCAGCTCATCCGGCAGCCAGCCCAGTGTCGTGCCGCCACCATGGAATTCGAGCACGCGCGGTCGCAGCGCAAGCTCACGAACGACCGCCCCACGAAGCTCGGGCCGGTCCAGTTCGGCAATAACGTGTTCGCCAAACAAGGCCGGATCGCTTAGAGGCAGCACCCCGAGCCCGTCGAGCTTCAGTCCGTCGAGGACGGCGCGCGACGTAATCGCCTCGAACGCGCGCTCAGGATCGAGCGTGCCGGCCACGGCCCGGCCAACCGAGCTCGTCACGGCGAGATTGTGCGAGCGACGATCGGCACGATCCATCGAGCGTTTCGCGAAATACAGCAAGCCCGCCGGCACCACCAGCATGGGCGCCCAATTCGGCGCGCTGGTTAGCATCGCGGCCAACATTGAGCCAACCAGCCCGAGGCCGACCTCGCCAATCGCCTTGAAGCCGAACTTGCCGCGAATCACGTCGAGGAACCGCCGGTGCTGATCGAGCGCGACCGCCAGCGCGACCGTTGCCGCGGACAGTGAGTAGTACGTTGCGCTGGCCACGATCGCGGCGAGCGGATCGGACCAGGCGCCGCCCGAGCGCACCAGCTCCGGCCCGCCGAGCGGTCCGACGACGTGCGCCGCCGCGACCACGGCGACTGAGATTGCCGCCGCGTTGAACAGCAGCTTCATGGGCGGTAGCGGATAACGCAGTGCGCGCGCGCCGGCGCCGACCATGGCAATCAGCATCGCCACCGCGGGCGGTAGCAAGAATGCCGCGGCCAGGTGCGGCACCGCGCTGCAGTTGGTGTACCAGCCGCGACGCACTTCGAACTGGAGATGCTCGCCCAGCACGGTCAAGGCCAGCAGGCCGACCGCGAGCTCGATCGACCAGCTGTGGCTCCAGCTGCCCAGCGCGGCCATGTCGAGCGCGAGCAGCATTAGCGCCACAACGGCGATCAGCGCAACGTAAGCCCTGAGTAGCGGGCGCATCGAAGTTCGCGAAGTGACGAACTAGCCCCAGACCTCGCCGGTGGGCTTGTCGACCAGCAGCACCCGGGCGGCAATCGAGCTCCGCGGCACATTGCTCAGCTGCACGCCCACGACGCTCACGATCACGACAAGCGCAAGCGCGGAATTCACCTGTTTGACGGGAACACGCTCCCACCAGCTCGCGAAGAACCCCATTGGTCCTGCCTCCTAGCGACTCGGAAGTGCTTTCGGCCAGCTCGCCCGTGCGGGGGTAACGCTGGTCGGATAGGCACTATCGGGGTTCCGCAGCCCGTACAGAGCCCCCCGAATGGGTGTATTTGGCTAGCCGAACGTACCGCTTTCCCGGAGCCAAACGTTTTGCATGGTCTTGGCCGGAGTATGCCCAAAGTACAACCAGAGTCCAACTGGGTCTCGACTGAAGGCTTGCATGTACGTAACACGAGCGAGTAAAGAATCGTTACGGGGGGTTAAGTTCGCCTGCCGAGACGCGGGAGGGTAGCGCTGTGGCCGCGAATATCTTGCTCGTCGAAGACGACGCCGATACAGCTCGCGCGCTCTCGAAGGCCCTCGAGAACAGTGGCTATCAGGTCACTGCGGTCGATACGGGCGCCGAAGCCAAGGCGCTCGTCGAGCACCTCCACCCCGATCTGATCCTGCTCGACCTGATGCTGCCCGACACCGACGGCCTGGTGCTCACCACCGCGCTCAAAGGGCTGACCAACGCGCCCATCATCATCTGCAGCGCCCGACAGGAGCAGGTCGACCGGGTGCTGGGGTTGAAACTCGGCGCGGACGACTTCGTGGCCAAACCCTTCGATCTGGACGAGCTCGAAGCGCGCATCGAGGCCGTGTTGCGGCGCGCGGCACGCGCGCGCGATCTGCCGGCGCCCCCCTCAGACCAGATTCGCATTGGCGAGCTGGCGATCTCTCAGGCGCGCGGCAGCGTCACACTGGCTAGCCAGCCGGTGCACCTGACGCCGACCGAATATCGACTGCTGGTAGCGCTCGCGAGCCATCTCGACGAGGTGCTGTCGCGCGAAACGCTCGGCCAGATCGTGTGGGGCTACCAGGACCTGGGCACGGGCCATCTCATTGACGTGCACATCGGTCGACTGCGCCTGAAGCTGCGCCGCGCCTCCCGTAGCGCACCGGTGATCATTACCGTGCGCGGCCGTGGCTACACGATTTCTACCGAAACGTCGGAGAACACGCTCGGCGCCGAAGACCCGTTGTCGAACGAGGCGCCAAGCCAGCGCCTGGGCGGCACCCGGCGCACTCCGTAGCCTAGAACGACCCACTGCGCGTGCCTGCGGCCCGCTTCGGGAGCCCCAGGACCCACTGCGCGTGCCTGCGGCCCGCTTCGGGAGCCCCTGCAACGACGCCACTCAACCAAGACTCAACCGGCCGCGAATCGCTGGCGCACACCGGCTCAACATTGCCGGCCTAGGATGCGCGTCGTATGCCCAGCGGAGGCGCTCGTTAGATGACGGAACTCAGTGGCACGTTGGAGGGGGTCGGACTGCCCGCCATCGTGCGCTTCCTGGCCGCTCTGCAGAAGACCGGCTGCCTGCGAATCACGCACCAGGACTGGCACGGCGAAATCCATTTCGACGCCGGCCAGATCGTGAGCGCCACCATTGGATCGCGCAAGGGGATCGCCGCGCTCGACGCGCTGGTACTCGCGCTGCCCGGCGCCTCGTTCGTGTTCGACGACAAAGCTCGGCTTGCCGGTGAGTCGAATGTCCAGCTCAATCCGGATGGGCTGCAGGCGCACCTGGACGAGCTCGCCCAGCGCACGGCGAGTGGCGGCCCGACGCTACCCTCGCTGGACGCCGTTCCACAGATTGTCGCGCAAAATGACGACGCCTCGGCTGAAGAGACGGTGCCGCTCGATCGCGGCACACTCCAGACGCTGCTGGCGATCGACGGCAAGCGCAGCGTGCGCGAGATCATCGCGGTCCGCGGCTCATTCGAAGCGCTGTGGCAGGTCGGCAATCTGGCCGAAGTTGGCCTGGTGCGCCTGCCGAGGCACTCCGAATCTGCGCCGAAGATTGTCGAGCCGGCCACCCGCGTGACGAGACCCATCGAGCCGCTTGCGCGCGAGACACAGCGCATCGAGCCGACCGCGCCGAAGTCGCCGCGCACACGCGAGCACAGGCCCGGCGCGCCGACGGTGGTCTCGGCATTGTCCGAAGTCGCGCAACCCGACGTCCACTGTCCGAAGCTAGGCTTCGAAGACGATCCGAGCAGCTCATTTGGCCGACCAACCCGCCTGCATCGCTGCTTCGCGGCTGGTGCGCCGTTGCCACTATCGCTCGACCAGCAGCGCGAGTTGTGCCTGAGCGACCAGTACGGTACCTGTCCACGCCTGGCGATGGCTGGCCTGAGTCCGACGCACTCGGCCGGCGAGGAACAACCCGTCGCAAGCGCGCCCGCGACGCCCACCTCATCAGTTATTGAACCAGCACCGGCGACGGATCCGCGCATCGTGCGCCTGCCCATCGGCGGACGCGGTCCCGCTGGCAGCCGCATCGCCGCCAACGCCGACACCCAGGGCACCGTCCTCGAGCGTGCCCGGCTGCATCGCACCACCCCAGTCGCGCACAAGACTGCGGCCGGTGAGCCGACGCCGCTCCGCGGTCGCCCGCAGCGCGGCGCCGCGGCCACGGCCGTGGTGATCGAGCCTGCGGTGCCTGCCGAGCCTGTCGAACCGTCCACGCCCAGTGCCCGCGTCGCGGTCGCCGCTGCCGCGTCGGACCCTCGGCGCGGTCTGCTCGCCAATTTGAACCTGCCCACGACGACGATTGCTGCCGGGGCCATGGTGCTCATGGTGATCGCGGTCGTCGCAGTCCTGCTAGCGCCGCATATGGGCGCGCTCTTCAGTGACGAAACCACGGTCGATATGTCGTCGCTGCCGAACGCCAACGCCGCGCTCGAAGGCACGCCCGTGGCCGGTTTGTCGGCGGCGCGACCGACTGCCGCCGCGGCTGCGCGCGTTGGCGCCGAGCCGGCTGGCGCCGCTGCCGCTGCTGCAACGACCGCTCCCGCGGCCGCACCGCAGGTCCAGCCGACGACGGCGCCACAAGCAACAACCGCGCCCACTACTGAGCCGCGGGCTGGAGCCGCCGCCCAGGGACAGGCTTCTTCGCCGTCGACCGCGGCTGCACCGTCGACGCCGCGCACGCTGCTCGACGAAACCTTCGACGACAATGCCCGCAACTGGCCTAACAATCAGCAAGGCACGGCCTGGATCACGGGCGGCAGCTATCGCATCTCGCCACGTCAGGCGGGCCAGTTCGTGGCCATCGGCGTGCCGGCGATTGGCGAGATCCTGCAGGACGTCGTCGTGACCGCCTCGTTCCGCAAGGTCGGCGGCCCAGCCGGTGGTGGCTACGGCATCATCGTGCGCGACCAGGGTCCCGCGCCTCGCGACGGCACGAACCAGCAGGGTCGCTACTACGTGCTCGAGGTTGGCGATAAGGGCGAGGTCGGTATCTGGCGCCGCGAGGGCAGCAACTGGGTCGACCTGGTGCCGTGGCAGCGCGCGAGCGCGGTGAAGCCTGGCAGCGCGACCAACGAGCTCACGGTGAAGGCAAACGGCGCCCGCTTGTCGCTGAGTGTCAACGGCGAAGAGGTCGCTGCGCGCGAGGATGGATCGCTGGCGGTCGGCAACGTCGGTGTCTTCGTCGGTGGTGACGGCAACCAGGTCGCACTGGACCAACTATCAATTCGCACGCCATAAAACTGGTTGGGAATACCTGAGGCCGATCGTGCGTTTCAGTTGCTGTCCCCGCTGACACCCAACAGGCTGGACTCGGCTCAGGGCGGGACGACTCAACCAGTGCCCCCAGCCACAAGCCCGAGGCTCCCTTGTGGAGCTTCGGGCTTTTTCATGCTCGTGACGCCTGGTGCTAGCCCTCGCGCATGTCCCGCACCGCCGCGTCGATGCCCGCCCCCGCGAACTGTGTTGGCTCCATGTACAGCCGCATCCAGGTGATGCGCGCCTCACGAATGCCCATGATGATCACCCCGCGCCAGTCGAACACCTCACCGTCGGCTTTTGTCGCCGTCCAGTGCCACTCGCTCCACGCCGACTGCTGATCCTCGATCACGGACTTCAGCTCCGCCCTGAAGTCCGGCAGCGCGTCAAATATCGACGACCAGTTCGTGCGGACCTGCTCCACGCCGCCAAACGCCCGATCCGGATGCACTGGCTGCTCGCTCACATATTCGGCATCGAAGCAGCCCACGAACGCCTCTATGTCATGCGCGTTCATCGCGCTTAGCAGTCGCTCAACCGTCTCCCGCGGCGATTCCCCAGTCACAAGAGGCCATCGTATCCGCCGCGCACGACAGCGCTTGACGAACTAGAGCGGAAGACGGGATTCGAACCCGCGACCCCAATCTTGGCAAGATTGTGCGCTACCACTGCGCCACTTCCGCTAGACGAGCACTAAGGATACCAAACGGCGCCTGGCAGGCCAAGCCAGGCCACTCCAAACGTAGCGCGGCTGGGGGCGCACGGCGGGCACGCGATGTGCCTTTCCGTCGATCCCTAGCGCGCACTCGCAATGGCGCGCCAACCTGGCTGGAAGGAACACGGAACGATGAAGTTTGTCTTCGGTCTCGCGCTTGGCGCCCTGGGTATGTGGGCGTATCGCACCGGCAAGCTGCAGGAGATGATGGGCGGCTCCGCCGCGGACGCCTGGCAGCCGGCGGTCGAGCGGTTCAACCAGGTAGCCAACAGTGAGCAGGTTCGCAACGTGGCATCCACCGTTCAGGACCGCATGCAGCAGGCGCGGACGGCCGAAATCGCCACGCCGATGCCGGCGGAGGTTGCTGGCCGACCATCGGAGCCGTTGCCGACGCAAGGCGGCTGATTCAAACATGCCTGCTGCGCGGAAACGAGCGCTCAGGCCAGCGCGGCGGGCTCGGGCTCGCGAACTTCGGGTTCAACCAGCGTGACCGCTGGGGGCGCCAGGAGACGCGCTACCACTGCGCCACTTCCGCTTGAGTGCCTTTGATGATAGCGAACGCATCGAACAGGGGCAAAGCTAGCGAGGTGGTCGTACGGCGCGCGATTTTGTCTCGAGCGGCCATCGCATGAGGGCTCGCAGGTGCTAGCAGCTATGCTCGAGTTGTGGCCGACGCGACACTGCGCGTGACGCCCGACCAGGCGGTCGACCTGCTTGCCGAAGGCGTCGGGACGTTCGATGCCGACGAGCCGGTGGACAATCTGGTGCATGCGCTTCAGTGCGCTGCGCTGGCGCTTGGGGAGGGCGCCGACGACGAGCTTGTCGTGGCGGCGCTGTTCCATGATGTTGGGTACCATCCGCGGCTCGTCGCGCGGTGGCCGGGGCGGCCGCATGAGGACGTCGGGGCGCGGTTTGCTGAGACGGTCTTCGGGGTGCGGGTGGCGTGGCTGATCGCGCAGCACGTGCCGGCCAAGCGCTATCTGGTGGCGACCGATCCGCGCTACGCCGAAAGCCTGTCGGCGGCCTCGCAGCGGTCGCTGGCGCGCCAGGGCGGGGCGATGACGGCGGACGAAGTGGCAGTGTTTGCAGCGCACGAGTGGGCCAGCGATGCGGCCCGACTGCGCCGCTGGGACGATCTGGCCAAGGTGCCTGGTGCGCCGACACCGTCGCTCGACCAGCTCTGGCCGATCGTCGAGCGTGCCGCAATGTCAAGTAGAAACGGCGGCGGGCTGCAGCAAACTCTCCAGTAGGACCGTCGCTGGGCGATCGTGGGGCGGCGCACCAGGCGCAGGCAGATTGAGCGCGCGCGCCATGGCTACGCCCACAGACTGGGCACGTGCCCGTGCCGCGACAGATCAGGCAGCGTTTGCCGTTCTGGACGCCAGCCCCACGACAGCTCGGGCAGCCTCCAACGCCTTTGCACCGAACATGTCGCGGGCCGCGTCATGGTCACCAGTGCCGCGCAGACAGCGTGCCAGGAACGCCGACTCAGGTGCCGTAGGGCACTGCCGCGCCAGCTTCGGGGACCGACTCGATTCCGATCCGAAAAGTGGCTTCGAAGCCGTCGCCGGCGACGTCGAATAGCCAGCCATCGCCGTCGCGGCGCATGGGCGTGCCGCTAGTCGGGTCGTTGACGAAGCCCTCGTCGAGGTGCAGAAACATTCCGAACTCGGGCTGGAGCAGTGCGCGCACGTAGACCTGTCGGCTGAAGATCACGTTGTCGGAGAAGCCAATGCCCAGCAGATCACGCTCGCCGACGTAGATATCCAGCCGCAACACCATGTCTTTGGTCGTTTGGCTGGGATCGTCGAGAATTGGCCGCACGTCGAGATAGCCCTCCCAGATCAGGCGCGCCGGGCCGGCCCAATTCAGTCTGGGCTGCGTGTCCGTCAAATCCTGCTCGGAGAAAGGTCCGTAGCAGTTCTCAGCTTCGGCACTCTGATGAAAGAGCTCGAAGTCAACCTTGCGCGGCTTGATGCGCACGCCCAGGTAGAACTCGCTCTTGCCGAACAGGTCTTTGCCGCGTGTGATGCGTGCACTGGCCAGGCTCAGGCGCGCGCGGACGTTGCCGAAGAAGAAGCGGGTCGCGACTTCGAAGGCTTCGCGCGAGGTGACCAGCGAGTCCACGCCCCCGTGGCACTTGTGGA
>DASXRR010000358.1:0-3301 GCA_036506475.1 Chloroflexota bacterium
GTTTTCCGCGACCGCGACTGCGACCACCGCTACCCGTCTGTTGGTGTTGCACCGTGACTCACTCGAGCTGTTCGTGGGCACGCGGCCGCATGTGATGCGCAATGTGCTGACCGCGGTGTCCCGTCGTGCGGCGCGCGCGAATCGGGCGCTCACGACCGAGCAGCCGAACGAGTTGCCGGCGGCGCACGGGCGGGTATACGCGGTCTTTTCGCCGCGCAGCGGGGCTGGCAAGACAACCCTGGCCCTGAATCTTGCCCTGCGGTTGGCGGAGCTCTTGCCTGCGCGCGTCGGCATGCTCGATCTCGACCTTCTCTTTGACGACGCGACTCTGCTTCTGAATCTGAGCCCGCTGACGTCACTGGCGTCGATTCCAGCCAGTGAGGTCGAGCTGCTCGAGACGCGCGGGCTTGGTAACCAGCTGATGGAGCACGACAGCGGCCTACGAGTCCTCGTCGGGGCCACCCGTCCAGAGGAAGGCGAACGCGTCTCGGCCGCCCACGTTCGAGCCGCCCTGATATTCATGAAGCGCCAGTTTGACGTGACAGTCGTCGACTGTGGAAACAACTTTGATGAGCCGACCTTGGCTGTACTCGACACTGCCGATCGGGTGATTGTTTTGTGCACACCCGAGCTGTCAACGTTGCGCGACGTGCGGGATTGCCAGCGCATCTTCGGCCAAGCGCTACGACTCGACAAAGCCAGGCTGTCCTACGTCTACAACCACCCCCTACCCGGCCGAGGACTTACGCGATCCAGGTTCGAGACCGCGCTTCAACAGGACATGGCAGTCGAGATTCCACACGCCGGCGACTCGGCTACCAGAGCCGCATTCGCAAGGGGCACCGTAGTACGGCCGGCTCGCCGCTCCGGATTTGGCCACGCGGTCGACCAGCTCGCGCGCGACCTCCTGCCCGCCGAGGTCGCCACCAATATCGAGTGGAGCAAGCGCACTTCGGGTACGCCGGCCGGGAATGCTCTTATGCGCGTCCTGCGTCGACACGCTCCCAAGCGTGCTGAAGCCGCGTAATGAGACGCAGCGCAACCGACCTGCTGCGACGAGCCGACGTGTTCGCGCGGCTGCCCGAGCCAGAGCTGCGCCAGATTGGCAAGCTCCTCAATGAACGACGGATCGGCCGCAATCATGTGTTGTTCCGGCAGGGCGAGTCGGCCGAAGCGATGTACATAGTCGTCGACGGACGAATACGGATCGCGACAAGCCAAGCCACGGGGCGCGAAAGAGTGCTGGCGTTTCTGGGGCCCGGAGAAATCGTCGGGGAAATGGGACTGCTGAGCGGAGACGCGCGATCTGCTACAGCCACAGCAGTTACCGAGACACGGGTTCTCCAGTTGAGTAAAGCGGACTTCGACGCGCTCCTTGCCAACAACCTCAATCTGATGCGTGAATTGGCACGCGTGGTCGCCCGCAGACGCGCTGCCACGCAGCGTCGCCTACTTGCCGAGACCAGTTATGAGGGGCGCGGCCCCTCTGGGATCGTGAGCGTGATCTTTTCGCCCCGCGGTGGTGCCGGCGCCACAACGCTCGCGACCAACCTGGCGGTCGCGCTCGCACACCGTGCTCCAGACAGCGTCGCGCTTGTCGACCTCAACGTCCTGTTCGGCCACGTTCCGCTCTTGCTCGACCTCAATCCCCGCACGTCGCTGGCGGCGATCTCGGCCGCGTCCATTCGCCAGATGGAGCGTGAAACGCTGGAGTTCTACCTGACCACCCATGCCGATTCGTCACTTCGCGTACTCGCAGGCGTCCTTCGGCCCGAGGAAGGTGAGCTGGTGACCTCGGCGCACGTCAAAGCCTCGCTCGAGCTGCTACGCAGAATGTTCCTGCATGTCATCGTCGACGTCGGCCGAGGGTTCTCCGAGCCGAACCTCGCCGCGCTCGAGTCAGCTCATAATCTGCTGATCGTATGCACAGCCGATCGCGCCGGCGTTCGGGCTGTGACGGAGTGCCAGCGGATTTGTCGGGAGCTGCTCCACCTACCGCATGATCCCCTCCAGTACCTCCTCAATCACCCAGGGCCGTACCTGTCGTTGTCGCCGGACCAACTGGAGCATGTATTAAACGTGCGCCTCATCAGCTCTATTCCTTACGGCGGAGAGGCTGTCGCTCGCGCAGCACTTGAAGGTCACCCGGTCGTCAGCCGCTCACCACATTCCGGGTTCAGTAAGGCCGTCATTGGCGTCGCCGAACGAATGCAAGCCCAGATTGGCGAAGCGTTGCAATTTGCCACCAGGACAGACCCGAGGCCAGAACTGGCGCGTGCTGATGCATCGCGAGCAGCGCCAGTGTGACCGCCCCATCAATTGCGGGCATGGCGAGGTGCGCTTTGCTCGTAGACACCGTGAACGTACGTCTCGGCGACGACGCCTAGCGGTTACTCACTGTTGCGCCTGCTCACGCCAGGCGTACTTTTGAACTAGCTCCACGAGCACTTCTTCATGGCGGGCCACGCTCACGCCGGCGCTGCTCGTCCTGTCGCGCGCGTATTTTTATATAGCTCGAACGCAGTAGTTTGTCCGATGGCGCGTGCTGGCTCGCCGCAGCCGCACTGATCGTCGGCATCCTGGGCAATGGGGCGGTTTCTTCTTGCGCAGGCTGGTCGGAGCACGAGTCTAAGGATCGGCCGGCGCCGTGCTGACCACCCTGGGGCGCAGTGGTTCTCGCTGGCGCAGTACTGATGCTGGCCTACGGTCGGCGACATCCCGCGGGCCTGACACCTATAGTTGGAGCGTTGCATCGAAGCCGCTTCGCGTTTCTCGCGCGCGCGAGCGAGGTGCTTGCGAGCTCGCTTCAGTCGGCCGAGCTCCCGAAGAAGCTCGCCAGCCTTGCCGTTCCGGACCTGGCCGACCTGTGTGTCGTTCGCCTGCTGGCCGGGAATACGATTGCCGACCTGGTCACCCTAGCGTCGGTCGATCCGCTCACTGCCGCGGCGGTCGAGGCGTGCCAAAGCATACGGCCGGGCTGCGCGCCGGACGGCCACCCGGTAATCCTAGCGGCGCAGCGCGCCGCGGTACTGATTCCTGAGGTAACCGACGCATCGCTCGCCGAACTGGCGGGGGACGATCAACAACTCGCGGCACTGCGCGACCTTGGCCTGCGATCGGTCATCGTCGTGCCGCTGGTCGCGGGCAAATCGATGCTCGGCGCGATGCACCTGGCCATAGTCAAGTCGCGTCGAAGATTTAGCGCAGAGGACTTCGAGCTCTCGTCGCAACTGGCTCGGCTTGCTGCCCTGGCATTCGACCGCGCCCGTACCCATGAACAATTGCGGCGCCTTCGCTTGGA
>DASXRR010000359.1:0-2119 GCA_036506475.1 Chloroflexota bacterium
TCCGCGGCCAAGCCGGCAGGGTCGTAATCAGGTTATCGAGAGCTAGAGCAGATTCAGCACGCACGATCAAAGCGAGAGCAACCGAGCCGCTGACGGGGCCTCCTGCCAGGATGCTGCCTTCCGCTTGTAGCTCTGTGCATCGTTCAAGGGTGGGAAGGATCGCCTTTTCAATGAGGGCAACGCCTTGTTCGGGGCTGGTCGGTCGAGACGAAGCGCTCAGCCGGAGTTGCACCAAGTATTGCATCGGATGCTCCTTCTGCATGGGTCTGCACCGCAGTCCCGCAGGCGCAGTCCTGGCGCATCGTCTTCAGCGGAATCGGCGGAAGAAGGCGCGCACGTCGTCCACGAACAGGTCAGGCGCTTCAAGTGCCGCGAGGTGGCCGCCCCGATCGAAGTCCGACCAGTGGACGATAGTGTTGCCCTGCTCGCCGAAGCGGCGGATGGCGATGTCCTCAGCGAAGGCTGCCACGCCGATGGGCGTCGGCGACGGCGGCCGGCCCCAGTTGGCCGGCCCGTGCATGTTCTCGTAGTACATGCGCGCCGCCGAGCCGGTGGTCTGCGTCAGCCAGTAGAGCGAGACATTGGTCAGCACGTCATCGCGCGCGATCGCTTCGTCAAGCGGCCCGTGCGTCCACTCCTGCCATTTGTCAACCATCCACGCCAGTAGACCCGCGGGTGAATCGTTGAGGCTGAAGGCGATGGTCTGGGGTCGCGTGGCGTGCATCTGGAAGTAGGCGTTGCCCTCGCTCAAGAACTTCCGCAACCGCCCCAGACGAGCTCGCTCGGTGTCGGTGAACGTGGCCAGCTGGTCCTCGGGCACCTCGCCCCACGGGATGAACCCCGCCGTAGCCGCATTCAGATGAATGCCCAACACGTGCTCGGGGTCGATGTGGCCCAGCTCGGGCGACAGCAGCGCACCGAGGTCGCCGCCCTGTGCGCCGTAGCGCTGGTAGCCGAGACGACGCATCAGCTCGGCCCATGCCCGCGCCGCGCGGGCCAGGTTCCACCCCTTCTCGTGGGTCGGGCCAGAGAAGCCGAAACCTGGCAGTGACGGAATCACCAGGTCGAAGGCATCGCCGGCGTCGCCGCCGTGCCCGCAAGGGTCGCTGAGCGCGCCGATCACGCAGAGGAACTCGGCGATCGAGCCCGGCCAGCCATGGGTGATCACCAGCGGCAGCGCGCCTGGCTCAGGCGAGCGGACGTGCAGGAAGTGGATCATCTGGCCATCGATCTGAGTCGTGAATTGTGGCCAGGCGTTGAGCCGCGCCTCCTGGGCCCGCCAGTCGAAGCCCGTCCGCCAGTGTTCCGTCAGCTCCTGCACATAGCCGAGCGCCGCGCCATAATCCCAGCCCGCCTCGGGTAGCTCGTCTGGCCAGCGCGTGCGGCCGAGCCGCTGGCGCAGGTCGTCGAGGTCGGCATCGGGGACGTGGACGCTGAACGGCTGGATATCGATCTCGCCAGAATGACAATATGTTGTCATGCCTGGAGCATACTCGGATCGACAACATGATGTCAATTTGACGGTGCGGCCGGCCCGCTCCCCGGCCGGCGAGTCATTCACCCACCTCGTTCTCGAAGTCGCCTGGCTGGGTGGCCTGTTCACTGCCGCCGGCGAATCCCTGGCTCGCCTGGCCGACCAGACGCTGGCCCGCTGGATCGTCCTGGATGCCGTCGCGGACCAGCCCGCGACCGTGGCTCAGGTCGCCCGCCGCCGTGGCATCGCTCGCCAGGCCGTCCAGCGCGTGGCTGACCTGCTGGTGCGCGACGGCCTAGCCGTCTACCTGCCCAATCCAGCCGATCGCCGCGCGCAGCTGCTCCAGCCGACATCGCGCGGCCGCGACGTCCTGCACACCATCTCCGTCGCTCAGAAGGCGTGGGCCGATGCGTTGGGCGCCGAGATCGGTGAGGCCAAACTCAACCAGCTGGCCGCCGACATCGCGTGGGTCCGCCAGGCAGTCGGCGCTCGCCCGCTGCCCGGCCCGGGCCGGCGGAGACGGAGTGGCACCGCAGCCTGATTGACGCATGTGGTATCGGCGCGGATTCACGAGCGGCGAGCGGTGATCTGAAGTACCGAGTTGTCGACCAGCGCCGGCACGTGTCGATGGGCGCTTTCGTCCGG
>DASXRR010000360.1:0-14982 GCA_036506475.1 Chloroflexota bacterium
ATAGCATTCGGTGCCAGGAAGCCGCCGCCAAGTCCAACGTTCTGCCAGACCCAGAGATACAAGAGCGGACCAAGGGCCGTAGTGATCAGGGCACCCAACCACCAGCCGCCGCCGGTGAAGCCGCGATAGGACGGTACCGGCTCCGCGAGCGGGGCAAAGAGTCGAGACCGTAGCAATTGTCCGCCGAATGCAAACAGAAATAGAAACGCGCCGACAAGCGCGGCAGCGGTTCCGAACAGTTTCCACGGCCAGATCTGGTCCGACGGCGGCAGCTTGTTGCCGCCATCGAGAGTCATCTGCATCCAGTCGATTGCGTTGCCGATTGCCACGGGCCAATCGGTGGATTGCGGGTGTGTTTCGTGCGGCTGATAGAGGATGCGCGCGGTGCCGTCGGCGATCGAGCCGTAGACCTGGCCGATCTTCACTGGGTCAGAGGTGCCGAAGACCGGTTTGACCACCGGCGAGTTCGGTGCATCCGAGCCCTTGTTGACCAGCACCATGATGCCGAGCTCCGTCGCCGTCCCAATGTTGAACGCCACATTCTTGAGACCCTGGCAAGGGGCCAGGTTGGGCACGCCTGGCGCGGTGCACTCGGACTCCATGTAGAAGATCGACTTGTACCCATCAGGGATGGCCTGGGCGGCGGCGGTCACAGGTCCGAATCCGCCCTGGGACATGCCAACCAGGCCGACGTTGTTCTTGTCGACCGTGGGCAAGGAACGCAGGTAACGCAACCCGTCAGGCCCGCCAAAGCCGTTTTCGCCATTGGCGCCGTTCGAGAAGCCGTGCCCCGTCATGTCCATCGACAGCACCACAAAGCCGCGCCGCGCGAACTCGAGCGCGGCATTAGCCATGTAGTTCTTTTGATTGTTCAAGCCGTGAATGGCGAGAATGCCTGGCGCTGGACTCTGGGGCGTCGCCGTTCTCGGCGTATACAGATATGCGCTGATGACGTATCCGTTTGTCCCGAAGATCTTCACATCCTTGACGGATGCGGCTCCCGCCGCGGAACTGAGCCAGGACGCAAGGATGCTCCCACCGAACATGAGAACAAGCGAGATTACCAACAGCAGACTGACGTTCCTTCGCCCGCCACGCGGTTCGGCGACAACTCGCTCTTCCCTTGTTGGGGCGGCGAGCGGTCCATCTGAAGACGTTGCGGTGCCGGTCGTCGTAGTCATCGGCTCCTCCCCTGAGGTACTTCGGCATAGTGCGCGCTAGCTTCCGAGGTAACACGAACACCAAACATGCTGTCGATCGCCAGCATGGTCCGCGATAGTTCCTCCCTTCTCCGGTCCGACGACCAGTCCAGTGCGGCGGCGATAGACGTCCTCCAAGTGCTGGGCCATCTCGCACTCCACGGCGTAGCGGGTCATGGCGCGGTGCCAGTCGAGCGCGGCTCGTCGCTGGGAACCTCGGGCAAGCGGGCCGCGCGGCTCATCTCACGAGACTCACGGGATCCTGAGCTCGGCGAGATCTCGTCAACGGTGTGCTCCACCATCGCGCGAAAGGCACTCAGCTTGCCCCCGCCAACGCTGACCAGGCCCCGGCAGCATTTGAGCGCAACGCTCATTACCACGGCGGGGCATCTCAGAAGTCTCCGGCCAACCCGAAACGGTGCTGTGACTATGCGTCGCCTTCAAAACCTGTGTCAAGCAGGTGCATCAGGCTACCTGCGACTCGTTCTGGCGCTATCGGCGCCGTCGCAGAAGCAACCTGGCCCGGGCCTTGGGGCACTGCGATCAGCGGCCCAACCGGGCACCGTTCGTACTGAGGCGTGGCCTGGTTCGCAAGCCGCTCCCATAAGATGTCGCGCATGCTTTCGGTACGCGGCGATGAGATCGTTGACGCCTCGGGCACGGTGGTTCGACTGCGCGGCACCTGCATTGGCGGCTGGATGAACATGGAGGACTTCATCGCCGGCTATCCGGGCAGCGAGCACGGGCTCCGGGCGACCATGGCAGAAGTGCTCGGCGAAAGCAAGGCGCGCTTCTTCTTCGAATCCTTTCTGGACCACTTCTTCGCCGAAGAGGACGTGGCGTTCATCAAATCACTCGGCGCTACGGCGATTCGTTTGCCGCTCAACTACCGACATTTCGAAGATGACATGGCGCCCTTCGTATACCGCGACGACGGCTTTCGCCGCCTTGACCAGGCGCTCGAATGGTGCGCTCGCCACGGACTGTATGCCATCCTGGATTTGCACGCCGTGCAGGGCTGGCAGAACTCGGATTGGCACAGTGACAACGCCAACCGCCAGGCCCTTCTCTGGCACCACCGCACGTTCCAGGATCGCTTCGTCGCATTGTGGGAGGAGTTCGCCCGCCGCTACCGCGGCAACTCGACCATCGCCGGTTACAACGTTATGAACGAACCCGCCAGCAACAGCCCGCGGGGACGCTTCAGCGACGCCTACCGCCCGGCGTGGAACACGATCAACGCGCTCTATAGGCGGGTCGTCGACGCGATCCGTGCCATCGACGCCGATCACATCATCTTTCTCGAAGGTGATTACTACTCCCGTCTGTTCAGTCAGCTCGACGCGCCGTTCGCGCCCAACCTCGTCTACAGTAGCCACAACTACAACACCGCTGGCTTCGGCCCGGGCAGGTACCCAGACAAGGACGACGATACCGGGTGGGGACGCGCCTATCAGGAGCGCACGCTCGAGGCCCAGGAAGGCACCCAGTTCGCGCTGACACACCGCGTGCCGCTGTGGATCGGCGAGTTCGGCGCGGTGTACAACGGGCCGCCAGCCGAGCGCGCCGATCGCTTGCGCGCCATGGCCGACCAACTCGACGTCTTCGAAGGCATCGGCGCACACTGGACGACCTGGACCTACAAGGACGTCGGTGTGATGGGCATCGTCGAGCTCGATCCGGATTCGGAGTACCTGCGGCGGCTCGCGCCGGTCCTCGAGGCCAAGCGCGAGCTGGCCAGCGACTTCTGGATGCGCTGGCTGCCGAGCACGCCGGCCAAGCAGGCAGTACGCGACCTGGCACGCCTGATCGAGCACACAATCGGTGACCCTGACATCGACCCCATCGCCAACGAGAAGTACCTCAACCAGGCCGCCCTGGCGGGCTACGCGGCGACGCTGATGCAGCCGACCTACTGCAAACGCTTCGCCGGCTTGTCCGAGGTGGAGATGGACCGCCTCTTGCAGTCGTTCGCGTTCGCCAACTGTCGCCCGCATGCCGCATTGGTTGACGTGCTGCGTGAGCGCCTGGCGCTGCCGGCTCAGCACACCGCCGCATAGCGATTGGACGCGACCGCGGCCAATAGTCGCGCCAGCACGCACCTTCAACCTCGGCCCACGGCTGAGCGCCGCATGCAGAATTGCGGAGCCGGCTACGTCAGCATGCGAAACGTGTTCCTCCTGCATCATCCGGAGTGCTTGCTGCGCCGCGCGCACGATCCAGCGCCTCCGGTGGCAAATCGGCAAACGATACGCCGTCGACCCACTCAACAAACTGCCGACTGAGGGATGGAGCCAAGGCGCCGTAACGGGTGCTTGTCAGGAGGCGGTGACTTCGATCGGTCGCTTCAGGAACTGGCGCAGCAGGGGCATGAACACTTCGAAGTGCGCGAAGTGGATATTGTGGTTGGCGTCGGGCACGGTGATCGGCTCGATGCGCGGGTTTTCACGCGTCAGACGCTCCGCCGTCTGTTCGGATACCAGTGCTGGCTCACCCCCGGCGCGCATGACGAGCGTTGGACACTGAATCTTGCGAATATCGGCCCACAGCGTGTCCGGATGTTGTTCGCGGCGTCCGCGCCTGACGCCAACGACGTCGGCCCGGTAGCTCCACGTGCCGTCGGGTCGCTCGCGATAGTACACGTCGACGCGCTGCTGCAGCGCGGCCTCGGGCATATGGGGCTGGGCCGCGCGCACGCTCTGCTCCACCTCGGCTCGCGAGGCGAAGGTGCTGCGCGGTTCTGGCATCGTCCGCCCGGGAGGCATCGGCGCCGAGTCTTCGATGATCAGGCGCGTCACGTCGCTGGGATATCGAGCCGCGTAGGTATAGCCGACGGCTCCACCCATCGAGTGCCCCACCAGCGTGAACGGCCGCAGGTTGAGCTCTTGAACCAGCGCCCGGACGTCGGCGGCTAGCTGCTCGTCTGTATAGCGCTGCTGGACGTCCCAGTCGGACTCGCCATGCCCGCGCAGATCGGGGGCTACCACGTGGTACTCAGACGCCAGCGCTTCGCCAACGCGGGTCCATGCCTCCGCCGTGCTCGAGAACCCGTGCACCAGCACGATTGGCTCGGCGTCCCTCGCGCCCCACTCCAGGTACCGGAACCGCAGCCCGTCGAACGAGAAGACCGCTTCTGACATGTGCGCCAGGCTAGCGCACACGAGCGCCGACGCGATCCTCGACGCGAGCAGGCTGGACGGACTCGAGCGCCAGCGCCACCTTTTCGGGGCCTGCTTCAGTGGTAATCATGCGCAACAGTGCAGTATCGAGCCCACGCGCCAGGCGGTGAAACGCCTCCGGTGCGCCTTCGGGTCCGCCGAAGTAGCCCACGTGTTGCATGAGCTCGATAGGCACGACATCTACCAGATCGGCGATCGGCGTGCCCGCATCTCTCTGCGCCTCCAGGCGACGTAGCTCGTCGTCGAAACCCATGCGCGCGAAGTGAGCGCGAAAACTGCGGTCGCGATCCGCGCCCGGGCGTGCCAGACCGTAGCGCAGCAGGCTCTCGGCGAACGCCCGACGTGCCCGATCCGCATCCTGGTCGATGCACATGCGGACGAAGCCCACCCACTTCACATCCGATGGCTCGCGGCCTGCCTTGCGCGCAGCCGCGGCGGTGAGCTGCTTACCCCAGGCGACCTGCTCAGGACTGCTCCAGCTCGGGATTACGCCATCAGCCAGTTCGCCGGCCAGCTTGACCATCTGGGGTCCAAGCGCGCCGACGTAGATCGGCACCCTGGGCGGCTTGAATCCGAGGCGGACGCCGCGCAGGCTCAACGCCTTGCCCGAGTAGTCGACCTCCTCTCCATCGAGGAGCCCGCGCAGGATGTGCAAGTAGTCGCGCATCAGCGAGACGACCGGCCGCACGGGCATGTCGTACGCCGCCAACGTCCCCGGCTCGTGCGCGGCGCCTGAGCCAATTCCGAGCACGAACCGGCCATCGGTGAGCTCGGCCGCGGTAGCCGCCTGCGAGGCGAGGCTGGCCGGCGTCCAGAATGGCGCCACCGTCACCGACGTGCCCGTGCGCAGTCGCCCGCCCGCGGCCTGCGCCCACTGCAGCGCGGTCAGAATGCCGTCCCGCGACGTCACGCCACCCGGGGCCCAGCCGCTGGTATATCCGAGGTCGGCCGCGAGTTTGACCAACTCACGCTGCTGCGCCCACGAGAGTTTGAAGGTGCCGTCGAACACGAAGCCGTAATCCATCAGTTCACGACGCACGATACCAACTGCGTGAGAGCAGCTCGTACATGTTCGATGCACGGGATCGGCGGCTCGACAGCCGGCGCTGCATGCCTGGACCGGAGGGTTGTTGTTGCAGGTCCGCTAGTGTCCGCGGAGCAGCGTTTACACGCCCGCGTGACCCAACGCTCCCAGGCGACACACAAAGGGCCCCGCGCAATCTCGAAATGGCCCGTCTAAACTCGAAAAACGATGCCTCGCCGTGCCTGGCAGCAAGGGGTCGGCGGTTCGAATCCGCCATGCTCCACGCACGATTTCTGAACTCACATGTGGCACTCGGAGACGCAGAGTGCTAGCCAGCGAGGCGAAGGCGACGTCGGTTCAAGCTTAAGTTGATCCCTTGCTCGCGTCGTGAGGGGTCGAGCGAACAGCAGTAGAAACTAATCTCGACCACCAGTCGCGTCCGCGGCGTACCGCGCTTCTACCGCAGTTCTCCGGCGAGCAGCGGATGGTGCTGCGCCGCCGCGTCTTGCTCTCGCGCAGGTGGCGGTTCGAGTCGATACCGCCGCAACGCCTCGCCGGCGCGGGCGCCTGGTCCGGCTCGTGCTCTCCGGGTCGCTGCGCGGTTCTCGGGCTGCAAACTCCTATGGCATCTCCAGACAGCGCTGGCGCCGCGGCACAGGCACCCGCCCCGCTCGCGGGTCCCTGTCAGCCCGTGCCCCCAAAGGTCGACTCAGCGTCGGCAAGCCGCGGCGCGCTCGCGCCCCTCGCGGATCCGTTGTTCCGCATGCTCTGGACCGCCTCGGTGGTGTCCAACATCGGCACGTGGATGCAGAACGTCGGCGGCGCGTGGCTTATGACCGACCTCACGTCGTCGGCGCAGCTCGTCGCATTGATGCAGACTGCGACGAGCCTGCCTATCTTCCTGGCTGGGCTGCCCGCGGGCGCCCTGGCCGATCTCGTCGATCGGCGCCGGCTGTTGCTGTGGGCGCAGGTCTGGATGCTGCTTGTGGCAGGCGTCCTCGGCGGCCTGACTCTGCTCAACCTGGTCAACCCGTGGCTGCTGCTGGCGTTCACGTTCGCGCTGGGACTGGGTACCGCGTTCAACGCTCCCGCGTGGCAGGCGATCATCCCGGAGATAGTGCCCGCGCCGGGTGTTCCCGCGGCGGTCGCTCTCGAGTCTGCTGGCTTCAACGTTGCCCGCGCGGTTGGGCCAGCGCTTGGTGGAATCGTTGTCGCCTTGTTCGGGCCAGGCGCCAATTTCCTGCTCAACTCGGCGTCGTTTCTGGCGACTATCGTCGCGCTGTACCTCTGGAAACGTCCAGCGCGCACGAGCGAGCTGCCTGGCGAACGGCTCGTGAGCGCGACTCGCGCGGGCCTACGTTACGCGCGCCACGCACCTGAGCTGCACGCAGTACTGGTGCGGACCGTCGCCTTCATGGTCTGCGCGAGTGCCCTCTGGGCGTTGCTGCCGCAGGTCGCGCGGCAGGAGATGCGCTTGTCTTCGGGCGGCTACGGCGTGTTGCTGGGATCGCTCGGACTGGGCGCCGTACTCGGCGCAGCCGTGTTGCCGCGCATCCGCGAGCGTTTCTCGGCCGATGTTCGTGTGGCCGGCGCTTCGGCGATCTTCGGCCTCGCCACGCTCGCGCTCGGCTATGTGCCTCAGCTGGCCGTTCTGTCACTCATCCTGGCGGTGGCGGGCGCTGCGTGGATGGTCGTTACCTCAGGGCTCAACGTGATCGTGCAAACGTGCGCACCGCAGTGGGTAAAGGCACGCGCGCTCGCAACCTTTCTCCTCGTGTTCCAGGGAACGCTCGCGGCCGCGAGCCTGCTGTGGGGTGCTGTCGCTGAGCGGGTCGGCGATCCGCTCACGCTCGCGATCGCCGCAGCGGCGATGGTGCTCGGAGTGGTTGTGACGTGGCGCTGGCGACTCGAATCGACTGAGGCGATTGACGCCAGTCCGGTACACCTGCTGCCCGCGCCGGAGTTGGAGGAAGCGCCGGATCCACTCGAGGGTCCAGTGATGGTCACCGCGCAGTACGACGTTGACCTGGAGCATGACACAGATTTCGTTGTGGCGATGCGGGCAGCTTGGTCGGTTGCGCCGCCGCGATGGCGCGATGCGTTGGGGACTGTTCCGCGATCCCGCGGTGCCGGGTCGCTACATCGAAACCTTCATTGTCGAGCCTGGGCCGAGCACTTGCGTCAGGTCCAGCGAGCCACACTCGCGGATCAGGACATTGACGCGCGGGCACGCAGCTTTCTAAAGGACGCTGACCAACCAATTGTGCAGCACTTCGTCGCCGCGCAGGGGCCGAATCACACGGGCGCGATTGTGAGCGGCGTCTAAACGTCGCCGCGAGTCAATGCCACGATTGAGAAGCCAAGGACGAGTGGGCGACAGGAGTTACGCCAGTCAAGCAGCATGCGTTGACGCGACTCCCGAATGGCTTGATTGGGGCCCGCCAATGCAGGCAATTGACCTGATCGTGGACAGCGGGGCGAGTTCGGCTGCGGTCTGGTATTTGCAGCAAGGCGAGGCGATCTTCGTCTGGTCAGAGCCAAGGTTCGTGCTGCCATCGCCGTTGCCACTCATCGATCGCGAGCTGCTTGTCGGGAGCAACATCGAGGCGAGTCGCTGATACGGCATTCGCGCAGCGGCGCCCGAGGAGGGTAGGGTCACCGCTGAGATGCGCGGCGCACCTCAAAGGACCGCAGCGATTTGGCGGCCCGTGAGACCATCGAGCGCACTCCGACCGCCTTGTGCCATAGCTGCCAGCAGCCGCTTGTGTTCGCTGCGACGTAAGAATTGAGTGCCCCGCTAGCCTAACCTGCTGAGTGCCAAATTTGAGTTCAAGAATGAGGGGTGGAGCATGGCGGATTCGAACCGCCGACCCCTTGCCTGCCAGGCAAGTGCTCTCCCGCTGAGCTAATGCCCCGAGGACAGGAAATTGTAACGGGCGGGCGGGAGCGGGGACAAACGGCGCGATTGGGGCACCGAGGCAGGACGGCGTAGAGGACGGGGCGGGATGGACGAAGGGGCATGGGTGGGGACGGCGGCGGCCCTGGAACGCGCGTTCGGGTCAGCCTCGGCGCGCGGACGATGGGCGCCCAAGACTGGGGGGACGGGTGGCTGGCCATAGAGAAAGTGGGGAACTTCTCGAGCGTGGCCGGACCTCAGTGCTGGAGATCGGGGATGGTCCAGTAGGCCGCTGGAGCAGCGTGCCACTCGGGCATGCCTAGACCAGTTGGATTCCAGACGACCTTGCCGGCGCGGATGGTGAGCGCGCACTCCAGTTCGCCGGAGCCCTGCAGGCGCGCGCGACCGCAGTCTGCGTAGCCGCGCGGCTCGTCGACCCAACGCAGGACCGCGACGTCGGCTTCGGCGCCTTCGGCGAGTGTGCCTAGCTCGGGGCGGCGGATCGCTCGCGCAGGAGTGACGGTGGCGCGGAAGATCGCCTCGGCTAGCGGCATGCCCATAGCGATGCACTTGGACACGGTATGCAAGGTGTCGAGCGCGGCGCCATTCAAACTCCCCAGGTGCAGATCGGTGCTGATGCTGTCGGGCGGGAAACCGGCGGCGATGGCGGGCGAAGCGTTGCGGAACCAGAAGCTCGCGCCGCCGTGTCCAACGTCGAACAGCACGCCGCGCTCGCGCGCTTGCCACATGTAGTCGACGATGCCGCCGTCCGGAGCGACGATCGGGAATTGCTGAGCGAAAACGTGTGTATGGACGTCGCCGGGCCGGAGATGCTCGAGCAGCAGGTCGCGGTACGAACGCTCAGGCGGGCGAGGCCAGAAATCGACCATGACGGGTCGGCCGGCCAGCTCACCTGCCTGCACGGCGGCATCGACCGACGCCCAGGGCGGATGTCCGGCGTCCCACGGATCGCGCGTCCAGTAATGCGCGGTTTTGAAGCCGACGATCACATCGGAGTGCTCGGCGAGCGTGTCCGCGGCGCGGCGGGAGTCGAACTGCGCGGTGTCCTGCTCCGCGTCGCCCATGCCATCTTTGGCGACATTCAGCCAGGCCAGGACGCGCGTCGCGGAGCGATCGATCCAGAGCGCTCGGAATTCGGCGAAATGCTCGGCGCCGCTGGTGCCGGCGTCGACGAATGTGGTCACACCGGCACGGAAGGAGTGCGCATCGGGCACGATCGAGGACTGCCAGGTTGGCCCGTCTTCACCGCGGAACGGAAAGACGTGGACGTGGATGTCGATCAGACCGGGGGTGACGTACAGTCCCGCGACGTCGAGGACGGTCGTCGCGGCATCGGCGATCGACGGCGCCACGCGGGCGATGCGACCATCCTGGATCGCCACGTCCAGCACAGCGTCGCGCTCGTTGGCGGGGTCAATGACGTGGCCACCCCGCAGCACCAGGTCGTACTGCACCACCTCGGCCGAGTCTATCAGCGCTGCGTGACGCGAATGCGCGGATCGAGGAGTGGGTAGGTCAGGTCGAGGAGCAACGTGGCCAGGTTCACGCCGACGACGAGGATGAAGACGACCCCACCGAGCAGGTTGTAGTCGGAGTTGCGGATGCTCAGGCTCAGGAGTCGGCCGAGTCCTGGGTAGGCGAAGACCTGCTCGACGAGCACGCCGCTCGAGACGATCTGGCCCAGCGACAAGCCGAGCGCGGTGACCTGTGGCAGCAAGGCGTTGCGCAGCGCGTAGCGCACGAAAATCGTGCGGCCGCGCAGCCCTTTGGCTTCGGCGAAGAGCATGAAGTCCTCTTCGAGGGTGGTGACCACGAGACTTCGAGTCAGCAGCGCCCAGCCACCCATGCCGACCAGCACGATCGACAGCGCGGGCAGGATCGAGTGGTGGACGATGTCCAGTACGAAGTCGAGTCGCAGCCCGGGGAAGGTCGCGCCCGAGTAGCCCCCCATGATCGGGAACAGGCCGAGGTGGAACACGAAGAGCGACATCAGGAGCAACCCAAAGAGGTAGAACGGCAGAGCCTGGAGGGCCATGATCGGCGGACCGACCAGCCGCACCAGCAGCGGCGCGCGCGGCCAGGCGACCAGCGCCCCAAGCAAGCACCCGAGCACCCACGCCAGCAGGGTCGCCGTACCGAGCATGGCGATTGTCCACGGCAGCGCCGCGGCGATGACGTCGGCAACGCTGTTCGGGAAAAACGCCGAGGAGATGCCGAAGTCCATGCGCAGCGCATGCGTCAGGTAGTTCACGTACTGCTGCGCGAGGTCGCCACTGGGGGCGGGCGTGGGCCGGCCGCCGCGCGGCTGGAGGCGCGGCAGAAAGAAGTTCACCGAGGCGGCCAGCCACGCACACAGGACGAACACGCCGATGCGTCTGGCGACATAGCTCGGGCGCATCCTGGCTGTCAGTATGCGGCGATTGTTTCGAGGGCGGTGGTCGTGGACAATGCTCCGCCAGTAGGTGGACGGCTATGGCTGAACAAGAACCGGGTAGTGCGGCGTTTTACCTGGGCAAGGGGGCCAAGATCGACTCGGTCAAGATCACGGGCAACGTGGCTGGGCGGGACGTGCACATTGGCGTCACGCCTGGTGATGCGGCGGGCGTGACCGAGCGGGCACAGCTACTCGAGCTGCTCGGGCGGGTGCAGGCTGAGCTCGACGCTTTGAAGGAGGCGCCTGGCGGCTTGCGCGAGGATGCTCGGGATGAGCTGGCCAAGGCGGTTCAGGCCGGCTCAGACGGGGACGATGAGCGGCTGGCTGAGAAGCTCTCGTCGGCGCAGGGGTTTCTCGAGCGTATCGCGAGCTCGCTGCCGGCCGCGGTGACGCTGGCGCAGACGGTGGCGATGCTTGTCCAGCGGGTGCCGGGGCTGAGCTAGGGGGCGGGGGTTCGGGTGGAGCACCAGGGCGTTGGCCACGCTGCGCGTTGGCGGGCGAATGGCGGGGTCGTTACGTACGGGGTACGTAGCGGTGGACGGGCGGCGGAGCATACGCGGCGACGCCGCTTCGCGGCCGGCGCGCGACGATGAGCGGGGCTGCGTCGGGGCGGCGGGGGCACGTATGAACAGCGAGGCGGAACCGGGCGGCGAGGGCGTCAGCGCGGGGATTCGGGTGGACGGGTCGGTCGACTCGATCGTGGTGCATGGCGACGTGGCGGGGCGGGACGTCGTCCACATCACGGCCGAGCAGACCTATGACGTCAGCGACCTGTCCGCCAATCCGTATCGCGGGTTGGCGAGTTTCACGTACGCGACGCGGGCGTTTTATAGCGGGCGGGAGCAGCAAGTCGCCGAGACCATCAGGCTGCTGACGCAATCGGGCGAGCGGCCGGTACTCGTGTTCGTCACGGGCGCGAGTGGGTCGGGCAAGTCGTCGTTCGTGCAGGCGGGGGTGTTGCCGGCGCTCGAGGCGTTCTACGGGGACCGACTGCGCTGGGCGGTAACTCGACCTGGGCGGCAGCCGATGGCAGCGATACAGGCCGCCTTGGGGCAGGCACAGGGCGACGTGACCGTGCTGGTGATCGATCAATTCGAGGAGCTCTTCACTCAGGCCCCGGCGTCGGAGCGCGAGCAGCTGTGTGGGTGGCTGAGCGGGCTGCACGCAGGTGATGGGCTGCAAGTTTTGGCCACGCTCAGGTCGGACTACTTGCCGGCCATTTTCAACGAACCGCCGCTGCTGGATGCGTTCAAACGAGACGGGATAGAGCTACGGGCCATGACGCCAACGGAACTGGCGCAGGCCATTCGGCAGCCCCTGCTCGAGCAGGCGCGCCGCGACAGCCGCGAGAAACGTATTCAGTCAGCGCTCGTGGAACGACTCGTCGACGACGTGGGCACCGAACCGACGCTCTTGCCGCTCTTGCAGGTCACGCTGACCGCGCTGTGGGACCAGCCGCCGCACACGCTCACGCTCGATCGCTACCGCAGCTTGACCGATGCGCTCGAGCAGCAGGCGGAACGAGCGTACGCCTTCAACTCGCTCGGCAAACCACGCACCGCCGACCAGAAGCGAGCAATCACGAGCATCTTTCTTGACCTGGTCGAGGTTTCGCTGGACGACGATCCGCAGCGCGACGTGCGACGCACCGTCTCGAAGCGCGAGCTGGCCACGGGAGTGCCCGAACGAGAGGCGCTCATCAATGAGCTGGTTGATGCCCGACTGCTTGCGACAACACTCGATCAGCAGGAGCACGAGCAGGTCGACATCATCCATGAGACGCTGCTGCGCAACTGGGCGCGCCTGCGGACGGCGGTTCATGAGGCGCGCGACGCATTGCAGATGGGGGTGCGGTTTCGGCTCGCGCTGCGCGAGTGGCTCGAGCATGAGCGGTCGGATGACTACTTGATCGACGGCGTGCGGTTGGCGGAGGCCCAGCGGCTGGCAGCACAGGCGGACCTTGTCGTTGCCGAGGCAAGCGCACGCGAGTTCATAGAGCGCAGTACGCGGCGCGACGCGGAGGAGCGCGAGCGTGAGCTCTCGCAGGCCCGCGCGCTGGCCGCGGAACAGCTGGCTCGGGCGCGCGAGAGTGCACGCTCGGCAGCGCGGCTACGGCGGTGGCTCGTGGCCACGGCGTTGGCCGGGCTCGTCGCGCTGGTAGCGGCAGTCAGCGCGGCCGTGGGGTTCATTCGTGCAAACGAGCAGTCGCGCATCAACGGCTCACGTGAGCTGGCCCTGCAGGCTCAGGCACTCCTGGCCACTGACCCGCAGCTCAGCATCCTGCTTGCACGCGAGGCCTATCGGATGTGGAGCACACCCCAGGCGAACGACGTGCTACGGAGTGCACTCGCTCGATCCCCGGCAGAGTTCGAACTGCGTGAGCCGAATGCGGCGATCATCGTCGCGACGCTCAGTCGTGATGGGCGACAGATTGTGACTGGTTCGAGCGGCGGCATCGTGACGATCTGGGACGCGGCGACTGGCGCAGCCATCAGACAGTTGCCGGGCGGCAGCGGACCGGTCATCAAAGTAGGTTTCAGTCCGGATGGGCAGCGCGTCTTCGCCGCTAGCTCCGACCGGACGGGCTCAATGTGGGACTCCGACGGACGACAGATCGCCAGGCTGAATGCAGGCGCGGTCACGGCGATGGCGTGGGGTACCAGCCTACTTGCACTTGGGACTAGCGATGGAACGCTTCGCCTTGTGGATGGATCGACCGGGGTGGAGCGAATTGCCTGGCCCGCCCACCAACCGCCGATCGCATCAATTGCCTTGAGCGCCGATGGTTCGAAACTCATCAGTGGTAGCAGCGATCAGAGTGCGATCGTGTGGGACGTGCCATCTGCACGTCGCGTCAGCGAGCTGCGTGGCCATCGCGGCGCTATCGTGAGCGTGGACCTCGACGCGGACGGCAAGCGAGCCCTGACGGGCAGCCAGGACGGGAGTGCGATGGTCTGGGACGCACTAACCGGCTCCCGGATTAGTGTGCTTCAGGGCGACGGCGCGGCTATGCGCTCGGCGGTGTTTGGTCCTGATGGTCGACTCGTGCTGACCTCGAGCAGCGATGGCACGGCGCGCATCTGGGATGCCACATCTGGCCATCAAGTCCAGGAGTTGCGCGCCAACCGCCAGCCGCTCCAGATGGCTGCGTTCAGCGCTACTGGAGACGCGGTCATCACCGCGAGCTCCGACCAGACTGGGCGCGTATGGGATGCCGCGACCGGCGTGCAACTGCTCGCACTGGTCGGACACACCCACGACGTGCGCACCGCCGAAATCAGTCGCGACGGGAGAACTGCGCTCACCACGAGCCTGGACGGGACCGCCCGCACCTGGCAGCTCGAGAGTCGAAACGATTGGCTTGAACTCGTCGGACACACGGCGCAGGTGTACACCGCGGCTTTCAACCCCGCTGGCCCAGGAGTGGTCAGCGGCGGACTCGACAATCAGGTCATCGTGTGGTCGCCACCGTCGCCCAGGTCGATAACAACCTTCGGGCAGTCATCGGCGATTACCAGTCTGGCAATCGGCCCGGACGGCAAGTCGTTGGCCATAGCGATGAAAGACGGCACGGCGCGCATCATGCATGGCCAACCACGGGACATCGAACTCAGCGGGCATCAAGGTGCGATCTACACCGTGACGTTCAGCCCGGATGGGAAACAGGTGCTCACGGCGAGCGCTGACGGGACGGCTCGGGTGTGGTCAGCAGACACAGGTCAGGTACTTGCGCAACTCGCTGGCGGCGGTTCGGAAGCAACCTCGGCGATGTACTCACCGGACGGGCAAAAAATCGCGACCTCGACTGGTGATGGGTTGGTGCGCGTCTGGGACGCCAACACTCGGCAGGTCGTGCGCGAGCTGCGGGGGCATGTGGGCGCGGTTCATCGGGTCGCGTTCAGCGCGGACGGGACAAAGGTCATCAGCGGCGGGGCCGATACGACAGTCCGTGTGTGGGACATCAGCAGCGGGCAGGAAGTCAAGAAGCTCACGGATCACACCGGCGCGGTGTATTCGGTCGACGTCAGCAGCGATGGACAACTGCTGATCAGCGGCAGCGCCGACCGCAGTGCGATCGTATGGGACACCTCGACCTGGCAGCGCGTCGTGGAGATGCGGGGCAGCACCGGCGACGTGTACTACGCCGGCTTCAGCCCAGATCAGCAACACGTGGTGCTCGCCAGCGAAGATGGCACCGTGCGCCTGTACCAGCGGGCGATGTTCGCGCC